>NZ_SMLC01000422.1 GCF_004349245.1 Actinomadura sp. 6K520 | reverse complement strand
CACCGGCCGCGCCACCCCCACCGGCGGCAAACTCGCCCTGCTGTACTCCGGACAAGGCTCCCAACGCCCCGGCATGGGCGCCCAGCTCTACCACCACCTGCCCACCTTCGCCCACGCCCTCGACCACACCTGCACCCACCTCGACCCCCACCTGGACACCCCCCTCAAACCCCTCATCCTCGACCACCACCACCCCCACCTACTCGACGACACCCGCTACACCCAACCGGCCCTGTTCGCCATCCACACCGCACTCACCCACACCCTCACCACCTTCGGCATCACCCCCCACCACCTCCTCGGCCACTCCATCGGAGAAATCAGCGCCGCCCACACCGCCGGCATCCTCACCCTCCCCGACGCCGCACACCTCATCACCACCCGCGCCCACCTCATGCACACCCTCCCGCAAGGCACCATGGCCGCCATCAACACCACCCCCACCGACCTGGCCGACCTGCTCCCCGACACCATCACCATCGCCGCACACAACACCCCCACCTCCACCGTCATCTCCGGCGACCCCCAACCCGTCAACGAAATCCTCGCCCACTACCGCCAACAAGGCACCAAAACCACAAAACTCCGAGTCAACCACGCCTTCCACTCCCACCACACGGAAACCATCCTCGACCAATTCCACCAACACATCCAACACCTCACCTACCAACCACCCACAACCCCCATCATCTCCAACCTCACCGGCCAACCAGCCGACCCCGACCACATCACCACCCCCCACTACTGGACCCAACACATCCGCCAACCCGTCCACTTCACCCAAAGCATCCAAACCCTCCACCAAAACAACACCACCACCTACCTCGAAATCACCCCACACCCCACACTCACCCCACTCGTC
>NZ_SMLC01000421.1 GCF_004349245.1 Actinomadura sp. 6K520 | reverse complement strand
CCTCCCGCCCCGGCCTCCTCATGGGCCGCCCCTTCGGCATCCCCGTCTACGTCTCGCCCAGCTGGTTCCTCGTCGCCGCGCTCATCACCGTCCTCTTCGAAGGCCAGGTCGACGGCGTCGTCGAACGCCCCCTCAGCTACCTCGTCGCCTTCGCCTACGCCGTCCTCCTCTACGGCTCCGTCTTCATCCACGAACTCAGCCACGCCGTCACCGCCCGCGCCTTCCACCTCCCCGTCCGCTCCGTCACCCTCCACGTCCTCGGCGGCGAGACCGCCATCGAACGCGAGGCGCCCACCCCCGGCCGCGAATTCCTCATCGCCTTCGCCGGCCCCCTCGTCAACCTCGTCCTCGCCGGACTCGGCATCCTCGCCCACCTCCTGCTCCCCCTCCCCGACGTGGCCCTCCTCCTCGTCGACGCCCTCGCCTTCGCCAACCTCCTCGTCGGCGTCTTCAACCTCCTGCCCGGCCTGCCCCTCGACGGCGGACGCCTCGTCCGCGCCGCCGTCTGGAAGGCCACCGGCCGCAGCCGCAGCGGCGCCATCATCGCCGGATGGGTCGGCCGCGGCGTCGCCATCGCCTGCCTCGTCGCCGGCGCCTACCTCGCCACCTACGGAACCGCCGCCCCCGACGGAAACGCCACCGGCGGCATCGGCTGGCTCGCCCTCCTGTGGTCCGCCCTCGTCGCCTCCTTCATCTGGGTCGGCGCCACCCAGGCCATCCGCGCCGAGCACGTCCGCGACCGCATCCCCCGCCTCGCCGCCCGCGGCCTCGCCCGCCGCGCCGCCCTCGTCACCGCCGACGTCCCCCTCGCCGAGGCCATCCGCCGCGCCCAGCACGACCAGGCGGGCGCCATCGTCATCGCCGACCACGAAGGCCG
>NZ_SMLC01000420.1 GCF_004349245.1 Actinomadura sp. 6K520 | reverse complement strand
CCGCCCCCGCCGTCCCGGCCGAGAGCCCGGCCGAGGACATCACCGCCCGCCACCTGTGAGCGGCCCGGCCGCGGGCGGGGGTCAGCGGCCCTTCAGTTCGCGGACGAGCCGGTTCGCCGAGGCGCGGTCCGGCGGGCCGGTCACCACGATCTTCCCGTCCAGGATCGCCATGTCGACGCGGGGGAGCGTGACGATCCGGTTCCGCACGACGAACGCGAGGTCACGCCCGACCGTCGCCCGCGTCAGGTCGGCGAACGCCTTCCGGTCGGCCGGCCGCAGCGTGACCGCGACGTCGTGGCCGCCCGGCTGCACGCGCGACTTCTGGACGCGCAGGTCGGCGACCTTGTGGATCGCGATGCCCTGGGCGAGCCCGTAGCAGGTCGGGCCCGTCCCGGACTGGCCCGTGATCCCCTGCGTCCCCGCCGGGCACTGCCCCGGCGTCGTCTGCGTGACGGGGTAGATGTGCAGCGGCGCGGCCAGCGTGACCGGCTGCGTCCGCATGGACGACGCGATCAGCGCGCCGGTCACCGCGACCGCGGCGATCAGCAGACCCAGCGTGAGGACCATGACGAGCATCGCCGAACGGTGCTGGTCGGCGGCCCTCGCCGCCGACGGGAGCTCCCGCTGCGGCCGGTCCCGCCGCGCCGCCCGGCTGCGCTTGACCTCCGCCGCCACGCGCTGCCGCTCCGCCGTCCGCGCCCGCCGCCGCGCGGCCTCCGCGTCGGCCGGGCTTAAGTCGGCGGTACCCGTTTCCGGGACGGCGGGCAGGACGGCCGTCGCCTTCTCGGCGCCGCCCACGGGTTCGCCGCCTTCCGCGCGGGCGGTGTCCAGGGGCTGGGTGGCCGCGTTGTCCGCCGCCGGGGAGGGCGGCCACTGCGGGGC
>NZ_SMLC01000419.1 GCF_004349245.1 Actinomadura sp. 6K520 | reverse complement strand
CCGGCCGAGGCGTGCCCGGACACGTGCACCCGGGCGTTCTCCTTGTGGACGACGTTGGCGCCCCACCGGGTCAGGCCGTTGATGACGCGGTTGATGGCCGTCTCGTTGCCCGGGATCATCGAGGACGCCAGCACCACGGTGTCGCCGGGCTCGATCCGGATCTGGTGATCACGGTTGGCCATCCGCGACAGCGCCGCCATCGGCTCGCCCTGCGAGCCGGTGCACACCAGGACCGTGCGGTCGTCCGGGACGCCGTTGAGCGCCTTGGCGTCCATGATCAGATCATCGGGGGCGGTGAGGTAGCCCAGCTCGCGGGCGACGCCCATGTTGCGGACCATCGAGCGGCCGACGAACGCCGCGCGCCGTCCCGCCTGCGCCGCCACATCGAGGACCTGCTGGATCCGGTGCACATGGGAGGCGAAGCTCGCCACGATGATCCGCTTGCGGGCGGCGGCGAAGACCTGCTCCAGCACCGGCTTGATGTCCCGCTCGTGGGTGACGAACCCGGGCACCTCGGCGTTGGTCGAATCGATCAGCAGCAGGTCGATGCCCTGCGCGCCGAGTGCCGCCACGCTGGGCAGATCGGTCAGGCGGCCGTCGAGAGGGAGCTGGTCCATCTTGAAGTCGCCGGTGTGCAGGACCGTGCCCGCGCCGGTGGTGATCGCGACCGCGAGGCCGTCGGGAATGGAATGGTTCACCGCGTAGAACCGGCAGCTGAACGGCCCGATGGTCTGCTCGTCGCCCTCCTTGACCTGCAGGCTGTGCGGGCGCAGGCGATGTTCGACCAGTTTCGCCTCGATCAGCGCCAGGGTGAGACGCGACCCGATGAGCGGGATGTCGGGCCTCTCGCGCAGCAGGTAGGGCAGGCCACCGATGTGGTCCTCGTGGCCGTGCGTGAG
>NZ_SMLC01000418.1 GCF_004349245.1 Actinomadura sp. 6K520 | reverse complement strand
CCCCAGCACCGGACACCCCACCAACTGCTGCGCTACCGGCCCCTCCGCCGGAAGTAGGGTCGTCGGACCCCGCGCCGGAAGCTCCCCCGCTGAGATCTCCGCCAGATCCTGCGCTACCGGACGCCGCGCCGGGTGCCGCGCTGTCGGATGGCGTGCTGGGAGGTGCCGGATCGGGGGTGTCCGCTGGTGCTGGTCCCGCACCCGACGTGGTGGCCCCGGATGGTGTCGAAGACAGGGGATCCGCGGGGGCCGCACCGGAGGGCGGTTCGCTGGCGCGGGCGGAGAGCGGGACCAGTGCGTCCAGGGCTTCGCCCCAGGGTTCGGGTTTCATGACCATGCCCGGGCCGCCGCCGTACGGGGTGTCGTCCACGGTGCGGTGCCGGTCGTGGGTCCAGTCACGCAGGTCGTGGACATGCACGTCGAGGATGCCGGTCCGCCGGGCCTTGCCCAGGAGAGAGATGTCCAGGGCAGCGAAGTACTCGGGAAAGATTGTGATGATGTCGAGTCTCATCGAAGCCCTTCCGAGGAACTCTCCGCTCCAGAGCGGAGCCGGGCCCGCCCCTGCGGGACGACGACGGTCGCGGACGCAGCCGGAAACGCGAAGGCGGCCGCAAGCGCAGACGCACCCCCAAACGCCGGCGCGGGCACAGGCGCGGCAGCGCTTGCGGTAGCGGGACCATTCGCCGGCTGAGAGGCGGTCGCGGGTGGAGGTGCGGCCGCACGGGCAGGCGTAGGGGCGGGCATCGGTGCGGTCGCTGGCGCAAGCGCGGTCACAAGCGTGGAGGAACTCGCAGACGCGGGCGTAGTCACGAACGCGGAGGCGCTCCCAGACGCAGGCGCGGTCGCGGGCTCGGGCATGAGTGCGGGCGCGGGCACAGGCGTGGGTGTGAGAGCGGGCGCTGGGGT
>NZ_SMLC01000417.1 GCF_004349245.1 Actinomadura sp. 6K520 | reverse complement strand
GGGGACAAGCTCGAATGGCATCGGCGTGACGCCCTCGGCGAGGCGGCGTGCGGTGACGAGGAAGCCGGTGTGGCCGATCATGCGGTGGTCGGGGCGGACGGCGAGGCCGTCGACGTGCCAGGTGCGGAGCATGGTCTCGGACGCGTGGGGCTCGGCGAAGCCGCCGTGGCCGCGCAGGTCCTCGACGATGCGCGACATCTGGGTGGTGGTGGCGATGTAGGCGCAGACGATGCCGCCGGGGATGAGGGCCTTGGCGACGGCGTCGAGGGGTTCCCAGGGGGCGAGCATGTCGAGGACGACGCGGTCGGCCTCGGTCTCGGCGAGGGCGTGTTCGAGGGAGCCGACGGTGAGGCGCCAGGCGGGGTGGGGGCCGCCGAAGAACCTCTCGACGTTGGCGCGGGCGATGTCGGCGAAGTCGGGGCGGCGTTCGTAGGAGGACAGGAGGCCGTGTTCGCCGACGGCGCGCAGCAGGAAGCAGCTGAGGGCGCCGGATCCGGCGCCGGCCTCGATGACGCGGGCGCCGGGGAAGATGTCGGCCATGGCGATGATCTGGGCGGCGTCCTTGGGGTAGACGACGGCGGCGCCGCGGGGCATGCGGAGGGTGAAGTCGGTGAGGAGGGGCCGGAAGGCGAGGTATTCGGTGCCGCCGGTGGTGCGGTAGACGGTGCCTTCGGGGCTGCCGATGATGTCGTCGTGGGGGACGGAGCCCTTGTGGGAGTGGTACTCCTTGCCGGGCTGGAGGGTGATGGTGTTGACGCGGCCTTTGGGGTCGGTGAGCTGAACCTGGTCTCCGGGCCGGAAGGGGCCGTGGGGCTGTCTCTTTTACAAATCTGAGGCTGCCGACGACCTTACGCGTGTAGTTTTCGGTGGTTGCCGTACCATTAAAAAAAAAAAAAAGAAAAAAAATCAGGACCTTC
>NZ_SMLC01000416.1 GCF_004349245.1 Actinomadura sp. 6K520 | reverse complement strand
GTGGTGCCGTCGACACGGTCGATCACGGACATGACGTGTGGTTCTCCCCCCGAAGAACGTGGGCGCTTCACCCACTGATCACTTGCTCCCCAGCAAGATCACTTTCCACACCTGAGGGAATACCCCCACGGCGTACGAGATGCCGGGGGCGGGATCAGTCATTCGCCAGAGCAACTGGCCATATGCGGCGTCGCAGTCCAGGCCAGCGGAGGACGTGGTGCCTTTGGCCTCCCAGGTGAGGCGCTCGGGGCTGCGAACGGCCTCGATGTCCGCCCGACCCCGCGGCACCCGACGCCTCGGCACCCGACGCCTCAGACCTGACGTCCCTCCATGCCGCGTGATCGCACTGGCGGTGGCCGGAGGGGGCGATCGCCTCATACGTGCCCGTGGCGGACAAGATGTGAGCTGAACCCGTCGTGGTGTCGAGCAGTCTTGAAGATCGCTGCGGCCGCCGAGGGTGCTTGGCTCGGACTGCGGCGAGCGGACTGTGGCGAGCGGGGGGCGGCCGAGGTGGGAGAGTCACCGAGGGGCGCGTCTGTGCAGGTCACCGGGTAATCCCGGTGTCCCCGGCTTGCCGCTGACCGCTACGCTCCCGGCGTGAGTTCTAAGAAAGACCGGTACTTGATAGTCGGTGCCCTTCTCGCTGTTCTCCTCACTGCGTTCGTTGGTTGCGCGGTCGGCGGAGACGACGAATCATCGGGCGATGAGACGAGCGCCTCGGCAGCCGCCACCGAAAGTCCTGGCCCGTTCGCAGAGCCCCTTGAGTTCGCCGTGACGTCCGTCAAGGGCAAGAGGGTGAAAGACATCCCAGGAGGTTTGAATGTCAAGCCGCGGCGCTTTGAGGGTGATGCGACCAGGCGGTCGTCTCGTCGTAGAGCGTTCCGGTTTTGAGGCAGCCGTGCAGGATGCCGACGAGCCGGTTGG
>NZ_SMLC01000041.1 GCF_004349245.1 Actinomadura sp. 6K520 | reverse complement strand
GCCCCCGAAACCGAAACCCCCACCCCGGACCGCCGAGACCTGCACAAGCACCGACACCCCAGGAAGCGAACCGGTACCCACGACCCGCACGACCGCCCCCGCGACTGACTTTCCGTCCGCGGTGGTGGCCGGCTGCGCCGGGCTTCTCGTCAGCCGGGAAGCGGCGGGTCAGTTCTCGTCGTGACCCTCTTCGCTGTCGATGACGCCGTCGATGTAGCCGCGGGCGTACTCCCAGCTCACGTAGTCGACGGGGTCGGGCGCCAGGGCGGGCTCGTGGACGCGGGGGAGGCCCTCGTCCAGGAGGTGGCGCAGGTTGCCGTGCAGAAGCTCCCAGTCGATGTAGTGGAGCTTGCCGCAGTCGCCGCAGTCGACGGTGAGCCCCCGCACCCCGAGCGGTTCCAGCAGGGCGCGGAAGACCTCCAGGTCGGCGAGGTCGGCCAGCACGTCCTCGCGCTCCGTCACGCTGAGCGGAGCGGTCTCGTCTCCGGGGTCGCCGAGTGCCGCCGCCGGGTCCTCCGGGTCTCCGGCGAACGGGTCGAGCGGAGCGTCGTCGTGCACGGCTACCACGCTACTGCGTGACGGCCGGGGAGGTGCACCCCCGGTCTTCCTCCGTGCGCGAACGAACACGCAAAGTTGGAATGTGCGGCCTGTCCCGGTTGTTAGGGGATGTCACGAAGACCACGTGACCGGCGTACGCAACATCCGGTCCCGGCGCGGACCCACGCCCTACCATGGAAACAGGGTCGCTGTGACCTGGCCCGATGCTCCATCACTACGGGAAAGGTAGTCATGAACCCTGCCGCCGAGCCAGACAAGATCCTTCCGCAGGGCCTGACCTTCGACGACGTGCTGCTGCTCCCGGGCTACTCCGACATGCAGCCCGGCGAGGCCGACACCACCTCCCGGCTGACCCGCCGCATCTCGCTGCGGATCCCCCTCGTCTCGGCGGCGATGGACACGGTGACCGAGGCCCGCACGGCGGTCGCCATGGCGCGGCAGGGCGGCATCGGCGTCCTGCACCGCAACATGTCGATCGAGGAGCAGGCCGAGGAGGCCGACCGGGTCAAGCGCTCCGAGGCCGGGATGATCACCAACCCGGTGACCTGCCTCCCGGACGCGACGCTCGCCGACGTCGAGGACCTGTGCTCGCACTACCGGATCTCCGGCGTGCCGGTCACCGACGTGCGGGGCGTGCTGGTCGGCATCGTGACGAACCGGGACATGCGCTTCGAGACCGACCTGTCCCGTCCGGTCCGCGAGGTCATGACGCCGATGCCGCTGATCACGGCCCCGGTGGACGTGACCCGCGACGAGGCGTTCCGGCTGCTGGCGGGCAACAAGGTCGAGAAGCTCCCGCTCGTGGACGCCGACGGCCGCCTCAAGGGCCTGATCACCACCAAGGACTTCACGAAGAGCGAGCAGTACCCCCACTCCACCAAGGACGCCGACGGGCGGCTGCTCGTCGCCGCGGCCGTCGGCGTCGGCGAGGACGCGATCCGCCGCGCCAGGGCCCTCATCGAGGCCGGCACCGACGTGATCATCGTGGACACCGCGCACGGCCATTCCAAGGGCGTCGCCGACACGATCGCCGTGATCAAGAACAACGCCCCGGTCGAGGTCGTCGGCGGCAACGTCGCCACCCACGCGGGCGCGAAACTCCTGGCGGAGGCGGGCGCCGACGCGGTCAAGGTCGGCGTCGGGCCCGGCTCGATCTGCACCACCCGCGTCGTCGCCGGGGTCGGCGTCCCGCAGATCACCGCGATCTCCGAGGCGGCCCGCGCCGCGAAGGAGGCCGGCGTCCCGGTCATCGGTGACGGCGGCGTCCAGTACTCGGGCGACATCGCCAAGGCCCTGGTCGCGGGCGCCGACACGGTCATGCTGGGCAGCCTGCTCGCCGGTGTTGAGGAGTCCCCCGGCGAGCTGATCTTCGTCCACGGCAAGCAGTACAAGTCGTACCGCGGCATGGGGTCGCTCGGCGCGATGCGCAACCGCGAGCGCGGCGTCTCCTACTCCAAGGACCGCTACGCCCAGGCCGAGATCAACAGCGAGGAGAAGCTGATCCCCGAAGGCGTCGAGGGCCAGGTCCCCTACCGCGGCCCGCTCGCCAACGTCGCGCACCAGCTCGTCGGCGGCCTCCACCAGTCCATGTGGTACGCGGGCACGCGCACGATCCCCGAACTCCAGGAACGCGGCCGCCTCATGCGCATCAGCCCCGCCGGCCTCCGCGAAAGCCACCCCCACGACATCCAGATGACCGTGGAAGCCCCCAACTACCAGGGCCGCTGACCCACCCCCCGGCGCGCTGGCGCGGCTTGGCGCGTGCCGGGGCCGTACGGGCCTGACGTAAGCTCTTCTGGGCTTGTTCTCGCAGTGGGCGGGGACTTCGAGCACGGTGGCCCGGGCTCACCGACGGGTGAGAGCCGGGCGACGCAGAGGAAGGGCGCAGTGGCTGCTGAGGTGGAGATCGGCCGTGGCAAGAGCGGCCGCCGGGCGTACGCCTTCGACGACATCGGCATCGTGCCGTCCCGCCGGACGCGCGATCCCGAGGAGGTCAGCGTCGCCTGGCAGATCGACGCCTACCGCTTCGAGATGCCGCTGCTCGTCGCGCCGATGGACAGCGTGGTCAGCCCGGCGACCGCGATCGCCGTGGGCCGGCTCGGCGGCCTCGCCGTCCTCGACCTCGAAGGGCTGTGGACGCGCTACGAGAACCCCGAGTCGCTGCTCGCTGAGATCGCCGCGCTGGACGGGGTGCGCGCCACGCAGCGGCTCCAGGAGATCTACACCGCGCCGATCAAGGAGGAGCTGATCGGCCGCCGGATCCGGGAGGTCCGCGAGGCGGGCGTCACCGTGGCGGCGCGGCTGTCGCCGCAGCGCACCGCGCAGTTCCACAAGGCCGTCATCGACGCGGGCGTCGACCTGTTCGTCATCCGCGGCACCACCGTGTCCGCCGAGCACGTCTCGGGGCGCGCCGAGCCGCTGAACCTCAAGCAGTTCATCTACGACCTGGACGTCCCCGTCATCGTCGGCGGCTGCTCCACCTACACCGCCGCGCTGCACCTGATGCGGACCGGCGCGGCGGGCGTGCTGGTCGGGTTCGGTGGCGGCTCCGGGCACACGACGCGGACCGTCCTCGGCGTCGCGGTGCCGATGGCGACCGCCGTCGCGGACGTGGCCGCCGCCCGCCGCGACTACCTGGACGAGTCCGGCGGACGCTACGTCCACGTGATCGCGGACGGCGGCATGGTCAACAGCGGCGACATCGCCAAGGCGTTCGCGTGCGGCTCCGACGCCGTCATGGTCGGCTCGCCGTTCGCGCGCTCCACCGAGGCGCCGGGCCGCGGCTACCACTGGGGCAGCGAGGCCCACCACGGCGACGTCCCCCGCGGCACTCGCATCGGGCTCGGGACGATCGGGACGATGGAGCAGATCCTTTACGGCCCGTCCCATGTCGCGGACGGGTCGATGAACCTGATCGGGGCCCTGCGCCGCGCGATGGCCACGTCCGGCTACACGGAGTTGAAGGAATTCCAGCGGGTACAGGTGGTGGTGGCTCCCCGCCACTCCACCGACTGAGTGGTCCCGTGCCCCGCGGGGCTTCCGCGAGCCCGGGATGAGATCCGTCACCGCGCGCTAACCCTTGCGGAATCGGTCGTTCGCGGGGTGGACGCATCCCTACTCTTGGGTAGGAAAGCTCGGACAATACAACCGCTGTGGGGGGAAACGCGATGACGGGATCACCTGTGACGGGTCTGGGCAGCTCCCGGCTGGGTCCGGCGGAACGGGCCGCGGCGCTGGACCGGATGGCCCGCGAGGAGTTCGACGTCGTCGTCGTCGGAGGCGGCATCGTCGGTGCGGGCGCCGCGCTCGACGCGGCCACCCGGGGCCTGTCGGTGGCGGTGGTGGAGGCGCGCGACTTCGCGTCCGGCACGTCGTCGCGCTCGTCCAAGCTGATCCACGGCGGGCTGCGCTACCTGGAGCAGTACAACTTCGACCTCGTCCGGGAGGCGCTGACCGAGCGCGGGCTCCTGCTGCAGCAGATCGCCCCGCATCTCGTGCGGCCCGTCCCCTTCCTGCTGCCGACCACCCACCGCGTGTGGGAACGCGCGTACATCGGCGCCGGCGTTGCGCTCTACGACGCGCTCGCGTTCCAGATGGGCAGCACCCGCGGCGTCCCGCACCACCGGCACCTCACCCGGCGCGGCGCGCTGCGGCTCGCCCCGTCCCTGCGCAAGGACTCCTTCACCGGAGCCATCCAGCTGTGGGACGCGCAGGTCGACGACGCCCGCTTCGTGATGACGGCGTTGCGGACCGCCGCCGAGTACGGCGCGCAGATCGCGTCCCGCACCCAGTGCATCGGCTTCCTGCGCGAAGGCGAGCGCGTCACCGGCCTGCGCATCCGCGACCTGGAGGGCAACACGGCCAGCGAGGTCCGCGCCAAGCAGGTCGTCAACGCCACCGGAGTCTGGACGGACGACATCCAGGAACTCGTCGGCGGCCGCGGGCAGATCCATGTGAAGTCCTCCAAGGGCATCCACCTCGTCGTCCCCAAGGACCGCATCCACTCCGCGACGGGCATCCTCCTGCGCACCGAGAAGTCCGTCCTCTTCGTCATCCCGTGGGGCCGGCACTGGATCATCGGCACCACCGACACCGCCTGGGACCTGGACAAGGCCCACCCCGCCGCATCCCAGGCCGACATCGAGTACGTCCTGGACCAGGTCAACAGAGTCCTCACCACCCCCCTCACCCACGACGACGTGGAGGGCGTCTACGCGGGCCTGCGCCCCCTCCTCACGGGCGAGACCGAAGAGACCTCGAAGCTGTCCCGCGAGCACGTCGTCGCCCACCCCGTCCCCGGGCTCGTCCTCGTCGCGGGCGGGAAGTACACCACCTACCGCGTCATGGCCAAGGACGCCATCGACGCCGTCGCCCACGGCCTCGACGGCAAGATCCCCGAATCGTGCACCGACCGCATCCCCCTCGTCGGCGGCGACGGCTTCCAGGCCATGTGGAACGCCCGCCACCGGCTCGCCTCCCGCTCCGGCCTCCACGTGGCCCGCATCGAGCACCTCCTGCGCCGCTACGGCACCCTCGTGGACGACCTCCTCGAACTGATCTCCGACAAGCCCGACCTGGCCAAGCCCCTCACCGGCGCCGACGACTACCTCCGCGCCGAGATCGTCTACGCCGCCACCCACGAGGGCGCCCGCCACCTCAACGACGTCCTCGCCCGCCGCACCCGCGTCTCCATCGAGACCTGGGACCGCGGCGTCGGCGCCGCGCAGGAGGCCGCCGACCTCCTCGCCCCCGTCCTCGGCTGGTCCAAGAAGCAACGCGACCGCGAGATCGAGTACTACCGCAAGCGCGTAGAAGCCGAACGCGCCTCCCAATCCCAGGACGGCGACCAGGAAGCCGACGCCCACCGCCGAGGCGCCCCCGACATCGTGCCGACTGCATAGCAGTTCCCTTGGCGTCTCGAGAGCCTTCGCTTCACGCTTCGCTTCCCCTCTGGGAGTGATGGCTTGGATGGCTCACGGGATGGATGTGCGGTCGGTCCGCCGAAACCTATCGTGGCCGTTCATGATCACAAGAAACACGATGTTCCGGCGTGCGGCGATGGTGGGTCTGGCCTTGACGGTGGCGGCTGCGGCCACCCCGGCGGAGGCGGCCGGCCACGACCGGCTGCGGCCGGTGGTGGAGCGGCTCGCCGGGCCGGACGGGGCTCCCGGGGCGCTCGCGGAGGTCAACGACCGGGACGGCCGTCTCGTGGCCACCGGTGGCGTCGCCGACATCCGGACGGGCGCACCGGTGCATCCCCGCAGCCGCTTCCGGATCGGCAGCGTGACCAAGCCGTTCACCGCCACGGTGGTGCTCCAGCTCGTCGGTGAAGGGCGGATCGAGCTGGACGCTCCGGTGGAGCGGTACCTGCCCGGGGTGGTGCGCGGCGCCGACAACGACGGGCGGGAGATCACCGTCCGCCAGCTGCTCCAGCACACCAGCGGGCTGCCGGACGTCCTGGACCACCTGTCCCCGTTGGAGGTCCTGAACGATCCGCTCCGGCATTGGGAGGCGCGGGAACTGGTGGACATCGCCCTGCCGCACCCCCGGGAGTTCGACCCGGGCGCGGGATGGGGCTACTCCAACACCAACTACCTGCTCGCCGGAATGATCATCGAGAGCGTGACCGGACGCTCCTACCGCGGGGAGATCCATCGGCGCGTGATCGTCCCGCTCGGGCTGCACGACACCTTCGTGCCGGGCGACGCACCCGGCATCCCCGGACCGCATCCCCGGGGATACGTCCGGCCCGGGTCCGAGCTGGTGGACATCACGCGCCTCAACCCGACCGTCGGCGGAGCCGCGGGCGGCATGATCTCCAGCGCCTCCGACCTCAACCGCTTCCTGGCGGCGCTGCTGCGCGGACGCCTGCTGAAGCCGGCTCAAGTGCGGGAGATGCTGGACGGCCGCCTCACGGGAAGGGCATCAGGGTCCAGGTACGGCCTGGGGCTGGAGTGGCTTCCCGCCAAGGATTCCCCCAACTGCGGTGACGGGTTCTGGGGGCACGACGGTGACATGCTCGGCTTCAGCGTCCGCACGGGTGCCACCATGGACGGCAGGCAGGCCACCGTCATGGTCAACCTCAACCCGGGCGGCGGACCGGCCCTGGACGACGCCATGGCGGAAGCCCTTCCCACAGCCCTGTGCGGCGCCTAACCCGTGTTAGGGGAAGTTGTGGAGGATCAGGGTCTTGCCGGTCTTGTAGAGGTCGGCTGGGACTCGGGCCGGGTCCAGGAGGTGTTGCAGGGCCAGGCCGACGTCCAAGGCGAGGGCCAGGGTGGCTCGGTCGTCGGCGGTCAGGTCCTCGGTGGGCTCCAGGGCGCTTGCCATGTCGGCGCGGCGTTCGGCGTACCAGTCGGCTATGCGCCAGCCGGCGGCGTAGTCGCGCATGCCGTAGAGCCAGAACTCGACCAGGAGCAGGGCCAGGCGGCGGGGGCGGTCGTCGGTGTCGTGGCGGGGGGAGGAGCGGCCGGTGTGGTCGGTGTCCTCCTCGGCGGCGCGGAGCTCCTCGCAGACGTCGGTGTTGCGGTCGGCGGTGAAGCGCTCCATCAGGGCCAGTAACAGGTCGGTCTTGCCCGCGAAGTTGGAGTAGACGGCGCCCTTGGTGAGGCCCGCGGCCGCCGCGATGTCGTCCAGTGAGGCGCCGTGGATGCCGCGTTCGGCCCAGAGCCGCTCGGCGGCGGTGAGCAGCGCGGAGCGGGTCTGCTCGCGGCGGCCCGGGCGTGCCCGGGTGCCGCCGCCGGACGGTCGGCGTGTGCGCTCGCCGCAGGTGTCCGTCATATGGTGTTCCCTCCCGTGTGCCGGACGGCTTCCCGTGGCCGGGCGCGCGGCAGCCGACGCCCGGGCGGCGGGGTCGCGCGCCGAGATTCTCCCCTTCTCTCCGAGATACACCGGCCGGACATGGTCATTCATCGAGTTGCGCAAGTCCGTGCTGGTTGGAACGGTCCGTTGGGCGGTGGTGGACGAGAAGGTGGGACGAGTGTCACAAACCGCCCGGAGCCGTTCGTTACCTGTGGGTAGCCAAAAGTGGCCGGGGGGTCATACCCTGCGGGCATGGCATCCCCGACGGTCCCTGCCAAGGGCGCGGCAAAGCACGAGCTCCCCCAGACACTGATCGACCGGCTGGTTTCGCACGTCGTCTCGGGCGGCGCCGATACCGCCACGATCCCCGGCCCGTTCACCGGTGAGCCCCTCGCGACCGTCCCGATCTCCGGTGCCGGCGACGTCCGCGAGGCGCACCGGCGGGCGCGGGAGGCGCAGCGGGCCTGGGCGCGGCTGCCCGTGCGGGAGCGGGTCAAGCCGTTCCTGCGGCTCGCGGACGCCCTGGTCGACCGGCGCGACGAGATCCTCGACGTCATCCAGCTGGAGACCGGCAAGGCCCGCCGCCACGCGCTGGAGGAGTTCCTCGACGTGGCGCTGTGCTCGCTGTACTACGCCCGGCGGGCCCCGGGGCTGCTGAAGCCGCGGCGCAGGCAGGGCATGATGCCGGGGGTCACCCGCGTCCAGGAGCTGCGGCACCCGAAGGGCGTCGTCGCGCTGATCGCGCCGTGGAACTACCCGTTCGCGCTCGGCGCCAGCGACATCGCGCCCGCGCTGATGGCGGGCAACGCGGTGATCCACAAGCCGGACACCCAGACGTGCCTGTCGAGCCTGTGGGTGCTGGACCTGCTGGTCGAACTCGGCCTGCCGCGGGACGTGTGGCAGATCGTGGTGGGTGATCCGGCCGAGATCGGTGACCCGCTGCTGGACGAGGCCGACTACGTCTCCTTCACCGGGTCGACGCGCGGCGGCAAGGCCATCGCGGAGCGGGTCGCGCCGCGGCTGGTGGCGTACTCGCTGGAGCTCGGCGGCAAGAACCCGATGATCGTCATGCCGGACGCGGACGTCGAGCGCACCGTCCGGGGCGCCCTCCGCGCGTGCTTCACCAACGCCGGGCAGCTGTGCATCTCGATCGAGCGGATGTACGTGCACGAGGACGTCTACGACCGGTTCGTCCCCCGGTTCGTCGAGGCCGCCAAGGACATGAAGCTCGGCACCGGGCTCGACTTCGAGGCCGAGATGGGGTCGCTGACGTACCCGCGGCAGCTGGAGGCGGTGACCCGGCACGTCGAGCAGGCCGTCAAGGAGGGCGCGACCGTCCTCGCCGGCGGCAAGGCCCGGCCGGATGTCGGCCCGCTGTTCTACGAGCCGACGATCCTCGCGGACGTCAGCGGCGACATGGACCTGTGCGCCAGCGAGACGTTCGGCCCGGTCGTGGCGATCTACCGGTACCGGGACGAGGACGAGGTCGTCGCCCGCGCCAACGACACCCAGTACGGCCTGAACGCGTCGGTGTGGACGAAGAGCCCGGCGAAGGGCCGCCGTCTCGCCGCCCGCATCCAGGCGGGGACCGTGAACATCAACGACGGCTACGGCGCGGCGTACGCGTCGTACGACTCCCCGATGGGCGGGATGAAGCAGTCCGGGGTGGGGCGCCGCCACGGCGCCGAGGGCCTGCTGAAGTTCACCGAGGTGCAGACCGTCGCGAGCCAGCACTTCATGGACCTCGAACCTCCGGGCTCCCTCGGCTACGACCGGTTCGCCGCGTTCATGGTGAACGGCATCAAGGTGATGAAGAAGCTCCGGATCAAGTAGGGAACGCCCGTGAAGCATGACTTCGACGTGCTCGTCGTCGGGTCCGGGTTCGGCGGCAGCGTGTCGGCGCTGCGGCTGACCGAGAAGGGCTACCGGGTCGGGGTGATCGAGGCGGGACGCCGTTTCGACACGAACCCGTCCGGTGCGCCCGGGTCCAGGTATCCGGAACTGCCCAAGACGAACTGGCGCATCGCGCGGTACCTGTGGGCGCCGGCGCTCGGCCTCACCGGCATCCAGCGGATGCACCTCATCCGGGGCGCCAAGGCCAGCCGGGTGATGGTGCTGGCGGGCGCGGGCGTCGGCGGCGGTTCGCTGAACTACGCCAACACCCTCTACGTCCCGCCGGAGCCGTTCTTCAAGGACCGGCAGTGGGCGCACATCACCGACTGGCAGGACGAGCTCGCGCCGTACTACGAGCAGGCCAAACGCATGCTGGGCGTCGTCCAGAACACCACGACGACCCCCGCCGACGCGGTCATGAGGAAGGTCGCCGACCGGATGGGCGCCGGCGACACCTTCGTCAAGACCCCCGTGGGCGTCTACTTCGGCCGCGGGGCCGGGATCGAGAGCGCCGACCCGTACTTCGGCGGGACGGGACCGCGCCGCCGCGGCTGCATGGAGTGCGGCGAGTGCATGGTGGGCTGCCGCCACGGCGCGAAGAACATGCTCACGGAGAACTACCTCTACCTGGCCGAGAAGGCGGGCGCCCGGGTGATGCCGCTCAGCCGCGTCACCGCGGTCAGGCCCCTGGCTGGCGGGGGATACGAGGTCGAGATCGTCCGGACCGGTTCGTTCGGCCGCAACCGCAAGACGTTCACCACCGGGCAGGTCGTCTTCGCCGCGGGCACGTACGGCACGCAGAAGCTGCTGCACAAGCTGAAGTCGACCGGCGTGCTTCCGCGCCTGTCCGACCGGCTCGGGGCGCTGACCCGCACCAACTCCGAGGCGATCCTCGGCGGCGGCCGCCGCAACGGGCGGCCCGGCCCCGACTTCTCCCAGGGCGTCGCGATCACGTCCTCGTTCCATCCGGCTCCGGACACGCACATCGAACCCGTCCGCTACGGCCGCGGCTCCAACCTCCTCGCCCTGCTGCAGACCCTCCTGGTGGACGGCGACCGCCCGGGGGACAAGCACACGCCGCGCATCCTGAAGTTCGCGCGTGAGGTCGTCCGCCGCCCCCGTGACCTGGTGCAGCTGTTCGACCTGCGGCACTGGTCCGAGCGGACGGTGATCGCGCTGGTCATGCAGACCCGCGACAACTCGATCACGCTGCGCCCGAAGAAGGGCCCGTTCGGCTGGGACGTCCGCGCGGCGGCCGGGCACGGCGAGCCCAACCCGACGTGGATCCCCGAGGGCCACGAGGCGACGCGGCTGATCGCCGAGGAGATCGGCGGGATGCCCGGCGGCGCCTGGGGCGACCTGTTCGACATCCCGCTGACCGCGCACTTCCTCGGTGGCTGCGCCATCGGCGACTCGCCCGAGACCGGCGTCATCGACGCCTACCACCGCGTCTACGGGCACCCTGGGCTGCACGTCGTGGACGGCTCCGCGGTGTCCGCCAACCTGGGCGTCAACCCGTCCCTGACCATCACCGCCCAGGCCGAGCGGGCGATGTCGTTCTGGCCGAACCGCTCCGAGGACGACCCGCGCCCCGCCCTGGGCGACCGGTACCGCCGCGTGGCGCCTGTACCGCCGCGGAAGCCGGCCGTCCCCGACGACGCCCCCGCCGCACTCCGGCTCCCCATCGTCGACATCACCTGATCGGAGCACCTGGGCCGGCGCGAACCGCCGGACCCGGTGGCCGAGAACCGCCGGTCGTGCCCTTCGCCGTGGCCTAGGGGCGCGGTGGCCGGAGGATGTACTCGCTGGCGAGGCTCACGGCCTCGTGCTCGGTCCGTCCCCCATGGTCGGCGGCCATGAAGTGACGGCCGATGGCGAGGGTGAAGGCAAGGGTGCTGCGCGCGTCGATCTCGTCGGGGTCGTCGACATAGGTCGCGAACAGGTCCCGGAGGTAGCCCATCCGGGCGTTGTCGACGCGCTTCAGCCGGGCCGCGACGTCCGGGTCGTGGCGCGCCCACGAGCGGATCGCGAGGTCGATCGGGAGCAGCTCGCTGGAGAACGTGCGCAGGCCGGCCCGTTGCATCTTGGCCGTCGCATCCCCGCCTTCCGCCTCGACCTGGGCGATCACGTCCGCGGTGGTGCGGCGTTCCCACTGGTCGAGCATCTCGGTGAGGAGGGCGGCGCGATTGGGGAAGTGGCCGTAGAACCCGCCCTTGGTGACACCGAGCCTGGCCGCCAGCGCCTCTACGCGCACGCTTTCGGGCCCGCCTTCCGCGAGCGCTTCCAGGCCCGCGGCGACCCAGCGCTCGCGCGGTGTGCGGGTGGGCGGGGGCATGCTGCATCTCCTCGATCAGGGCGGAGTAGACCCTACACGGCGCGTAATATACGCTGCCGTATATAACGTGGCCGGGATCGGCGCCCCACCTTGGAGACCGCTATGAAAGTCGCCCTCACCGAGCACACCGCACGGCCCTGGCGCATCCACGAGATCGCGTACGACTTCGAGCTCGAAGACGTGTGGGCGCTGCCGACACCCGGCGGCCCCGGCGATTTCGAGCTGCTGGCCTCGGAGCTCGCCACGTCTGGCCGTCCCGGCGAGGACGCCACGGGGATACCCCGGCTGCTCTGGGCGGTCAGATGGAAGCTCGGTGAGATCCTCGGCTGGGACCGGGAGGACGCCGGGCTGCGGGCGCGCGTGCCGACCTTGCGCGATCGCCTGCCCGACGACCTGCGCGAGGCGGCCTCCCCCGAGCTCGGCGGACTACCGTTCTCGCCGCTGTACAAGCTCGACGACGAACTCGCGGCGGAGCTGGCCAACGCCACCGTCCACGCGGTGCTGCACCTGAGCTGGGTCGAGGACGGCAACGGCGGCCATCGAGGCCAGATGGCGGTGCTGGTCAAGCCGAACGGCCTGTTCGGGCGGCTGTACATGGCCGCGATCAAGCCGTTTCGCTACCTGTTCGTCTATCCGGCGTTGATGCGCGACTACGAGCGCTGGTGGCAGCGGGCCACCAGCGGCCGTGGCCCGGCTGCCGGCCAGGTGGCGAGCGCCGTCGGCCTCCACCGGATCCCGGAGTCGATGAGGGGCCGGCTCGACGCCGACTACGCCGACATCTTCACCCTCGCCACCGACGTGACGGCGACGCCCGAGCACTGTGCGCGCACGATGCTCGAAAGCGTCGCAGGCGCCGGCGGGCAACGGATCTGGCGCCGGCTCCTCGGCCTCCGCCTCGCGCCGCGCCCGTGGACGGAGACGGTGGCGGGCTGGCGCGTGGCCGAGCGCGGCGAACACTGGATCCGGCTCCGAGCGCGGTCCTGGATGCTGACCTTCGATCTCGTCGTCCGGGTCGAGGAAAGCACGATCACGCTCGTCACCCTCGGCCGCTACGACCGGACGCTCGGCAAGATCGTATGGTCTTTGGCCTCGCGCTTTCACCGTCGGGCGGCGGCGGACCTGCTGCGCGAAACCGCCGCGCGGCTCCAAGCGGGCAACCGATGAGGACGTCCGGAGGCCGGTGATGCTCCGGCCCGTGCCGAGGGGCGTTGGATTCGGCTCGGGCGGGGCGGCGTAGCGTGTTCCGGGTGGATGTGGAGGGCGAGGCCGCGCGGATTCTGGCGGAGCTGCGGGCGCTGGCCGATCCGGTGCGGGCCGAGAATGAGCGGCGCTATCTGAAGAGCGCTTTCGCGCATATCGGGGTGCCTGTGCCGGCGTTGCGGAAGATCGCCGTTTCGGCGGTGAAGACCGAGCCCGCGCGGGATGAGCTGCTCTGCCTCGCCGACGTTCTCTGGAACGTCACGGAGGGCGGACGTGCCGTCCACGAGGCTCGGGTGGCGGCCATCGAAGTGCTCGTCAAGCGGGTGGCGTTGCTGGAGCCCGGTGATCTGGCCGTCGCCGAACGGTTCGTCCGGGACTCGGCCAGCTGGGTCTATGTGGACAACCTCGCGGAGAAGGTCGTCGGCAAGATGGTCATCCGGTACCCGGAGTTGGGGGCCGTGCTGGACGCGTGGGTCGGCGACTCCTCCATGTGGATACGGCGCACCGCGATGCTGGCCCTCCTTGCGGGAGTGCGGGCCGGGGAACCCGACCTGGAGAGGATCGGCCGGTTCGGGGACGCGTTGCTTGGTGAACGGGAGTTCTTCATCCGCAAGGCCCTTGGGTGGGTGCTGCGGGAGTTGTCGAAGAAGGACGCGGGCTGGGTGACGGGATGGGTGGAAGCCCGCGTCGGTGCGATCTCGGGTGTGACGATCCGGGAGGCCGTCCGGCACCTTCCGGAAGAGGACGCCGGACGGCTCCTTGCGGCTCAGCGGCGGTAGGCCGTCCACACCTTGTGCATGCGGGCGCCCTGGCCGGCGGTGAAGGACGTCATGCACGTGTCGTAGCTGTAGTCCATGTAGTTGTGCACCGGGTCGGCGCCTGGGGAGGGGCAGGTGTCCTTGCCGGCCGGGCAGCCGTTCGTGGGGTCACGCTCGGCCGGGGTGTCGGCGACCCGGTCGCCTTCGCCGAGGCAGCCGTCCTGGAACGTGTGGTAGAGCCCGAGCCAGTGGCCGACCTCGTGCGTGGCGCTGAATCCCTTGTTGTAGTTGTCGATGTGGCCGCCCGGCATGCTGCCGTAGTGGATCGTGACACCGTCCATCGTGGGCTCGGCCTTGTACTTCCAGGGGAACGTCGACCAGCCGAGCAGGTCCCCGCCGATGTTGCCGCTGTAGAGGTTAAGCGTGGCCTTATCGCCCTTGCGCAGCTTCGGCTTGTACGTCGCCTCGTAGCGTTCGGGTTCGTTGAACCAGGCGGCGTTGTCCGTGCGGGTCACGTCGCTGAGGCTGAAGGAGACCCGCGTGTTCGCGCCGCCGTTCTGCCCGCCGTAGGAGTCGTTCAACGTCTTGATCTGGCGCTCGACCATCGCGTCGGACACGTTGCCCTTGGCGCCGTCGTGCAGCACATGGAAGTGGACCGGAATGCTGATCTGCTGCGCGGCACGGAGGTTCGCGCCGGGCGACCGGCCCTCCGGCACATCGGCCGGGCCCAAGCCCAGCGAGCGCAGTATCCGGTTGAGGCGCTGCTCGACGGTGGCGGCCTCCGCGGGCGTCAGCTCGTTGCGGTCCCCTCCGTGCCCTCCCGGTCGCCGCAGCCGCGCGTCGGCGTGCTCGTGCGCGTGGGCGCAGTCGTCCAGGCGTACGGTCTCCGGGGACGCGCCGGACGCCGGCACGGGCGACGGCGGTGCGGCGAGGGCCGGGACGAACGCGGCGATCAGGGCAGTGGCTGCGAGCAACTTCACGGCACTCCTAGGGAGGACGCTTGCGGACGGGAGCCGAGTGAACACAAGGCGTCATCAAGGGGTATCAGAGTGACGTCGTGGCGGGGTGTGGTCCGGGTAAATGGATGCTGACCGTTATCGGTCAATTGCTCAACGTGACAGGGGGTGGGGGTGCGCAGCGGTGCAGGTCACGGCTCCCCGTAGACTGGAGAGACCCTTCCGGCCGTGCGAAAGGCTTTGTTGGTGGCCGCAGACCAGTCCTTTGACACCGTTCTCGTCGTCGACTTCGGCGCGCAGTACGCGCAGCTCATAGCGAGGCGTGTCCGCGAGTGCCATGTGTACAGCGAGATCGTGCCGTCCACCATGCCGGCCAGGGAGATGCTCGCCAGGCGACCGAAAGCGATCATCCTGTCGGGCGGCCCTGCGTCGGTGTACGCGGAGGGTGCACCGATAGCACCGGAAGGGCTGTTCGACCTGGGGGTGCCCACGCTCGGCATCTGCTACGGCCACCAGGTGATGGCCCAGGCCCTGGGCGGGACGGTCGAGAACTCCGATGTCGCCGAGTACGGCGGCACCACCGTGACTGTCTCCTCGCCCGGCATGCTGTTCGCGGGCCTGCCGCATGAGCAGGCGGTGTGGATGTCGCACCGCGACTACGTCAGCCGCGCCCCGTCGGGCTTCACCGTCACGGCCTCCACGGACGTGACCCCGGTCGCGGGCATGGAGGACCTTGAGCGCGCCTTCTTCGGCGTCCAGTTCCACCCGGAGGTCATGCACACCGAGCAGGGGATGGAGCTTCTGCGGCGCTTCCTGTACGAGGGCGCCGGTTGCCGTCCGAACTGGACGATGGTGAACATCGCGGACGAGTCGATCGCGGCCGTCCGGGAGCAGGTGGGGCACAGGCGGGCGATCTGCGCGCTGTCCGGCGGCGTGGACTCGGCCGTCGCCGCCGCCCTGGTCCAGCGCGCCATCGGCGACCAGCTGACCTGCGTGTTCGTCGACCACGGTCTGCTGCGCAAGGGCGAGCCGGAGCAGGTCGAGAAGGACTTCGTCGCCGTCACCGGCGTGAACCTGCACGTCGTGGAGGCCCAGGACCGTTTCCTCGCCGCCCTCGACGGCGTCACCGACCCCGAGGAGAAGCGCAAGATCATCGGACGGGAGTTCATCCGGGTGTTCGAGGAGGCGGCCCGCGAGATCGTCGCGGGCACCTCCGGGGCGGCCCCCCAGGAGGGCTCGCCGGAGGCGGACGAACCCGTCGAGTTCCTCGTCCAGGGCACCCTCTACCCGGACGTCGTCGAGTCGGGCGGCGGCACGGGCGCGGCCAACATCAAGTCACACCACAACGTCGGCGGCCTCCCCGACGACCTCCAGTTCAAGCTGATCGAGCCGCTGCGGAGCCTGTTCAAGGACGAGGTCCGCGCCCTTGGCGAACAGCTCGGCCTGCCGTCCGAGATCGTCTGGCGCCAGCCGTTCCCCGGCCCCGGCCTCGGCATCCGCATCATCGGCGCCGTCACCCGCGACCGCTTGGACATCCTCCGCGACGCCGACGCCATCGCCCGCGAAGAGCTGACGAACGCCGGGCTCGACCGCGACATCTGGCAGTTCCCCGTGGTCCTGTTGGCAGACGTCCGGTCCGTGGGCGTCCAGGGTGACGGACGCACCTACGGCCACCCCATCGTGCTCCGTCCCGTCACCAGCGAGGACGCCATGACCGCCGACTGGGCACGGCTTCCCTACGAGGTGCTGCAGCGGATCTCCACGCGCATCACGAACGAGGTCCGCGAGATCAACCGGGTCACCGTGGACATCACGTCCAAGCCCCCCGGCACCATCGAATGGGAGTGACCCCGGCCCGGTCACGACCCCGCCTGTGACAACGTGAGGCCCGGGTGCGCACCGCACCCGGGCCTCACGTGTGCCGCGGAGCCGTCAGACGGTGGCGGGGGCCAGGGCGGCCTCGGCCTCCAGCGTCGCGGCCGTCGCGTTGACGACCGCCGCGATCCGCAGGGCCTCCTGCACCGGCTCGCGGGACAGGCCGGCCTCCCGGACGACCTTCTCGTGGGACTCCAGGCACCGCCCGCAGCCGTTGATCGCCGACACGGCGAGGCACCACAGCTCGAAGTCGACCTTGTCCACGCCGGGCTTCCCGATGATGGACATCCGGAGCTTGGCGGGCAGCGTGGCGTACGTGTCGTCCCCGATCAGGTGGGTGGCGCGGTAGTACACGTTGTTCATCGCCATGATCGACGCGGCGCCCTTGGCCGCCTCGAACGCCTCGGCGGACAGGTGGTCGGCGGCCTCCTCGGCCAGCTCGCGGATGACGGTGGCGCTGCGCGTGGTGAAGGCGCAGGCCAGCACCGCCCCCCAGAGCTGCTGGTCGGTGAGCTGCGAGGTGGACGTCAGCGAGCCCAGGTTGAGCTTGGTGTCCTTGGCGTAGGGCGGAAGCGCGCTCTTCAGGGCGTCAACGCTCATGGGTCACACCCCGGCCAGCAGCTTGGTGGCGTCGAGGGTCTCCTCGCCCTTGTTCCAGTTGCAGGGGCACAGCTCGTCGCTCTGGAGGGCGTCCAGGACCCGCAGGACCTCCTTGACGTTCCGGCCGACGGAACCGGCGGTCACCATGGCGAACTGGATCTCGTTGTTGGGGTCGACGATGAACGTCGCACGCTGCGCCACGCCGTCCTGGGTGAGGATGCCGAGCGCGGACGACAGCTCGCGGTTGAGGTCCGCCATCATCGGGAACGGGATCTCGCGAAGGTCCGGGTGGTCCTTGCGCCAGGCGAAGTGGACGAACTCGTTGTCGACGGACGCGCCCAGCACCTGGGCGTCGCGGTCGGCGAAGTCCTCGTTGAGGCGGCCGAACTCGGCGATCTCGGTGGGACAGACGAAAGTGAAGTCCTTGGGCCAGAAGAACACCACGCGCCACTTGCCCTCATAGGACTTGTGGTCGATCGTCTCGAACGCGTTGTCCGGGTCCAGCGAGACGCAGGCGGTGAGCTCGTACTCGGGGAACCGGTCACCGACAGTAAGCACGCATGCTCCTTCGTCACGAGAATGTCGCCTCCGGGACGGGAGGCATGGGAGGGCCGCGGGCGTCTTCCGCCCCGGCGGCCGATGTCACTCAGCGTGCCGCAGCGGCGTTGAGAAGAGAAATCGATATATCGCAATCGATTGATAGGCAACTCTTATCGACCTGCCGGAAACCTCGCTGACCAGCGACGATGGGGAATCTCGATGTTCGCGACCCGCCGTCCGATAGATGTAAATCACATCGACTCGCCCAAATCAGGCATCACCCTCCGTATTGGGCAAATGTAGGCCACGCTCCCCCTCCTGTCCGGCGCGCGCGGGGTTGTGGGGAATCCCACCCCGCCATGACCTGCGTTTTGTCACTGTGTGTGATTGCCGGTCGGTAATATTCCGGCCGGGATGGCGATCAGTAGACCGACGGTGGCGCAGTTGCGGGCGTTCTCGGCGCTTGCGGAGCATCTGCATTTCCGGGATGCGGCCGCCGCGCTGCGGATGAGCCAGCCCGCGCTCTCCGGGGCGGTGGCCGCGCTGGAGGACGGCCTGGGAACGCGGCTGGTCGAGCGGACGACGCGGAGGGTGCTGCTGACGCCCGCGGGGGAGCGCGTCGCGCGGCGGGCGGAGGTCATCCTGGCGGAGCTCGACCGGCTCGTGGAGGACGTCAGGGCCGTCCAGGGGCCGCTCGTGGGGCCGCTCCGGGTGGGGGTGATCCCCACCGTCGCGCCCTATCTGCTGCCTGTCGTGCTGCCAAGGCTCGCCAAGGAGTTCCCGGCCCTGGAGCTTTCGGTGCGCGAGGAGAAGACCGGGCACATCGTCGCGGAGCTGCTGGCCGGGCGGCTGGACGTGGTGCTGCTGGCGCTGCCCGTGGCCACGGCCGGCGTGACAGAGCTCGTCCTGTACGACGAGGACTTCGCGCTCGTCGCGCCCGCGGGGTTCCAGGTCGAAGGCCAGGTCTCGCGGGAGGCGTTGCGCGACCTGGACGTGATCCTGCTGAACGAGGGGCACTGCCTGCGGGATCAGGCGCTGGACGTCTGCCGTGACGTGGGGGCGCGCGCCGCCGCCACCTATGCGACGAGCCTCGCGACGCTCGTCCAGCTCGTGTCGGGCGGCCTGGGGGTGACGCTCGTGCCGGAGACAGCGCTGGAGGTGGAGACGCGCCGGGCGCCGGACCTGCGCGTGCACCGGTTCGCGGCCCCCGCGCCGTTCCGCAGGATCGGGCTCGGGTTCCGGTCGACGTCACCGCGCGCGCACGAGTTCGAGGTGCTGGCCGCGAGCGTCCGTGAGGCGGTCGCCGAGTCGGGGGTCGTGCCGGGCGTGCGTCCCGCCTAGGGCCGCCCGGACGGACGGTCAGCGGACCGTAAACGCGTACCCACGCGAGGTCAAGTCTGGGTCAGCGGACGGCCTTGCAATCGCGATGCGTGTTCTTGCGGTGGCGCTACGTCATCATGCTCGGTGGGGCGAGGAGGAGGCCCCATGTCCCCGAAACTCAGCGTCGTCGTGCCGTTCTGCAACACCGAGGAGTTCTTGCGGGAGTGCCTGGAGTCGCTGGCCGGTCAGACGCTGCGCGACCTTGAGGTGGTCATGGTGGACGACGGGTCCACCGACAACGGCGCCGTGATCGCCAAGGAGATGTGCGCCCGGGACCCGCGGTTCCGGCTGGTGACGCGGGACAACGAGGGCCCCGGCTCGGCGCGCAACGCGGGGGTGCTGCAGGCGCGGGGGGAGTACCTGACGTTCGCCGACGCCGACGACGTGGTCGACCGCGAAGCCTACGCGCGGCTGGTCGGCTCCCTGGAGCGGACTGGGTCCGACATCGCGGCCGGGAACGTCATGCGGATGGACGACGACCGCAAATGGCAGTCGCCTCTGCACGACGGTGTGTTCACCGAGTCCAGTGCCAAGACGCATGTGTCGTCCAAGCCGGTGCTCATGCGCGACAGGACGCCGTGGAACAAGGTGTACCGGCGTGACTTCTGGGAGCGGGCGGGCCTGGAGTTCCCCACGGGCTTCTACGAGGACCCACCCGTCACCGTGCGCGCACATGCGCTGGCCCGCTCCGTGGACGTCCTGAAGGACACGGTCTACTACTGGCGCAAGCGGCCGGGCTCCATCACCCAGGACCGCTACGACTGGGACAACATCACCCAGCGTCTGGCGTCCGCGCGTGTACTGCGTGACGCCCTGGCCGACTACGCGCCCAACCTCCTGCACGCCTACGACGAGCACGCCCTGGTGGAGATCGAGCTCCACACCCTGTTCGAGGCACTGCCGAGGACGCAGGAGGCGCATCGCGAGGAACTCGTCACGATGGGCGCGGACCTGGCGCGGCACATCAGCCAGCGGGTGCTGAAGCGGCTTCCCGCCATGACGCGCCTCCAGGTGCACCTCCTTTGCCGCCGCATGCTGCCCGAACTGCTGGAGGTGATGCGCTACGCCCACCTCCGGAAACCGGTGGACGCGCCGAGGGTGCGGCGGGGCATGCGGCCCCGCTGGTACGCGGAGTTCCCGTTCTTCGAGGACGAGGAGCGGGCCGTCCCGCTGCACGTGTACGACGTGACCGACGAGCTGACGCCGGTGGCCGCGATCGACCGGGCCTCCTGGGTGGACGGGCGGCTCCGCCTTGAGGGGCACGCCTACATCCAGCACCTGGACTCCTCGACCGAGGACTGTTCGCGCATCCGGGTGTGGCTGGTGGCGGCGAACCGGTGCGGGCTCCTGCGGCTGCCGGTGACGCGGGTCCGCAGGCCGGACGTGACCGCGCGGTCGCGGCAGTCGGCGGTCTCCTACGACTGGTCCGGGTTCGTCGCGGAGATCGACCCGGCGTCGCTGAAGGTGCTCGGGCGCTGGCGGGACATCGACTGGGTGCCGTGCGTCGAGATCGTCAACCGGGGGCTGCGGCGCCGGTCCACGTTCGGGAACCCGCGGCTGACCGGCCGCCAGTGGCCGGACGACCGGGAGTGCGCGCCCGGCGTGCTCGTCCAGGGCGTGGCGGCCAGGCACCGGTTCGTGGTGCAGGTGCGGCGGACGCCCGCGGCCGTCGTCGGCGGCCATCTGGAGCGCGGCGAGCTGTGCCTGGACGGCTGGAGCCGCACCCCGCTCGGCGACGAGCCGAGCGTCGCCGCCGTGCCGCGGACGGGGCGCGGCACGGTCGCCGGGCGGATCGAACCGGCCGGGAACGGCGCGTTCCGGGCCAGGCTGCCGGTCGGCGGGCTGGCCCGGCGCCCCGGCGACTGGGACGTCACCCTGCCGGGCGAGGTCAAGCCGTACCTGGACGAGGACCCGGCGGGCACCGCGTTCCCCATTCCGGGTGGGGAGGTGGAACTCGCCAGGACGCGGCGCAGCACGCTCCGTCTCGTCGTCCGCGGCCGGGGGCTGGCCGTGGACGAGGTGTCCTGGACGCCCGACGGCGCCCTCCACCTGGCGGGGACGTGCACAGAAACGGCCGGACGGCCCGATGCGGTGATGCTCAGGCGGCGACGGTCATGCGAGGAGCACGCGGTCAAGCTGCACTGGGAGGGGGACCGGTTCACGGCGTCGTTCTCCCCGGCACGTATGCCGGTGCTCGGCCTGGCCCGTCCCCTCATATCCGGTCGCTGGGACGTCCTCGTGGCCATCGCCGGACAGGAACTACCGGTCGTCATCAGGCGCCACACCCTTCGCGAACTGCCGGAGCCGTTCGAGGCGGGTCTGCACAGGATCACGGTCGTCGCCCACAAGACCGACCAGTTGCAACTGCGCATCGAGACGGCCCTGGACGAGGACGAGCGCGGAGCCTACGCGCAGACCCGCATACGGTCCGGGCACTACCGCCGCCATCTGAATCTGCCCGTGCGTGACCTGGCGGTGTTCGACGCCTACAGGGGACGCCAGTACTCGTGCAACCCGCGGGGCATCTACGACGAGCTCCGGCGGCGCGAAACCGACCTGGAGTGCGTGTGGATCACCCAGAACGGCCAGTTCGGCAGGCCGTCGGGCGCACGGACCGTCCTGGCAGGTACGCGGGAGTACTACGAGGCGCTGGCCCGCGCGCGCTACATCTTCGGCAACTGGTCGCAGAAGGAGTGGTTCGCCAAGCGCGACGACCAGATCTATGTGCAGTGCTGGCATGGCACGCCGCTGAAGAAGCTCGGATACGACGTCAAGGAGATGCCGTACAAGCGTCCCCAGGGGCGCGACTGGATGGACTACGACGTCGCCCACTGGGACCTGCTCCTCGCCCAGAACGCGTTCTCCGTCCCGCTGTTCCGGCGTGCGTTCCGCTATGACGGGCCCGTTTTCGAGAGCGGTTATCCGCGCAACGACATCCTGAACAGCCCGCACCGGGAGGAGATGGCGGCGGCGGTGCGCCGGCGGCTCGGCATCCCGGAGGGCAAGCGGGTCGTGCTGTACGCGCCGACGTGGCGGGACGACTCCGGCCACGCGGCCGGCAGGCGCTCGTTCCGCCTGGAGTTCGACATCGACGGGTTCAGGACGGCGCTGGGGCACGACCACGTCCTGCTGCTGCGCACCCACTACCTCGTCACGGACCGCCCGAAGCTCTGGCCGGGCGACTGCGTGATGGACGTGTCGTTCTACCCCGACATCTCCGAACTGTTCCTCATCAGCGACGTGCTGGTCACGGACTACTCGTCGTCCATGTTCGACTTCGCCGTCACCGGCCGCCCGATGGTGTTCTTCACCTACGACCTGGAGCGCTACCGCGACCACGTGCGCGGCTTCTATTTCGACTTCGACGCGGAGGCCCCCGGGCCGCTGCTGAGCACCGCGCGCGAGGTCGTCGAGGCCCTGCGCGAGCCCGCCGCGCTCGACGCGGGCTTCCGGGACGCGCGCGCCGCCTTCGCCGCCCGGTACTGCCCGCACGACGACGGCCACGCCGCCTCCCGTGTGCTCGACCGGGTCCTCCAGCCCGACCACTGACACCCCATCACGGAGCCGCTCGTGTCACCCCAGACAAGCTCACCGAAGACAAGCTCAGCCGAGACACGCTCACCCCAGCTCAGCGTCGTCGTCCCCTTCCGCAACGCCGAGGGGGACCTCGCCGGCTGCCTGGAGTCCCTCGCCCGCCAGACCATGCGCGGCATGGAGGTGCTCATGGTGGACGACGGGTCGAGCGACGGCGGACCGGTCGTCGCCAAGGAGTTCGCCGAACGCGACGACCGCTTCACGCTGCTCCAGCCGTCCGGCGGGATGCCGGCCGGGGACACCGGCGTCCAGCAGGCGAACGGCCGGTACCTCGCCTTCGTCGACAGCAAGGGCGCCCTGCCTCCGTACGCCTACGAGCTGATGGTCGGTTCGCTGGAGTCGACCGGGGCCGACCTCGCCGGCGGGAACGTCATGTGCCTGGACGGGACCCAGGTGCGGCAGTCGCCCCTGCACACCGTGCCCTACGCGATGACGCTGAAGGCGACGGACGCGACCCGTCACCCTGCCCTCCTGCAGGACAGGATGGTGTGCAACAAGGTGTTCCGGCGCGCTTTCTGGGACGCGTACGGCTTCAAGGTGCCGACGACCCTCGACGCTCCCACGGCCATGCTGCTCACGGCCACGCAGACCCACGTACTGGCCTCCTCCGTGGACGTGCTCGACACGACCGTCTACTTCTGGCGTGAGCGTCCGGGAACGGCGGCGCGGGTTCGTCACGACCCGGCGGACATCACCGAACGGATGGCCACCCACGCGATGGTCCGGAAGTTCGTCGAGGACACTGCGCCGGAGCTTCTGGGCGTCCACGACATGTACGCGCTGGACCTCGACGTCCGCGCGCTGGTACTCGCCCTGCCCGGGGCCTCCTGGGAGGAGCGGGAGCGCCTGGTCGAGCTGGGAGCCGAGGTCGTCGCCGTCGCCGACGAATCCGCGGCGGACCGGCTGGCGTCGATCAGGCGGCTGCAGACCCACCTGCTGGGCGAGCGGATGCTGACGGAACTCCTGGAGGTCCTCCGCTTCGAAGAGGAGGAGGGGTTGTGGGACGTCCCGCTCGTGCGGCGCGGCCGGATCCGGCAGCGCTGGTACGCCCGCTACCCCTACTTCGACGATGTGGAACGCGCCATACCGGAGGAGATGTACGACGTCACCGACGAGATGCTCCTGTGGGCGGAAGTCGACCGCGTGGAGTGGGACGTCGACACGCTCATCGTTGAAGGGCACGCCTACTTCGACCGGCTCGAAGTGTCCGCGGTGACGGATTCCCGTATTCGTGCCTGGATGCGTGACGTCAGGACCGGCAAGGAGATCCGGCTGCCGGTGGAACGGATCCTCTGCACGGAGGCCACCGCCCAGTCCGACCAGTCGTCGGTGTCCTACGACTGGAGCGGGTTCTCCGTGCGGGTGGAGCCGGAGTTCCTGCTGGACGGCGACGAGTGGCGGACGGCCACCTACGAGCTGTACGCGGAGGTGTCGACGGCCGGGCGCAAGGCAGTGCAGCGGCTGACGGCGATGGAACCGGCCGTGCGGTGGACGGCGGCGCGCCAGGTGGACGAGCACGTGGCGGTCCAGCCCGCGGCGGGCGACGACGAGGTGTTCGTCGTCCACGTCAAGCGCGCCAAGGCCGTCCTCACCGGCATGCGGTGCGTCGGCGACCGGCTGGAGCTGACCGGCTGGACGAGGAGGGCCCTGGGCGCGGGCGCGGCCATGGTCGCGACGCACAGGCACGGCAACGCGGAGGTCCGCGGTGAGGTGACCCTGCGGCAGTCGGCCGCGCTGCGCATGGCGGAGGGCACCGGGTTCGACTTCAAGGGGACGCTGCCGCTGAAGGACCTGGTTTCTGCCTACGACGAGCACGGAGCGTCCTACTGCGCGCACGTCCTGGACGCCGTCGACTGGGACATCAGGCTGACCGGCGAAGGCGGCCCGCTGAGGCTCACCGTCGCGAGCAACGTCCTGCCGGCCCGGTACGCCCTCCCGTCGCCATCGGGCCGCGGCCGGGAGATCGCCCTCACCCGCACGGCGTTCGGCAACCTGCGCGGTGTGGAGCGCTCCGCCAGGCCGGTGGTGACCGCGGCGGAGTGGGACGACCACGGGCTCCTCACCCTGTCCGGCGACTTCGCCGACCCCGAGGAGCGGCCCGGTCACCTCGTCCTGCGGCGCCACCGGTCGGGCGACCGGCACCGCGTCCCCGTCACCTGGGACGGCCACCGCTTCACCGCCGCGTTCACCCCGGCGACGATGGCCCTGTTCGGGACGGACCTGCCGTTGCGCAGCGGAACCTGGGAGCTCCTCGCGGGCACGCGTGCCGGCGAGGTGGCCGTCGTGGCCGAACGTGAGGCGATCCCAGAGCTTCCCGGACGGCGGCAGGTCGCGACGCACGTTTTCGAGGTCGGCGTCCACCAGACCGACGCGCTGGTGCTGCACAGCCGTCCCGCCCTGGACGACGACGAGCGCGGCGGTCACGCGCAACGGCTCCTCCAGCAGTGCGACTACCCCGTGTACCTGCGCAGCCCCCTCGCGGACGTGGCCGTGTTCGACAGCCACCAGGGCACCCAGTACAGCTGCAACCCAAGGGCCGTCTACGAGGAACTCACCCGGCGCAACCCGGACCTGGAGTGCGTGTGGGTGTCCCGCGACGGCCAGTTCGCGGTGGACGGGAAGGCCCGCACCGTCCAGGCGGGAAGCCGCGAGCACTACCGCATCCTCGCGCGCGCCCGTTACGTGGTCACCAACTCGGGGATGCCGCCGTGGTACACCAAGCGCGACGGCCAGACCTACGTCCAGACCTGGCATGGCACGCCGCTGAAGCGCCTCGCCCACGACCTGAGGGACATGCCCTACCGGCACACCGAGCGGCTCGACCAGATGGAACGGGAGGTGTCGCGGTGGGATCTGCTGCTGTCCCCGAGCCCGTTCGCCACCCAGACCATGCGGCGCGCCTTCCGGTACGAGGGCGAGGTCCTGGAGACGGGATATCCGCGCAACGACATCCTGAGCACGCCCGAATGGGAGAGCTTCGGAACCCATATCCGCAAGGGCCTGGGTATCCCCGACGGCAAGAAGGTCGTCCTCTACGCGCCCACCTGGCGGGACGACCGGCACCACGCGCTGGGCAGCCACGGCTTCTCCCTGGAGCTGAACCTGGAGACCATGCGCCAGGCCCTGGGCGACGACCACGTCCTGCTCCTGCGGGCGCACCCCTTCATCACCGATCGGGACGACGTGGCGGTGGACGACTTCGTCATCGACGTGTCCCGGTACCCGGACATCGCCGATCTCTACATGGCGGCGGACGTGCTCGTCACCGACTACTCGTCCGCGATGTTCGACTACGCGATCCTGGGCAGGCCGATCGTCCTCTACACCTACGACCTGGAGCGCTACCGCGACCATGTGCGCGGCTTCTACGTCGACCTGGAGGCCGAGGCACCCGGCCCGGTGGTCACGACCTCGGCCGAGGTCGCCGAAGCGGTCGAGCAGGCGCCCGGCAGCGAGGACCGCTACGCCGACCCCTACGACCGCTTCTTCGTGAAGTACTGCCCGTACGACGACGGGCAGGCGTCCGCCCGGGTCGTGGACCACATCTTCGGGACGAGGTGACCCCGGAGCCCGGGTGCGGGGTCAGCCGGGGCGGCGGGCGCGGGCGAACAGCCAGGTGCCCGGCCACGAGCTCGGCGGAAGGCGGCGTTCCAGCGCGGCGGTGAGGCGCAGCGCCTCGTTGGCGAGGGGATGCAGCGGCGCCAGGTCCTCGCGGCGCGCCGTCCGGTGTCTGAGGCGGCGCAGGAACGGCCGGAGCAGGAGCCCCCGGGTCCACACCCGCTCCAGCACCAGCCCGGCGCCCTCGACGAGTTCCGCGAGCGCCTGGCGGGTGTACCGGCGGACCCGCCCGAGGGCCACGTCGTGCGCCGACCACAGGGCCATGTCGCACGGTACGGACACCAGGGCGGTCCCGCCCGGCTTCAGCACCCGCGTGATCTCCGCCGCGGCCTGAGCGTCCTCCTCGATGTGCTCCAGCACGTCCAGGGCAAGCGCGAGGTCGTACTCGCACGGCGGGAGCGGCAGATAGCGCGCGTCACCCACGTACGCCTCCACGCCGTGCGCGCGCGCCAGCGCGACGGCGTCCGGGCTAAGGTCGATCGCGGTGGCCTGCCAGCCGTGCTCGGCGAGGACCCGCGAACCCGTACCGGCGGCAGCCCCGATGTCGACGGCCGTACCCGGCACGCTGAACCGCAGCAGTTCCGCGGACAGGATCTCGCGGCGCTCGCGGTACCACCAGTTGTCGTTCTCGATGCGCGCGATCCGCTGAAGCTCGATGGTGTCCACGGGACAAGCCGACGGCATGGGCGGCGCGGCGTTCCACCGACGCCGCCGTCCGGCGGCGGATCGTTGACCGGCGTTTGACCCGGCCCCGACGTCAGCGCTTCTTGCGCCTGCGGCGGCGCCGGGCGAGCAGCCGGAACGCCACCAGCAGCCCGACGAGCCCGCCGACCGCCGGGACGGCCCGCTTGGCGACCGACGGCCCGGCGACCTCCAGCAGGTCGATCGCGTCGTCCTCCCGCGCGACCCGCAGCGGCCGCTCCCGCTTCGCCGCGGGCGCCGCGGCGGCCTGCGGCTCGGCCGGGGCCTCCGGCGCGTCGGCGGCCTCGCCGGACGCCTCGGCTGCCGCGGGCGCGGCGGCGCTCTCCGGGGTGATCTCCGTGACGGAACCGCCGCCGGTTTCGGGCTCCGCCGCCTGGCCCGCGCTCTCCGCCTGGCCCGCGCCTTCCGCCTGGGCCGCGCCGGACGGCTGCTCGCCGGACGACTCCAGCTCCTCCTCCAGCGCCTTGGCGAACCGGGAAATGATCTTGGAGCCGACCTCGGACAGGATGTTGCGCCCGAACTGCGCCGGACGCCCCGTCACGTTCAGCTTGGTGTGCACGGTCACGCGGGTCGTGTCGCCCTCGTCGACCAGCTTCGCCTGGACGGTCGCCGCCGCCGTCCCCGAGCCGCGGGCCTCCTTCGCGGACGCCTCCATCGTCACCGTGCGGGACGACTCGTCGGCCGACACGATGTGCGCGGAGCCGCGGTAGGTGATGGTCATCGCGCCGACCTTCACCTTCATCCGGCCCTTGAACTCCTCGCCCTCGATCGAGTCGAGGGTCGCGCCGGGCATGCACGCGGCGACGCGCTCCACATCGAGCAGCACCGACCATGCCTGATCCACCGGTACGGGGACGGTGAAATCGTGGTCGAGTTCCATGATCAATGTCCTTATCGTCCGGAGACCTTGCCCGCGACCTTACGGCGGACGCCCGTTCCGTCGCCAGAGGGGCCCCGCCGGTCCCGGCCCGGGACCTGCGATGCTACCCGCCCGCTACCCGGCGGGCGGGGGGTCCATGCGGCCGGGTCCCCGCACCCGGGGATCCGGCCGCACGGCCCTCGACCGGCCCGCGTCAGGCGCCGGTCGCCGCGCTCAGCGCGCGGGCGGTCAGCACCGTCGCCAGGTGGGCGCGGTACTCCGACGACCCGTGCAGGTCGGTGGGCGGCTCGGTGTCCGCGGCGGCCTGCGCCGCCGCGGTGCGGAACACGTCCTCCGTCGCGGGCCGCCCGCTGACGGCGGTCTCCACCGCGCTCGCCCTGACGGGCTTCGGGCCCATGTTGGTGAGCGCGACGCGGGCCTCCTCGACCCCGTCGCCGTCGCGGCGGACGGCGCAGGCGACGCCCACGATCGCCCACGCCTGGGCCGTCCGGTGGAACTTCTCGTAGTGCACGCCCCAGCCGAACCCCAGCTTCGGCACCCGCACGCCCACGAGCAGCTCGTCCGGCTCCATCGCGGACGTCATCCAGTCGACGAAGAAGTCCGCGGCCGGGATCTCCCGCTCACCGCGCACGGACCGGACGAGGAACACCGCGTCCAGCGCCAGCGCGACGGCCGGGAGGTCGCCCGCCGGGTCGGCGTGCGCCATCGACCCGCCGAACGTGCCCCGGTGCCGGACGGCCGGGTCGGCGACGGTCTCGGTCGCCGACGCGATCAGCGGGAGGTGCTCGCGCACCAGCGGGTCGCGGATCACCTCGTGGTGCGTGGCCATCGCGCCGATGACGAGCGCGTCGCCCTCGTCCCGGATCTCGCGGAGCGCGCCGATCCGGCCGACGTCGATGAGCGCGTCGGGGTAGGCGAGCCGCATCCGCAGCAGCGGCATCAGGCTCTGCCCGCCGGCGAGGACCTTGGCGTCCTCGCCCGCGTCGGACAGCGCCCGGACGGCGTCGTCCACCGAGGCGGGCCGCGTGTAGTCGAACGTCGCGGGGATCACTGGTCACCTCCGGCCGAGCCGAGTCCGCCGCCGGCGCCGGGTTCGGCGGCCCGCGGTTTCGATTCTCCGCGCAGTGCGCGCCAGACGCGTTCGGGCGTGCACGGCATCTGCACGTCGTCCACGCCGTGGGGGCGCAGCGCGTCCACGATCGCGTTGACGACCGCGGGCGTCGAGGCGATGGTGCCGGCCTCGCCGACGCCCTTCACGCCCAGCGGGTTGGACGTCGCGGGCGTCTCCGTGCGGTCGGTCGTGAACGTGGGCAGGTCCGCGGCCGACGGGATGAGGTAGTCGGCCATCGTGGTCGTGGTCAGGTTGCCCTCCGTGTCGTACACGGCCTCCTCGTAGAGGGCCTGCGCGATGCCCTGCGCCAGGCCGCCGTGCACCTGCCCCTCCACGATGAGCGGGTTCACGACAGTGCCGACGTCGTCCACGGCCACGTACTTGCGGATCTTCACCATCCCGGTCTCTGTGTCGACCTCGGTCGCGCACAGGTGCGTGCCGTGGGGGAAGGAGAAGTTCTCCGGGTCGAACGTGGCGTCGGAGTCCAGAGAGGGTTCGATCCCGTCCGGCAGGTCGTGCGCCGCGAACGCGGCCAGCGCGACCTCCTGCAGCGTCTTGCCCTCTTCCTGCACGCCGCGGACGCTGAACCGCCCGCCGCTGAAGTCGAGGTCCTGCTCGGACGCCTCCAGCAGGTGCGCCGCGACCTTGCGGGCCTTGTCGACGACCTTCTCGCAGGCCGAGTACAGGGCGATCCCGCCGACGGCGAGGGAACGCGAACCGTACGTGTCCATGCCCTTGGGTGAGATCGCCGTGTCGCCGTGCAGGACCTTCACGTCCTCGAACGGCACCCCGAGCCGGTCGGCGGTGATCTGCGCCCAGGCCGTCGCGTGGCCCTGGCCGTGCGGGGACGTCCCGGTGACGACCTCGATCTTGCCGGACGGCAGAACGCGCACGGAGGCGTGCTCCCAGCCGCCCGCGCCATAGGACAGTGAGCCCAGAACGCGCGACGGAGCCAGACCGCACATCTCGGTGAACGTCGAGACGCCGATGCCCAGTTGCACCGGATCCTGCCGCTCACGGCGGTCGGCCTGCTCGGCGCGCAGCTTGTCGTACTCGAACAGCTCCAGCGCCTTGTCCGTCGCCGCCTCGTAGTTGCCCGTGTCGTAGGTGAGACCCGCGATCGTGTCGTACGGGAACTCCTCGTGCGCGATCCAGTTGCGGCGCCGGACCTCGATGGGGTCGATGCCAAGTTCGGCGGCCAGCTCGTCCATCAGCCGCTCGATGGCGAAGGTGGCCTCCGGCCGGCCCGCGCCCCGGTACGCGTCCGTGGGCGTCTTCGTCGTGAAGACCCCCGTGCACGTGAACGACAGGGCGTCCATCTTGTAGATGCCGTTGAACATGAACGCGCCCAGCAGCGGGATGCCCGGCGTGACGAGCATCAGGTACGCGCCCATGTCGGCCAGGAGGTTCACCTTCAGGCCGCGGATCCGCCCGTCGCGCTCCGCGGCGAGCGTGAGCCGCTGGATCTGGTCCCGCCCGTGGTGGACGGTCATGTTGCCCTCGCTGCGCGACTCCGTCCACTTGACCGGACGGCCGAGCCTGCGGGCGATCAGCAGCGCGAGGACCTCCTCCCCGTAGACCTGCAGCTTGGAGCCGAAGCCGCCGCCCACGTCCGGTGCGACGACCCGGATGTGGTGCTCGGGGATCGCGGTGACCGTGGCAAGCATCAGCCGCAGGATGTGCGGGATCTGCGTGGCCGAGTACAGGGTGAAGCCCTCGTCCTCGGGGACGCACAGAACCGAGCGCGGCTCCATCGCCGTGGGGATGAGCCGCTGATTGACGTATTCGCGTTCGATGACGACGGGGGCGTCCCTCATCGCGGCGTCCAGATCCCCGTTCTCGAACACCCACGTGTAGGACTTGTTCGTGCCCAGGTCTTCGTGGACGAGATCGGCGCCGTCGGCCAGGGCGGCGTCCATGTCGACCACGGCCGGCAGCGGCTCGTAGTCGATGTCGATCTCCTCCAGCGCGTCGACGGCCGCGTACTTGTCGCGGGCCACGACGCACGCCACGGGCTCACCGACGTACCGGACCTCGTTCACCGCCATCGGCGGGTGCTCGGGGTGCTTCATGTCCTCGGTGACGACCCAGGCGCAGGGCAGGGACCCCTGCTCCTCGGCGAGGTCCGCACCGCTGAACACGGCGACCACCCCGGGACGGTCCTTCGCCTGCGACGTGTCGACGCGGGTGATCCTCGCGTGCGCGTGGGGGCTGCGCACGAACGCCATGTGCAGCGTCCCCGCGGGCGTCATGTTGTCGGTCCACCGGGTGCGGCCGGTGATGAGCCGGGCGTCCTCCGACCGCTTACGCGGGGAGCCGACCTCCTGCGTGGTCTTGGCGTCGCCCTCCTGTACGGTCACGGCGTCACCTCCTGCTCTGCGGGGTCGCGCATCTCACTGGCAGCGCGCCGGACGGCCTTGACGATGTTCTGGTAGCCCGTGCACCGGCACAGGTTCCCCTCAAGCCCGTCCCTGACCTCTTCCTCGGACGGGTCGGCGTTCTCGCGCAGCAGGTCGAGAGACGCCATGATCATGCCGGGTGTGCAGTAGCCGCACTGGAGCGCGTGCTCCTCGTGGAAGGCCCGCTGCATCGGATGCGTCGTGCCGTCGACGCCGAGGCCCTCGACGGTCGTCACGTCGCTGCCGTCCGCCTGGACGGCGAGGACGGCGCAGCTCTTCACGCTCATGCCGTCCATCAGGACGGTGCAGGCTCCGCAGTTGCTGGTGTCGCATCCGACCGGGGTGCCGACCTTCCCCAGCCGTTCGCGCAGGTAGTGGACCAGAAGGAGGCGCGGTTCGACCTCGTCTTCGTACGTCGCGCCATCGACCTCGACACGGATACGTGGCATGCGTTTCTCCCAGGGACGTCTCGGGGTGGACTCACGAAGAGACATCTCCGGGTGGGGCGCGCTGGTCTGGCCACGTCATCGGGGCCCACCTCCGTGGAAGGCGACCATACGAACCTATGCCGCGGTTGAATTGCGTACTAGCCCCCGGCGTCGGTTATTTACCACCGTCTGAGCGAACGATGGCCGCATACGCACGCGATGCAGCACCGGGCAGGTTCCGGGTCAGACGATGCCGTCGTCGGCGGCCCCCGCGGACCGCTGTACCGCCTGCCCGTCACGGACCGGCATCGAGCAGGCGAGAACCGGAAATTCCGGGGTAGGTGCGGCGTATGTTCATCTTCTCGTCCCGGCTGGGGTGCCTGGGCTCGCTGGCCGTGACCCTCGTCCTCACCTGGATCGCGTACCTGATCCTCAGCCGCTGAGGCCGCAGGCGTCGCGGATCCGCTCGGCGGCCTCGGCGAAGCGGAGGGCCTCCTCGTCCGACATCTTCTCCTTGCGGTCGGAGGCGAGGTCCTTGGCGCCGTAGGCGATGACGTCGTCGACGTGCTCGGCGAGGTCGTCGTCCTCCAGGCCGGGGCGGACCCTGCGCAGAGCGTCCAGAACCTGCTCCGCGCTCGGGTCCGCCGTGGCCGAGAGGGCCGACGAGATCTTCGCGCAGTCGGCCCGGCGGTCCTCTTCACCGTCCGAGCAACCGGGCAGGACCAGGCAGAGCCCGACCGAGACGGCGATCCCGATCCCGGCGTATGCGCGTTTCACGCCGACGATGGTGCCATGCGCTCAGCGTCGGGGCGTGAGCGCCTGCGTGTGGAGGGCCCTGCCGTCGATGTCCCGCAGGTGGACGGTCAGGGTCGCGGTGCGCGCGTCGATCCCGACATCGCCGAAGAACTGGTATCCCTCGGCCGGAGAGGTGTTCGCGCGGGGCGGCGCCTTGACGAACTTGAGCTGCGGACCGAACGTGCCGTCGAGCGCGTTGGGGCCGAAGCCACCCGCGTTGAGGGGGCCCGAGACGAACTCCCAGAAGGGGTCGAAGTCGGAGAAGGCCGCCTTCGAGGGGTCGTAGTAGTGGGCGGCCGTGTAGTGGACGTCGGCCGTGAGCCAGACCATGTTCCGGACGCGGTGCCGCCTGGCGTGGGAGAGCAGATCGGCGATCTCGCGCTCGCGGCCCAGCGGCACTCCGCCGTCGCCCTGGGCGGTGCCTTCCTGGGCGGTGCCGTCGGGGACGATCAGGCCGATGGGCAGGTCCGCCGCGATGACCTTCCAGACGGCCTTCGAGCGGCGCAGCTCGCGCTTCAGCCAGGCCGACTGCTCCGCGCCCAGCAGGCCGTGCGTCTGCGTGGGCGAGCCGTTGGCGTCGTTCGGGTTCTTGTAGGACCGCATGTCGAGGATGAAGACGTCCAGGAGCGGCCCGTACGGGATCCGCCGGTAGAGACGCCCGGAGCGGGCCGTCCTGACCGGGGTGTACTCGAACATCGCCCGGCGGGCGCGGGCGGCCAGGACGTCCACGCGCTTCTCGGTGTACTGCGGCAGGTCGAGGATCTCGCCCGGGTACCAGTTGTTGACGACCTCGTGGTCGTCCCACTGGTAGAGCAGCGGGACGCGCGAGTTGAACGCCCGGAGGGCGGCGTCCTCAAGGTTGTAGCGGAACTGGCCACGGAACTCGGGAAGGGTCTGCGCGACGGCCGCCTTTTCGGGCGTCACCATGTTGCGCCAGGTGCGCCCGTCCGGGAGCTCTACCGTCTCCCTGAGGGGGCCGTCGGAGTAGACGAAGTCGCCGCTGCACAGGAAGAAGTCGGGATCGACGGCGCCCATCGCGTTGAAGATGCGGTAGCCGCCGAGGTCGGGGTTGATGCCCCAGCCCTGGCCCGCGAGGTCGCCCGACCAGACGAACCGGACGTCCCCGCGGTCGCGGGGGCCGGGTGCGGTGCGGAGCCGGCCCGCGACCGGCTCCGAGACGTTCCGGTGGTCGAGGTCCGCCAGCCGGACGCGGTAGTGCACCTCCGCACCGGACGGCAGGCCGTGCAGGAACGTCCTGCCGGTCAGGTCGGTGTCCGGGGTCAGGACGGGACCGCGGAGGGTCTGCGCGTGCCGGAAGTCGGGACGGCGGCTCACCTCCACGAGCATGCGGGCGGGACGGTCGGAGCGGGCCCAGACCACGGCCTCGCGGGCGGTCACGTCGCCGCTCTGGACACCGTGGGTCAGCCGCGGGCGGTTCCGGCCGAGCAGCGCCGGTGTGCCCCTCCCGGGCTCGGCGAGGGCGGTCCCGCCGCCGGTGAGGAGGGTGAGCGCGGCCCCGCCGCCGGTGAGCAGGCCACCGCGCAGCACGCGTCGACGATCCATCTGGAACTCCGTTCCTTGATCCGATTCCGAGCGCATGCTCGCCGGGCCGGGCGGATTCCGGGTGGACTCCCGGTGTTCGGCTTGACAAGCGTTGGTTACCGAGTGTCTGCTTGTACGCATGCCAGCGCGAGTCCTCCTCGACAGCCCCGTGGCCCTCGGCCGCGTGGCCAGCGCGCTGTGTCCTTCGTGTCGTCGCTGAACCTCGTTCCCTGCCGGCCGACACACATACCGAAGGACCTTTTCGTGGTTCCCGATCTCACCATGCGCGGCCAGGAAGATCCGCACGGCCGCGCGATCACCGCGCACCCGCCCACGGTGGGGCGGCTCGCCGCCCTCGTCCGGGAACTCGCCGGACGCCCCGGCGAGTGGTGGCGGCTCGTCGGATTCGACGCCGAGCGGCCGGTCCACGTCCGGCTCGACGGCCTGGTGTGGCTCACGACCTGGCCGCCCGGCCACGGCGGGCCCGTCCGCGGGCGGGTCAGCACGCTGGTCGCGGGGGAGTTGACGGAGGTGGTGATCGCCGAGTCCGGGGTGACCGAGCGGCCGCTGCGCGCCAACCGCGTCCGGGTGCACGGCACGCCGGCGCACGGCGGGTCGCCGAACGCGCTGACCAACCCCGGCCCGGCGTTCGCGGTCAGCCTGCACGCCGGGGGACCGGGGCCCGCGTGGGCCGCGCCGGGTCAGGTCTCCGACAGGTAGGGCGACGCGGCCTCGCGGCCGACCAGGGGCAGCAGCACGAAGTAGGTGAGGGACGGCAGCAGCGACGGCAGCTCGTCCGTCTCGCCCGTCTCCGTCTGCACGTGTATCGCGCTGTAGATGCCGCCCACGATCGCGTCGACCACCGCGACCGGGACGGGCGGCAGGGACGGCGCGGCGAAGAACGCGCGTAACCGGGTGAGGTTGTCGATGCGCGCCTGCCGCACCCGCGGGCCCGCCGCGTTCACCTCGACGAGGGAGGCCCGCGCGAACCGCGGCTCGCGGGCGAGGTCGGCGAGCATGGTGCGCAGCGCGGCGTGGATGCCGTCCGGCCAGGTCGGCGCGGCCTCGTAGACCTCCGTCATGCGGGTGAGCAGGATGTCCATGCCGCGCCGGTAGGCGGCGAGGAAGCAGTCGTCGAGGTCCGTGAAGTGCGCGTAGAAGGTCTTCTTCGTGACGCCCGCGGCCTCGGTCACCCGGCTGATCGTGGTGTGCGCGAACCCGCGCTCCGACACGACCTGGACGAACGCGTCGATGAGCCGCTCGCGCTGGATGCCCGCGACGGTCTCGGGCGACAGGCCGTGCCGGCCGGGCTTGATGGCGCGGCCCGGGTCCAGCGCGGAACGGGAGCCGGGCAGCACGTCGGTGCCGCTCGTCTCGGGCGTGCCGGGCTGACCTGACATCTGACCTCGCTCTGCTCCCCTGGCCCTCGAGATCAGGTTACTTCCCGGTCGCGGCGGGCCGGGACGGCAGGGTCAGCGCAGGTGGCGGCGGCGCGAGCGGGTCAGGACGCGGACGATCCCGACCAGGCCGAGCCCGATCAGCACCACCGGCGCCAGGACCGCGGGCGCCAGCACCCGCTCGCCGGACAGGCCCTCCGCCAGGAACAGGCCCGCGAGGGCCAGGAAGAACAGCCCGGTGAGGGGACCCGCCGGGTCGAACCCGTGCCGCCGCCGCCCGGTGGCCTGCGTCCCGGCCGTGCCCGTCCCGGTCATGCCGTTCTCCGTTCCGCGCCGCTCAGCCACGGCGCACGTCCACGTCGCCGACCTTCCCGCGGATCCGCAGGACGATCACCGGCGGGTTCTCGCCCGGTCTCGCCTCGGGCTCCATGACCTCCGTGCTCCGGACGTTCGGGCCGCTGGTCGTCTTGCTGCCGACGCGCAGGTCGCCGAGCGTGATCCTGGCGTCCACCATGACGCGCGCGGCGGCCGGCACCCTGACCTCCAGCCCGCCGAGCATGACCTCGGCGGTGATCGTGACGCGCTGCCCGGCGGCGACCGGCAGGGACGTCAGGTCGAGCGTTCCCTGCCCGACGCCGACCTTGTACTCCTGGCCGGTCTGCGCGGCGTCCACGGGGCGCCACTCCACCTCGCCGTACTCGGCGTTGCGCGGCAGCTCGCCCGCGGCCGCCGTGGTCAGCATGGCGAGCGTCAGCACGGTCCCCGCGGTGGCGAGCCCGCGCGTGCGGAACCAGCCGCCGAGGACGAGCCCGCACCCGATGACCGCGAGCGCGGGGGCCATGACGATCAGCCAGGAGTCCGGGGCGGCGTACGGCTGCGCGACCGGGATCATCGCCGCGCCGACCGCCATGGCGGCCAGCAGCGTGATCGTCGCCGCGGGGGAGCGCCCGCAGCCGTCCCGCTTCGCGGGCGCCTTCCCGGGCGGCTTCGCCGCCGGCCCGGTGTCGTCGGCGTGCAGCGCCGCGTCCCGGGCGGCCGCGTGCGCGGCGCCGTACGCGGCGAGGTCGATCATGCCTTCGGGGAGGCGGCCGGCGCCCGTCCAGGACGGTCCGTCCTCCCGCTCGTGCCCGGTGTCCTCGTACTCCCCGGTGTCCTTGTACAGGGAGACGCCGCCGACGGTGACGTCCTCGGAGCGGGTCCACTCGGCGGACGGTTCCGGCCGGTGCCCGGAGAGCCGCTCCGGGACCGCCCGCGCGGCGGCCACCAGGTCCACCCCCCGCGAGTGCGCGACGAGGAGCACCAGCCCGACCACCACCATGACGGCGATCGCGTCGGTGGGGGCGCCGCCGACGATGCTGAACGCGACGCCCGCGCCCAGCAGCGCGCCGAGGACGGTCAGCACGGCCGCGGCGTCGAACCAGCGCTTGAAGAACTGCTCGGCGAGCGACGACTCCCCCGGGGTCGCGGGCATCAGCAGCGCCGCCGCGATGTAGAGGAAGATGCCCTGCCCGTGCGCGAGGACCAGGACCGCGAGCCCCACGCGGAACACGACGGGGTCGATGCCGGTGTAGCGGCCGAGGCCGGTGCACACGCCGGCGAGCACGCGGCGGTCGCCGTCGCGCGCCAGCCGGGTGTAGCCCCCGCCGGTCCTGACGCTCCCGCCGTGCTCGGCGTCGCCGCCGTTCCTGAGGTCCCGATCCTCGCTCATGCCACCATCGTGGCCTGCCGCGCCCGCGCACGGTATCGGGGACGCCCCTGATCCGACCCTGAGGTGAACCTCGGGTCGGGCCCTGATGCGATCCACGCCCTGACGTGTGACGATCGACAGAGTGACGATCGTCGAGCGTGACGGAACCTCGGAAGGGACGGCGGTGAGCGAACAGACGGCCGGGACGCCCGACGCGGCGCCCGGGCAGCCGGGCGCGCCGCCGTCCGCGCCGTCCGGGCGCCTGGAGGGGGGCGCGGGCGCGACACCGGCGGCGCCGCGGCTCGGGCGGGCCGCCGAGGGCAGGCTCATCGCCGGCGTGTGCCGCGGCCTGGCCGGGCACCTCGGCGTGGACGTCCTGGTCGTCCGGATGGCGTTCGTGCTGCTGACGATGGCGAGCGGGCTGGGGATCGCCGCGTACGCCGCGTTCTGGATCCTGGTGCCCGCACCCGGCAAGGACGAACGGGCGGCCGGCCGCAGACGCGGCCGCGACTGGGGCCAGCTGCTGGCCTACGTGGCGGTCACCGTGGGCCTGGCGGCGCTGCCGTGGGGTGCGGCGGGGATCGTCCAGTGGGCGTTGTGGCCGTTCGCCATCGGCGGCATCGGCGCCGCGATCCTGTGGCAGCAGGCCGACCGCGACCAGCGGCAGCGCTGGACGCTGCCGCTGCGGGAGCGGTGGCTGCGCAGCCTGCTCGGCCTGCTGCTGGTCGTCGGCGGCGTCGGCGGCGTCCTGGTGCAGAACGTCGAGGCCGCGCAGGCGGGGTCCGTCATCATCGCGATGCTGATCATCCTCAGCGGTGTCGCGGTGATCGTGACGCCGTGGGTGGTGCGGCTCTGGCAGGACCTGGACGTCGAGCGGCACGAGCGGATCCGGTCCCAGGAGCGCGCCGAGCTGGCCGCGCACATCCACGACTCGGTGCTGCACACGCTGACCCTCATCCAGCGGAACGCGGCCGACGCCCGCGAGGTGCAGCGGCTCGCGAGGTCCCAGGAGCGGACGCTGCGGACGTGGCTCTACCAGCCGCGCGACGACCCCGACCAGACGTTCGCCGCCGCGATCCGGGAGACGGCGGGCGAGGTCGAGGACGACCACGGCGTGCCGATCGAGACCGTCTGCGTGGGGGACACGTCGCTGGACGAGGGGCTCCGCGCGGCGCTGCAGGCCGCGCGGGAGGCCATGGTGAACGCCGCCAAGTACGCCGGGGCCCCGGCCGTGTCGGTCTACGCCGAGGTGGAGGGCGACGAGGTGGCCATCTTCGTCCGCGACCGCGGCAAGGGATTCGACCTCGACCAGGTCCCGGAGGACAGGATGGGCGTCCGGGAGTCCATCATCGGACGTATGGAGCGCAACGGCGGCAAGGCCACCGTCCGTACCGAGCCGGGCGAGGGGACCGAGGTGCGATTGGAGATAAGGAAATCTTGAGCGAGCCGTTGAAGAGGGTCGTGCTGGTCGACGACCACCAGATGTTCCGGACCGGGGTCAAGGCCGAGCTCGGCGGCGGGGTCGAGATCGTCGGGGAGGCCGGCGACGTCGACGAGGCGGTCTCGGTGATCCGCGCGACCCGGCCGGACGTGGTGCTGCTGGACGTGCACCTCCCCGGCGGCGGGGGGATCGAGGTGCTGCGGCGGCTGCACGGCGCCGTCCCGTCGAAGTTCCTCGCGCTGTCGGTGTCGGACGCGGCGGAGGACGTGATCGGCGTCGTCCGGGGCGGGGCGCGCGGCTACGTCACCAAGACGATTTCGGGCCCGGAGCTGACCGACGCGATCGGCCGGGTGGCCGAGGGCGACGCCGTGTTCTCGCCGCGCCTCGCCGGCTTCGTACTGGACGCGTTCGCCGCCACCGACGCGCCCAGCGTCGATCCCGAGCTGGACCAGATCACCCAGCGGGAGCGGGAGGTGCTGCGGCTCATCGCCCGCGGCTACGCCTACAAGGAGATCGCCAAGGAGCTGTTCATCTCCGTCAAGACGGTCGAGACGCACGTCAGCAGCGTCCTGCGGAAACTGCAGCTGTCCAATCGGCACGAGCTGTCCCGCTGGGCCGCCGCCCGCCGCCTCGTGTGACGCGCGGGTCCGTCCGCGCGCTGTCTCTGTATGACTCATCCTCCCCCCGCGCCCGGACAGCCGGGCGCCTACCCGCGGGTCTCTCATCCGCCCCCGCCCCCACCCACAGGAGGCGGCCCCGGCCACGGCCGGCCGCCGATGCCCGGTCACGGTCCGCAGATGCCGGCAGGTCCCGGTTACGGGCTCCCGGCCCAAGGCCAGTTCAGCAACACGCTGTCCAAGGTCGCCTTGATGTTCGGGATCTTCGGCGGGCTCCTCGGCGTGATCCTCGGAATCGTCGCCCTCCGCCAGATCGCGCGAACCGGCGAGAAGGGCCGTGGCTTCGCGATCGGCGGCATCGTCATGTCATGCCTGTGGATGGTGTTCATCGCGGCCGGTCTCGTCCTGGAAGGTACCTCCGTTCTCTCATCGGACAACGCCAGTGGCTCGAACGGCATGTCCCGGACCGAGGCGGAGGGGGTGGACGTCAAGAAGATCAAAGTCGGCGACTGCATCAACGACGACAAGGGCGTCCCCAACACCGCGCACGGGGAACAGGCCATGGTCAAGCGCGTCGAGATCGTCCCGTGTGACGGACCGCATGACGGTGAGGTGATGGCCGCCTTCCAGATGTCCGGCTCCGTCAAGCCGGACGAGCGGCAGATGTTCGTGCTCGTCTCGGACGGCTGCAAGGAGCGGATGCTGAGCAGGCTTCGCCGCGACCCGGCGGCCGGTTCGCTCGACGTGCTCTCCTACTACCCCACGGCCGACTCATGGCGGCAGGGCGACCGCAACGTGGTCTGCCTCGCCGTCGCCGCCGACGAGGGCACCAAGCTGACCCGGCCGATCAGCCCCTGATGGTCCGGCCCGTCGGACGGTCGGCCCACCGTCCGCCAGCCCCCACCCACCGCCATTCAATGGACGAGCTCCGCTCGGCCCACCGTCCGCCAGCCCCCGCCCACCGCCATTCAATGGACGAGCTCCGTCGCCCGACTGCACCGTCCCCGAGTTCAGATCGCGCCGGGGAGGCGGGCCGGGCAGCCGGGCTCGCAGCGTTCGGCGTGCCGCGCCGCCCGCCGCGCGTACGAGCCGAACCTGCGGTGCAGTAGCGCCCGCATGACCCGCCCCGTGCCCGGGAAGGCGTCGAACGTGCCGTGCCAGCGGATCAGGGTGCCCGAGTGGTGCGGTTCCAGCGTGACGTCCACCCGGAGGCGGCGCGGCGGCGGTCCCGTCAGCACGATGTAGCCGTAGTGCTTGGGCGGGTCCCAGGCGACGACTTCCTCACGCCAGGGCGGGACGCGCCGGACGGCGCCGATCCCGTTCGGACGGTCGTCGCCCGCCGACTCCCGCTTCCCGCGGGTCCAGAGCCCGCCCCACTCGCCCCATGCCTCGGCCACGGCCAGATGCTTGAAGATCACTTCGGCCGTGGCCCTGGACGTGGCGGTCGCTTCGATCTCCTGCGGCATGACACCCCCCGAGTCCGTCGCACGGGGCATCATGCCCGATCACGCGCCGATTACGGCTTGTGAGGGATTGATTTTGGAAAGTGACGATAACGGGTCAGGCGGTGTCGACGACCTGGAACGCCTCGGCGAGCGCGCCCTCGGGCAGGCCCGCCGCCGCTGCGTTGGCCGACAGCCAGCCGCGCAGCATCCCCGGCAGGTCGTCCATGTGCGCGGTCTGGCTGGCGTGGGCCCGCAGCGCGGTCAGCTTCCGGTCGAACCGGTCGGTGATGTCGACGTAGTGGTTCACGGCCGGGCCGCCGCTGAGCCACACCTCGCGCACCGTCCAGGCGTCGAGCCCCTCGTCGGCGAGCAGCTCCGGGAACGCGTACGGGTTGCGCGCGTCGGGGTAGACGGCGTCGAGCGCGGCCGCGCCGACCGCGCGGTGGTCGGGGTGGCTCGGGTAGATCCGCTCGTAGTTGCGCTCGGGGCTCGGCATCAGCACCCGGTCCGGCCGCACCTGCCTGATCACGCGGGCGATGTCGCGGCGCAGGTCCAGCGTCGCCTCGACCCGCCCGTCGGGGCGGCCGAGCCACCGGACGTCGCTCACGCCGACGCACTTGGCCGCGGCGAGCTGCTCCGCGCGGCGCAGCGCGGCCATCTCCTGGCGGGTGATGCCGTCGTCGAACCCGCCGGCGTCGCCGTCGGTGACCATGAGGTAGCCGACCTCGATCCCGCGGTCGGTCCAGCCCGCCACCGTCCCGGCGGCGCCGAAGTCGACGTCGTCCGGATGCGCCATCACGACCAGGATCCGCTGCAGCGAACCGTCGTCCAAGGTGTTGATCACAGTTTCAACAATAAAGTCTGCGGAGGACACACCGGCACTCCGGGAGCCCGGGAACCCGCCCGGGGTCCACCGGTCACAGCGATGTGAGGGCCGACAGCAGCCGTTCGTGGAAGGCCGGGACGTCGCCGCCGACGGCGACGCGGACCGGGCGGCGGGTGTCCGCGGCGGGCAGCGACCGGGCGTCCCACACCGTCGTGCCGCGCGTCAGCTTGCCCCGCAGCTCCACCCGCACGGCCCGCTGGGCGTACTCGCCGAGCTCCGGCTCCAGCATGAGCATCGCGGCGAGCGCGTCGTGGATGACCGCGCCCCGGTTCCGCAGCACCGGCGTGTACGCGTCGACGTAGAACGACAGGACCCGGACGGCGAAACGGGCCGCCGCCGTGTCGTGCGCCGCGAGCCGGTCGAGCCAGTCGCCGTGGACGGCGGTCGGGTGCGTCGCGTCCAGCGGCACGAGCAGGACCGGCCAGTCCGCCGCGAACACCAGGTCGGCGGCCTCGGGGTCGTGCCAGATGTTCGCCTCGGCGTGCGTGGTGATGTTGCCCGGGTGGTCGAACGCGCCGCCCATGACGACGACCTCCCGGACCAGCGAGGGCAGCTCCGGGTCGAGCAGCAGCGCCGCGCCGAGGTTGGTCAGCGGCCCCGTCGCGAGCACGGTCAGCTCACCCGGCATCGCGCGGGCCAGCCGGACCAGCAGCGCGGCGGCGGGCTCGGCGACCGGCCGTCCCGCCGGTTCGGGCAGGTGCGTGTCGCCCAGGCCGTCCGTCCCGTGCCAGTCGGCCGCGTAGTGGACATCCTGCGCCACCGGCCGGGCGGCGCCGACCGCGACCGGCACGCCCTCCTGGATCCCCGCCAGCTCCAGCACGCGCAGCGTGTTCAGCGCGCCGGTCAGCGGATCGACGTTGCCGTGGACGGTGCCGACCCCGGCCAGGTCCACCGCACCGGCCCGGATGCGGGACGCCAGATACAGCAGTGTCATCGCGTCGTCGATGCCGGTGTCGCAGTCGTAGAAGATCGTTCGCGTTCGGTTCACGGGTCGCAACCTAGCGCCGCGGGGGGCGCGGAGGCACTCCGATATCGGGCCGCCGCGGCGCCCGGCGATTGGGTCTGGGACGCGGCGCCGCACCGGGGTAGAGCTGAGACATGCGCAAACTCATCAACGCCCCGGCGGACGTGGTCTCCGACGCGCTGCGCGGCATGGCCGCCGCGCATCCCTCGCTGCGGGTCGACCCGGAGAACGGGACGGTCGTGCGGGCGGACGCGCCCCGCGCCGGGAAGGTCGCCCTGGTGTCGGGCGGCGGTTCCGGCCACGAGCCGCTGCACGCCGGGTTCGTCGGCCACGGGATGCTCGACGCGGCCTGCTGCGGCGAGGTGTTCACCTCCCCGGTGCCCGACCAGATCATCGCCGCGACGATGGCGGTCGACGGCGGCGCCGGCGTCGTCCACATTGTGAAGAACTACACCGGCGACGTCATGAACTTCCAGCTGGCCGCCGAGCTGGCCGAGGACGAGGACATCGAGGTCACCTCCGTCGTCATCGACGACGACGTCGCCGTCGAGGACAGCACGTTCACGGCCGGGCGGCGCGGCACCGGCGCCACGCTGTTCGCCGAGAAGATCGCCGGGGCGCTCGCCGAGGAGGGCGCTCCTGCCGACGCGGTCGCCGCGGTGGCGCGCGAGGTGAACGAGCGCAGCCGGTCGTTCGGGGTCGCGCTGTCGTCGTGCACGGTCCCCGCGGCCGGGACACCGACGTTCGAGCTGGGCGAGGACGAGATGGAGCTCGGCATCGGCATCCACGGCGAGCCCGGCCGCGAGCGCGTCAGGACCGGCACCGCGGCGGAGATCGTGGACGCGTCGCTGCGCGCCATCGACGCCGACATGCCGCTGTCCGGGTCGGAGGTGCTGGTGCTGGTGAACGGCATGGGCGGCACCCCGCTGATCGAGCAGTACCTCGCGTACGCGGAGGTCGCGCGGTGGCTGGACGGGCACGGCGCGACCGTCGTCCGGCCCCTCGTCGGCCCGTACGTCACGAGCCTGGAGATGGCCGGCTGCATGATCAGCGTCTGCCGGGTGACGCCCGAGCTGACGCGGCTGTGGGACGCCCCCGTCGAGACCCCGGGACTGCGGTGGGGCCGGTGAACGCGGGGAAACTGGACACGGCCGATTTCGCGTCCTGGATCCGGCGCGCCGCGGAACTCGTCGCCGCCGACGCCGACCGGCTCACCCGGCTGGACGCGGCCATCGGCGACGGCGACCACGGCCACAACATGGACCGCGGCTTCCGCGCCGCCACCGGCGCCCTCTCCGGCGGGACGCTCCCCGGGGACGCCCCGCCCGGGAAGGTGCTGATCACCGCCGGGCGCGCGATCGTGTCCAAGACCGGCGGCGCGTCCGGCCCCCTCTACGGGACGGCGCTGCGCCGCGCGGGCAAGGCGCTCGGCGACACCGCCGGGGTGGACGCCGCCGCGCTCGGGGCCGCGCTCCGCGCCGCGCTGGAGGGCGTCCAGGAACTCGGGAAAGCCGCCGAGGGCGACAAGACGATGGTCGACGCGCTCGCCCCCGCCGTCGCGGCGTACGAGGCGGCGCTCGCGGACGGCGCCGAGCCGGCCGCCTGCGTGCGCGCCGCGGCCGACGCGGCGGACAGGGGCGCGGAGGCGACCGTCCCGATGCAGGCGCGCAAGGGGCGGGCCAGCTACCTGGGGCCGCGCAGCGTCGGGCACCTGGACCCGGGGGCGGCGTCCACCGCGCTCGTCCTGCGGGCTCTTGCGGACGTCGTGGCACAGGGAGGGTGAGGCGCATGGTCGGGATCGTGGTGATCTCGCACAGCCGGACGCTCGCGGAGGGCGTCGTCGAGGTCGCGCGGGCGATGGGGGTCGGCAAGGCCGTCGTGGAACCCGCCGGAGGGGACCTCGAAGGCGGGCTCGGGACGAGCGTCGACCTCGTCGAGGGCGCGGTCGACGCGGCGGACGACGGCGACGGCGTGCTGCTGCTCGCCGACCTGGGCAGCTCCGTCCTCACCGCCAAGATGGTCATCGAGGACGCCGCCGGTGGCGGCATACTTCTCGCGGACGCTCCGCTGGTCGAGGGCGCGGTCGCCGCGGCGTCCATGGCCGCGACCGGCGCCGACCTTGCCGCCGTCCACGCCGCGGCCGAGTCCGCCTACGACCACCGCAAGACCCGGTAGCCCGCCGCGCCCGGGGCGGCGGCTCAGGTCGCGTCGGGGCCCGCGAGGAGCGTGCGGAGGGCGGGCGACCCGTCCGCGGTCGGATCGCCGCGCACCTCGTAGACGCGCGTTTCCTCGCGGACCCCGGAATCCTCGGAGACGGTGATCCGGTAGGCGGGGAGGTCGGCGCCGACCTCCCCCTGGTCACCGCGTGCCTGCGCCGTGTCGAGCGCCGCCACGGCGTCCCGGATGCGGCCGGCCGTCCCGGACGGGAGCGCGGCGGTGTCGTAGAGCGCGACGACGTCCTCCCGGCCGGTGAACCCGCCGGTGCTCTCGACCTTCACCCGCATGGCGTCCGCCTCTCCCGCCGCGCACCCGTTCCCGTGCCGGGACTACTTGCTGAAGGCGCGGCGCAGCGCTTCGAGGTCCTCCCGGAGGATGTCATCATCCTCCAGCGTGCCCCGCTCGGCCAGCTTCTCGGGGGCGACGAGCTCGTACTCGGGCATCTGCAACGTGCCGCAGCAGCGCGACCTGTCCTGCTCGGCCCGCAGGCTCGCCGACCGCTCGTCGAACGGCCCGACCTCGGTGACGTCCCGGCCGTCCCCGGTGTAGCCGGCGTCCGTCATCCGCATCTGCCCGCTCATCAGGTCGTCCAGCGCCGTCACGGCCGTCGTGATCTCGCGGACCGCGAACCGGTTCCGGATGAACGTCCGGTAGATCGCCGGTTCCCCGCGGTCCGCGGAGATCCGCAGCATCTCGTTCGCGACGTCCACGTACCGCGCGCCCCTGGCCGGGGACGCGACGATCGCCTCGAACACCAGCCCGCACAGCGCGGACGCGACCTCGATCAGCACGAGCGCCGGGTCCTTGGTGCGCAGCTGCCGGGTCATCTCGAACGTGAAGACGTCCGCCAGCACGTCGTAGACCGCGCCGGTGAACACCTGCGAGATCGCGTGGACCTCGTTGCCGACCTCGCTCAGCTTCAGGTCGTTGTCGGCGTTGCGCAGCCCGGCGGGCATCCCGAGCGCCTTGCCGAACTCCTCGGCGAGGTCCGCCAGGAACGACCTGTCGTGCAGGTTCCCCTTGGTGAGCGCCACGAGCGCGTCCGCCTGGTCGGGCTGGGACAGCGCCAGGAAGATCGCCGTCAGGTCGCCGAACGACTCGTGCAGGCCGCCGGTCTGCGGCGGGTTGCCCGCCGACAGCCAGCCGGGCTTCAGCCCGTCCAGCAGCGCGTGCCCCGTCTCGTGCGCGACGATGTCGAACGACCGGCAGGTGTGCACGACCGGTGCGTCGAGCGGAGCACCATTGAATGGTGGTGAGTGGGGGCTGGAGGACGGTGCGCCTTCCGGGGTGAAGAACAGGAACTTCAGGGCCTGGGCCGTCCTGCTGTAGAACGCGTTCGCTCCCGTCGCGGCGTGCGGGAACACCGAGATGGGGTCGGTGTTGCCGCCGGCGTTCCACGCGAACGGGATCGGCTCGCCGCCGTTGTGCCGCTCGAACATCGCCATCGCCTGCCGGACGACCGCGAACGTGTGCGCGCAGTCGAACTCCGGGGTTCCGGTGTCGAACACGAAGTCGCCGCTGACGTTGCGCGCGACCGGTGTGACGCCCGGAAGCTCGATCCGCACCCGCGCGTCCGCCGGGCCGTTCAGCACCACGGTCGGGATGAAGGCGAGCCGGGCGCCCAGCTCGGTGACCGACGGGTCCTGCTTGTACACGAGGACGCGGTGCCCGGTCCTCGGCGGCAGCGGAACCGGAACCGGGCTCGGTGCCGGCGCCGGGCGGGCCGCGGGCTGCGCGGGCGGTGGCGCGGCCTGGGGCCCCCGCCCCGGCCACTGCGCGGGGACCTGCGTCCCGGTCTCCCGCTGCGATCGGATCTCTTGCCGGTGGATCGTCATCGACGCCACCTCCCCTGACAGGCGCGGGTCCTGCTGACCCTGCGCTCCTGTTACCGGGCACGCGGGGAGAGCCCGTCCTTCCAGTGCAAACGCTCCGCCGGTCAGGAGATCCAGTCAACCCGGGGAGTCCAAAAGGGATGCCATCTGTCCACATGCTGCCGCCCGCCGCCCGCCCGCCACCGCACGGCGGGCCGGGCGGGAAGCGCCGAAAACGTCGCCGCGGCGCCGTAGACTCGCACGTGATGTCGAAGACCGAAGCTCACCCCCTGCTCGACGGCCTCAACGAGCAGCAGCGCGCCGCCGTCGTGCACTCCGGCGGCCCCCTGCTGATCGTCGCGGGCGCCGGATCGGGCAAGACCCGGGTCCTCACCCACCGCGTCGCCCACCTGCTGGGCGAGCGCGGCGTGCACCCCGGCCAGATCCTGGCGATCACGTTCACCAACAAGGCCGCCGCCGAGATGAAGGAGCGCGTCGACGCGCTCGTCGGGCCCCGCTCGCGCGCCATGTGGGTGATGACGTTCCACTCCGCGTGCGTCCGGATCCTGCGCCGCGAGGCCAAGCGGCTCGGCTTCCCCACGAGCTTCTCGATCTACGACCAGGCCGACGCGAACCGGCTCATGGCGCTCGTGTGCCGCGAGCTCGACCTCGACCCCAAGCGCTACCCGCCGAAGTCGTTCAGCGCCCAGGTGTCCAACCTGAAGAACGAGCTGATCGACTACGAGACGTTCAAGGACCGTGCGTCCACCCACATGGAGCAGACGCTCGCCGAGGCGTACGAGATGTACCAGGCGCGGCTCCAGCAGGCCGGCGCCATGGACTTCGACGACCTGATCATGATGACGGTCAACCTGCTGCAGGTGTTCCCGGAGGCGGCCGAGCACTACCGGCGCCGGTTCCGGCACGTCCTCGTGGACGAGTACCAGGACACCAACCACGCGCAGTACGAGCTGGTTCGGGAGCTGACCGCTCCCATCGCGGTTCCCCGGGGGTCTGGGGGGTCGTCCCCCCAGGAGGAACACGTCGAGGGGCTCGGCGCGGCCGAGCTGTGCGTGGTCGGGGACGCCGACCAGTCGATCTACGCGTTCCGCGGCGCGACGATCCGCAACATCCTGGAGTTCGAGCGCGACTACCCGGACGCCACCACGATCCTGCTGGAGCAGAACTACCGCTCCACGCAGACGATCCTGTCGGCGGCCAACGCGGTCATCGAGCGCAACGCCGACCGCAAGCCGAAGAAGCTCTGGTCCGACCAGGGCGAGGGCCACAAGATCACCGGTTATGTGGCCGACAACGAGCACGACGAGGCCGCGTTCGTCGCCCGCGAGGTCGACCGGCTGGCCGACGAGGACGCGGCCCGCCCCGGCGACGTCGCCGTCTTCTACCGCACCAACGCCCAGTCGCGCGTCTTCGAAGAGGTGTTCATCCGCGTCGGCCTGCCCTACAAGGTCGTCGGCGGCGTCCGCTTCTACGAGCGCAAGGAGATCCGCGACCTGCTCGCCTACCTGCGCTGCCTCGCCAACCCCGAGGACACCGTCTCCCTGCGCCGCATCCTGAACGTGCCGAAGCGCGGCATCGGCGACCGCGCCGAGGCGTGCGTCGAGGCGTACGCGTCCCGGGAGCGCATCTCGTTCTGGCAGGCGCTCCGGGTGCCCGAGGACGTCCCCGGCATGGCGACCCGCTCGATCAAGGCCGTCCGCGACTTCGTCGTCCTGCTGGACGAGCTGCGCGCCGCCGCCGAGACGCTCACCCCCGCCGACCTGGTAGCCGAGGTCCTCAAGGCCAGCGGCTACCTCGCCGAGCTCCAGGCGTCCAAGGACCCGCAGGACGAGACCCGCGTCGAGAACCTGTACGAGCTCGAAGCCGTCGCCCGCGAGTTCGAGGAGCGGCTCGACGGCGAGCCCGCCGAGGGCCGCCTCCCCGAGTTCCTCGAACAGGTGGCCCTGGTCGCCGACGCCGACTCCATCCCCGGCGGCGCCAAGGGCGCCCCCGTCCCGCCCGGCGAGCAGCCCGAGGAGACCGACGACGGCGTCGTCACCCTCATGACCCTGCACACCGCCAAGGGCCTCGAATTCCCCGTCGTGTTCCTCACCGGCATGGAGGATGGCGTCTTCCCGCACCTGCGCGCCATGAGCAACCCGAAGGAACTCGAAGAGGAACGCCGCCTCGCCTACGTCGGCATCACCCGCGCCCGGCAGCGCCTCTACCTCTCGCGCGCCACGATGCGCAGCTCGTGGGGCGCCCCGCAGGTCAATCCGCCGTCCCGCTTCCTGGGCGAGGTGCCGAAGTCCCTCATCGAGTGGGAACGCGAGGCGTCCTCGGCGTCCGGGTCCGCGATGTCGCAGATGGCCGCACGGCCGGGCGTCCGCACCACGGGCAACCGTCCCGTCCCGGCCCTGTCCCCGGGCGACAAGGTCACCCACGACGCGTTCGGCCTCGGCACGGTCGTCTCCGTCTACGACCGGGGCGAGAAGGCCAGCGTCGACTTCGGCGGCGAGTACGGCGTGCGCACCCTGGTCCTCCGCTACGCCACCATCGAGAAGCTCTGACCTGCGCCGCGCGGCGGGCCGGGGGATCCGGCCCGCCGCGCACGCACGGCGGTGGCGAGAACAAAGCGCTGGCGGTGACCGCCGGACCGGTGTCTAGAGCAGGACGCGGGCCAGGGCCAGCCACTGCTCGGGGGTGACCTCGCCGACCAGGGCCGTGCGTTCGAGGGCGGCTTCGCGGAAGGCGGCGTCGAGGCGGCGCCGCGTCGTGTACGGGCGCAGTGACGCGTGGAGGCTGCCGCCCCTTCCGCCGAAGCCCGCGTCGACCATGGCCGCGTAGTCGCCGAGGAGGTCGTCGGGCAGCAGCGGGACGGGACGGCGGGCCAGCCGCAGCACTCCGCCGTCCACCCGCGGGACGGGCCGGAACTCCGCCCGCGGCACCCGGCCGAGCAGCCGCCACTCGACCGTCGGCCACGTGCGGATCGTGCGCAGGGTCCAGCGGCCGTAGTCGCCGGTCCGCCTGCGCGCGTACTCCCACTGGGTGATCAGTGTGGCGGTGGTCAGCGACGGTGCGGCCAGGCACCATTCGACGATGTCGGCGGTGCGGGCGAACGGCACGTTCCCCGCCACCGCGAACGGCTCGGCGGGCGGCCGCGCCGCGAGGAAGTCCCCGGCGACCACGCGCACGTTGCCGGCCTCGCGGAAGCGGGCGCGGAGCGCGGCGGCGTTGCGGGGGTCGAGTTCGTAGGCGACGAGTTCGCGGCAGCGCGGAGCCAGCGCCGCGGTGACGGCTCCGCGGCCGGCGCCGACCTCCCAGACGAGGCGGCCGCCGGTGTGCGCGGCGAAACGGCGGGCTGCGCGGGCGGACAGGTAGTTCTGTGACAGTTCGCGCCGGGCGCGGTCGATCGGAGTGCGGGCCACGGGCCTGCGTCCCTTTCCCTGGGACGGGCAGGCGGCGTCCCGCGTCGCATGCGGAGGAGGGCCGTCGCCTGCCCGAACGGAACGTTCGGACTCGGCTCGGGCCCCGGCCGGGACACGAAGGAGAAGGCGCGTCAGCGCGTGAGCGTAGGAATCAGCGCGTGCGTAGGAATCAGCGCGCGTGCGTCGGTACGCGGATCAGCGGCGACCGGCCGGGGCACCGTGGCCACGCCGCAGGCGCACCGCGAACGACGCGGGGTGCGGGTGGCCGGTACGGCCGGTGCGGGTCACCGCCGCGCAGCCGGAGGCCGCAACCGCACACATGGGCGCCTCCAGACGACGGGACCGATCGACGCGACGAAGCGTAGGCCGGGCCTCGTCGGCGCCGCAACGGGTTTTCGGGGCGGGCGGTTCCAGGGC
>NZ_SMLC01000415.1 GCF_004349245.1 Actinomadura sp. 6K520 | reverse complement strand
GGGAGCGGCGTGGGGGGCCGGGGCGGTGGAAGGTCGTGTTCGTCGGGCTGCTGGTCGTGGGTGCGCTCGCCGCGGTGACCTGGGTCCTGCTCGGCTCGCGGCTCCTCGTGGTGCGGCACGTCGAGGTGACCGGCACGGACCTGGCCGCCCCTGAGCGGGTCGTCGCCGCCGCCGGAATCAGCCTCGGCAAGCCGATGGCGCGGCTGGCGACCGGGGAGATCGGGGAGCGTGTCGAGCGGCTCCGGGAGGTCGAGTCCGCCGAGATCGAGCGGCACTGGCCGGGCACCGTCCGCATCGTGGTCCGCGAGCGGGTCCCGGTGGCCGTCTTCGAGCGCGGCGGGCGCCACCACCGCATCGACCGGCACGGCGTCGTCGTGGCGGACGGGGAGTCCAGGCCGTCCGGGTTCCCCGAACTGGCCGTCGCCACGCCCGGACCGTCCGACCGGACGACGCTCGCCGCCCTGTCCGTGCTGGCCGGCCTGCCGGAACGGATAAAGGAGAACGTGCGCGAGGTGGGGGCGACCGGGCCCGAGGCGGTCACGCTGCGGATGGCGGGCGGGCAGACGGTGGTGTGGGGCGCAGCGGAGCGGGCGGCGGAGAAGATCCGGCTGCTGGACGCGCTGTGGCGCACGGCGGCGGGCCGGGCCGTCCGCATCGCCGACGTCAGCGCACCCGAGGTGCTCAAGACGCAGTGAGCGTGCCCGGCGGCGCGAAGCCCGTCGGCTGCTCCAGGAGAAACGTGTTCGCGGTGCCGTTCGGGTCCGGTGCGTGTGTCGCGGCGATTCCGGTCGTCCGATGGGGCACGCTTGAACCTGTCTCTTATACACATCTCCGAGCCCCCGAGACCCTAAGACACCTCGTATGCCGTCTTCTGCTTGAAAAAAAAAACAAAAGACAAGCACGTCCCCGATCTACTTCACAAGATAG
>NZ_SMLC01000414.1 GCF_004349245.1 Actinomadura sp. 6K520 | reverse complement strand
CCCCCACCCCCACCACCGGCCCGGGCGCCAGTCGAGCACCTGGCTCGACTGCCAGGGTGCGCGGGACGGCGCAGTTGGAGGCGTCCCTACTGCTGGAAGAATCCCGAATCGAAGCGGCGCACCTGGCTCGCCGCCCCGGCGATCACCGCTGGCTGCGCGCCTCGGCCACCGGCCTGGTGCTGGCCGACTTCACTCCCGCACCTTCACCAGGGTCAGCCGGAGCGGGCGGCTCCGCCAGTGCGCGGGCGGCGATGACGCCGTGGGACGCGGGCTGCGCCGCCGCGCTGCTGCTCGCCCGCGTCACCGCCGGAGTACTGGACACCGACGAGACCGCCCCCGTCGCCCGCGCCGTGTCCGAGGTCATCGGCTCGGGCAGGCTGGGGGCACTGGCCGAGTTGTGGTGCCGCGCGCACCGCACCGCCGACCACGACACCGCGGGCATGCTGGAGTTGGGCCGCCTGTGGTGCGACTGCCTGGGCATCGACCCGGACCAGCCTCCGCCCCCACCCGAAACCGGCCCCGGCGCCCAGGCGGCATCGTCGGCGCTGGCGGCGGCCATCACCGCCACCGTGCAGGCCATCACCGACGCCGACGCCCCACCCGCGCCCCTGCCGGGGTCGGACCGCTCGGCCGAGCGGCGCGCCGAAAAGAAGGCACGCGACCAAGCCGACCGCGCCGCGAGCCGAGTGTTCAGCGACCTCCCCGAAGTCACCCCGCACGGCCCCACCAAGATCACCGGCACTAGGGCGGCCACGCCCGCCGAGCAGGCCGCCGCGCGCCGTCTGGCCCGACACCTGCGCAACGCCGCGCACCGCGACCGCGCCACCACCACCCACACCTCGCCGACCCCGCCCGGGCGGCTGCGGATGCGGGAAGCGTTGGCCGCCGACGCCCAGCGCGCCGCCGGAGCCGTCCCGACCGCCGAGCCGTTCACCCGCACCTGTCT
>NZ_SMLC01000413.1 GCF_004349245.1 Actinomadura sp. 6K520 | reverse complement strand
CCGCAAAGGCCCCAACAACACCCTGGACGCCGGCCCGTACGACCCCGGCTCCCCCTGGGCCATCGGCTCACCCCACGGCGGCCACGACACCATCCACCCCGACCTGGGCACCCTTACCGACTTCGACGCCTTCGTCGACCACGCCCACACCCACGGCCTGGAAATCGCCCTGGACCTGGCCCTGCAATGCTCCCCCGACCACCCCTGGGTCACCCAACACCCCGAATGGTTCACCACCCGCGCCGACGGCACCATCGCCCACGCCGAAAACCCACCCAAGAAATACCAGGACATCTACCCCCTCAACTTCGACCACGACCCCGAAGGCCTCTACACCGAAATCCGCCGCATCCTCCACCACTGGATGAACCACGGCGTCCGCATCTTCCGCGTCGACAACCCCCACACCAAACCCGTCGCCTTCTGGGAACGACTCCTGGCCGACATCCACACCACCGACCCCGACGTCATCTTCCTCGCCGAAGCCTTCACCCGCCCCGCCATGATGCACACCCTGGCCAAAATCGGATTCCACCAGTCCTACACCTACTTCACCTGGCGCAACAACGCCGAAGAACTCACCACCTACCTCCAAGAACTCACCGGCCCCGCCGCCGACTACATGCGCCCCAACCTGTTCACCAACACCCCCGACATCCTCAACGAATACCTCCAGCACGGCGGCCGCCCCGCCTTCGAAATCCGCGCCATCCTCGCCGCGCTGCTCTCCCCCACCTGGGGCATCTACGCCGGCTACGAACTCTGCGAGAACACCCCCGTCCGCCCCGGCAGCGAGGAATACCGCGACTCCGAGAAATACCAGTACCGCCCCCGCGACTTCGACACCGCCGCCCGCACCGGCACCACCATCGCCCCCCTCATCACCCAGCTCAACACCCTGCGCAACACCCACCCCGCCCTCCAGCAACTCCGCAACCTGCACTTCCACCACGT
>NZ_SMLC01000412.1 GCF_004349245.1 Actinomadura sp. 6K520 | reverse complement strand
CGGCGCCGGACAGCGTCGCGGCCAGGTAGGCGCCGCTGAGCTGGGTGCGCGAGATCTCCAGATCGTGGATCAGCGGCTCGGTGAACACCGACAGCCCCGCCGTCTGCCCGGGACCGGTCAGCGCCAGGACGGCGGTGGCGCCGAACAGGATCCGCCACTGGGTCCGGCGGGTCGGTGCCGGTCGCCGGTGCGGGGCCGGACTGTGCGCCTCGGTCGCCTCGCTCAGAATCTCTCCCGCCCAGCCCACGCCGGACGCAGGCGGGGCCGACAGACACGAGAGGGATCATGCCGACCTACCGAATCCAGCCACTGGAGGGCGACCCGCAGACGGTGCAGGCGCTTCGCCTCCGCACCGATGACGAGCACGTCTACTTCGAGGATCGTGTGCAGGGTCACTGGCGGCCCGTCCTCGAACTCCACCTCGACGAGGTGGAACGGGTCCAGCGGCGTCTCAACGAGGACAACGGCTCCTGGATATGGGTGACCGAGCACGTGCGGCGCATGCCGCTGTGAACATCCGCGATCAATTCTTCTCTCACGACATGGTAGAACCAGACGGCTGTGCCGAAGCAGTGCCGACAGGAGGAGCCCCCGTGCCAATTGAGCCCGAGCTGATGATCGGATGAGCCGCCCGCATCCGGAACTCGGCCCGCCCCCGGCGCTGCCCCGCCGGGGGCTGCGGATCGTCGCGCTCGGCGGGCTGGGTGAGATCGGCCGGAACATGACGGTCTTCGAGTACGGCGGGAAGCTGCTGATCGTCGACTGCGGGGTGCTGTTCCCCGATCTCGATCAGCCGGGGGTCGACCTGATCCTGCCGGACTTCACCGCCATCAGGGACCGGCTGGACGACGTCGTCGGCGTGGTGCTCACGCACGGCCACGAGGACCACATCGGTGGCCTGCCCTACCTGCTGCGCGAGAGGCCCGACATCCCGCTCATCGGGTCGCGTCTCACCCTGGCGCTGATCGAGGCGAAACTGGTCGAACATCGCC
>NZ_SMLC01000411.1 GCF_004349245.1 Actinomadura sp. 6K520 | reverse complement strand
GCCCCAAGGAGCCGCCCCCGCACAGGGCTCTACCGGGCGCCCACGCTCCCCGGAACGGACGCATGCAGCCCGAACCCTTCACCTTGCTCATGACCGTGTACGGCGGTGATCGAGCGGAGCACGTACGGGTCGCCTTCCGCAGTGCGGTGCACGAGCAGACCCTGCGCCCCGACCAGGTCGTCCTGGTCCAGGACGGCCCCGTCGGACCCGAGCTGGCCGCGTGCCTGCGCGAACTGGTCGCGGACAGCCCGGCCGAGACGTCGTTCGTCCAGCTCGGACACAACCGCGGCCTCGGCCCCGCCCTGGACGCCGGCCTCCGCGCGTCCCGGTACGACATCGTCGCCCGCATGGACGCCGACGACGTCGCCATGCCGCACCGCTTCCAGACCCAGGTGCCGCTGGTACGCGCCGGAGCCGACCTCGTCGGCGCCGGCCTGCTGGAGTTCGACACCGACATCTCCGACATCGTCGGGCAGCGCACCCCGCCGAGCGACCCCGCCGACATCGCCCGCTACTCCCGCCTCCACGACCCGTTCAACCACCCCACGGTCGTCTACCGCCGCAGCGCCGTCGTCGCGGCGGGCGGCTACGGGGATCTGCCGTTGATGGAGGACTACTGGTTGTTCGTGCGCATGATCGCGAACCGCGCGCGAATGGTGAACGTCGCCGAACCGCTCGTCTACTACCGGGTCGGTGAAGGCGCGTACGAGCGGCGGGGCGGGCGCGACCTGCTGCGCTCGGAACTGCGCCTGCAGCGGCACATGCTGCGCGAGGGGTTCATCTCGTCACCGCAGTACTGGCGGAACGTGATGGTCCGCGGCGGCTACCGCCTGGTCCCGACCCTGATCCGCAAACCGTTCTACCGCCGGGTCGTCGCCCCGTACGGCGCCCGCCGCAACCGCTCCCGCGACCGCGAGGATGCACGTCTGCCCGCGACGGTGAGACCGGCCGGATACGTCCCACACCACACCCGCCCGGCGCCCGGCCCCGCGGACGGTCACGAAGGCATCC
>NZ_SMLC01000410.1 GCF_004349245.1 Actinomadura sp. 6K520 | reverse complement strand
CCCCCCACACCGCCGCCGTCGCCGCCAGATTCAGCCCGACGGCCCGCACGTAGTAACCACGACGCCGATCCAGCAGCCCGCTCTCACGGACCCGGCGGGCCAGCGGCGCGAAATCACTGCCGGCCGGCCGGGCCGCCGGAGGGGGCGCGGCGTGCAGGATCGAGGGCATGAAGCCTCCATTCGTGGAACAGGGACGATGACCCGAAGCTACGGGCCGCGCAACCGGCCGGTCACCACGCTGCAGAGCCATCCCCCATCTGGCTCCTAAGTCCCGGTCCTCCCCCGCACACCACTCCCCACAACACCACCCCTGCGAAAAACAGCGCCAACAACCGCCATATAAGGTCACAAACCATGGACGACGGCACACGCTGGATCAACCTGAAAGGCGCAGTCAACGCCCGTGACCTGGGCGGACTCCCCACCACCGACGGACGCACCACACGCCGCGCACGCATCCTGCGCTCCGACAACCTCCAGCACCTCACGGTCGCCGACGTGCGGCTCCTCCTCGACGACTACGCCCTCAAGAACATCATCGACCTGCGCAGCCACGCCGAAGTACGCCTCGAAGGACCCGGCCCCCTCACCCGCGTACCGTCCATCACCGTCCACCAGCTGTCCCTGTTCCCCGAAGGCGGCCGCCACACCGACGTCGCCGCCGACACCGTCGAGATCGACAAAGTCCTCCCCTGGCAGAACAGCGCCACCCGGAACCCCGGCCCGGACCGCCCCACCGGCCACTACCTCGGCTACCTCAACGACCGCGGCGACTCCATCATCACCGCCCTGCGCGTCATGACCCGCACCGACGGCGCCTCACTCGTCCACTGCGCCGCCGGCAAGGACCGCACCGGCGTCGTCTGCGCCCTCGCCCTCGACGCCGCCGGAGTCACCCGCGAAGCCATCGTCAACGACTACGCCCAGACCGGCGACCGCATCGACGCCATCCTGCGCCGCCTCCGCGCCAGCGACACCTACGCCGCCGACCTCGACTCCCGCCCCGCCGACTCCCAC
>NZ_SMLC01000409.1 GCF_004349245.1 Actinomadura sp. 6K520 | reverse complement strand
GGTGCGGGCGGGTCAGCGCTTGCGGGCCGTCAGCCGGCCGACGACGACGCCGGCGGCCGCGGCCCCCGCGACCGGCACCGCGCGCAGCAGCCGGCCCAGCGTCATCAGCTTGGCCAGGCCCACCGCCCGGCCCGGCAGCGCCGCCACCTGGCCGCCGGCCTGCGCCGCGCCCTTGCGGACGCCTTGCGCCGTGCCCTTCGCGGCGCCCGCGGCGCCTTCAGCGGTGCCCTTGGCACCCTTGGCCGCGCCTTCCTTGGCGCCCTTCGCGGCCGACGCGCCGCCCTTGGCACCGGCGCCCTTGGCCGTGCCACTCGCACCCTTGGCCGCACCGCCCGCGCTCTTGGCGGCGCCTCCGGCGGTCTTGCGCGCGGTGCCCGCGCCCGCCTTGCCGGCCTTGCCGGTCTTGGCCGTGGAACCGCCGCCGGCGGCCGCGCTCCCGTTCGCCTTGCCGGGCCCGTCCCCGGTCACCGAGGGGGTATCCATCGTGATTCCTTCCATCGGGGGGCTTACCGCCCGGCGCGCCGCCCCGCGCCGTAGCGGCTCAGGGGACGCGAAACCGGGCCACTACAGCGCCTACCCCGACTGACACGCGCAAACATGCGCCCGCCGTCCGAGGCGGCACGGGGCGGGCAACCGCGTGCCGCCCGTCCCGGCCAGGTTGATCGCCGGGCGCCGGCGGGGCAGGCTGTGAGACCGGCCACCGGGCCCGGCCCGCCCCCGGCCGCATCCGCGTCCCAGGAGGGAGGGGCACCGTTGGACCGCCGGCTCCCCCGCGCCCGCACCGCCTTCATCGCCGCCGCCGTCCTGCTCGCCGCGGTCGCCGCCGTCGCGGTGGGCACGTCCTCCGCCCCGCCCGGCGCGGCGCCGCCCGCCCGCGTCCTGTCCGGCTACGAGACCGCCGCCCCCGGCAACGCCATCGACCGCGACTGCGGCTTCAGCGCCGCGCTGCCCGGCGCGCCCGGCCGCGCCCTCTGGCTGTTCTGCGACACGGTCTGGAAGGGCGCCCGGCCCGGCCTGTGGCTCGGCACCACCGCCGCCACCGGCCCCGCCGTCCCCGGCCGCGTCC
>NZ_SMLC01000408.1 GCF_004349245.1 Actinomadura sp. 6K520 | reverse complement strand
CTGGCGCTGACCGGTCCCGGGCAGACGGCGGGGCTGTCGGTGTTCACCGAGCCGCTGATCCACGATCTGGAGATCTCGCGCACCCAGCTCAGCGGCGCCTACCTGGCCGCGACGCTGTCCGGCGCCGCGCTGCTACCCCTGGTGGGCCGGGCGTTGGACCGCTTCGGCGTACGCATGCTGGCGACATGCGCGGCGGTGCTGTTCGGCGCGGTACTGACCGGGTGCGCGGCGGTGGGATCGGTCTGGGGCCTCACCGCCGGTCTGGCCGGGCTCCGGCTGTCCGGGCAGGGGGCGCTCAGCCTGCTCGCCACCACGACCGTCGCGCTGTGGTTCACCCGCAACCGCGGCACGGCCCTAGGAGTGGTGACCTCGGTCGGCGCCGCCGGCATCTCGGCGACCCCGGTGCTGACCGAACGGCTCATCGCCGCCACCGACTGGCGCACGGCCTGGCTGATCCAGGGCCTGGTCATCTGGACGATCCTGATCCCGGTCGGTGCGTACGCGCTCCGCGGCCGCCCACCCGCGACCGTCCGTGACACCCGTTCCGCCGCCGGTGACGGATGGACGGTGAAACATGCGATGCGCACCGCCGCCTTCTGGACCATCATCGCGGCCGTCTCCTGCCAGGGCATGCTGACCACCGCCGTCGCCTTCCACCAGGTGTCACTGCTCGGCGAGCACAGCCTGTCACCGACCGAGGCCGCCGCCAACTTCCTCCCCCAGACCATGGCCGGACTCGCCACGGCGTTCCTCGTCGGCGCACTGGCCGACCGCTTTCCCCCGCGCTTCGTTCTGGCCGCCAGCTTGGCAGTGCTGGCCGCCGGGCTGCTCTGGACACCGCTGCTCGCACCCGGCTTCAGCGGCATCGCGTTCGGCCTGCTGCTGGGCGCCGCCGGAAACGGCATCCGCACCCTGGAAGCCTCCATCGTCCCGGCCTACTTCGGCACCGCCCACATCGGCGCGCTGCGCGGCATCATCCACGCCGCCACCGTCGCCTCCACCGCATTCGGCCCCATCCTCCTGGCCCTGGGCCACGACCTGGCCGGCTCTTACACACCACCACTCATGCTCTCCGC
>NZ_SMLC01000040.1 GCF_004349245.1 Actinomadura sp. 6K520 | reverse complement strand
GACAGGGACGGGCGGGACAGGCCGACATGGCCGGTCTGCCATGCTACGCACAGTCAACGAATCCCAGAGGGGAGCGGAATGGGCGGGTTCTTCACCGGCCGGACGCTGGCCGGCATCGCACGCGGTCTGCGCTCCGGGGACGAGTCGCCGGCCGGGCTGCTGGCGGGCGCGCTGGAGTCGGTCGACCCGGATCTGAACGCCTTCGTGACCCTCGATCCCGAGGGTGCCGAGGCCGCGGCCAGGCGGGCGGGCGAGGAACTCGCGGCCGGCTTCGACCGGGGGCCGCTGCACGGGGTCCCGGTCGCGGTGAAGGACATCATCGACGTGGCCGGCCTGCCCACCGGGATGGGATCGGCGCACTTCGACGGGCATGTCGCCGAGGCCGACGCGCTCTGCGTGACGATGCTCCGGGACGCCGGCGCGGTCATCGTCGGCAAGACCGGCACGCACGAGTTCGCCTACGGCGGCACCGGCGACGTGTCGGTGAACGGGCCCGTCCGCAACCCGCACGACCGGGAGCGGATGCCGGGCGGCTCCAGCAGCGGCAGCGGTGCCGCCGTCGCCGCCGGCATGGTCCCGCTCGCACTCGGCACGGACACGGGCGGCTCGGTGCGGATCCCCGCCGCGTTCTGCGGGATCGCCGGGTTCAAACCGTCGTACGGCGCCATCCCGGCCGGCGGGGTGTTCCCGCTGGCGGTGTCGTTCGACCACGTCGGCGTGCTCGCCGCGTCCGCGGCCGACTGCCGTGTCGCCTACCGGGCGCTGACCGGCCCGGCGCTGACCGGCCCGGCGCTGACCGGCCCGGCGGAGGCCGCCCCGGCGGAGGCCGTCCCGGCACCGGTGGACGAGGGCGCGCCGCACGGGCGCGTCGCCTGGATCGAACCGCTGGAGATCGACCCGGACGTGGAGCGGGCCGTCCGGGCGCTGTTCCCGGACGCGCCGTCCGAGCGTATCGACCTGCCCGGGATCAGGGCCGTCTTCCGCGCCGTCCAGGACGCCGAAGCCTACGACGTGCACGCCGAGCGGGTCGCGGAGGCGCCCGGCCTGTTCCAGCCGCCGACCCTGGAACGCCTGGAGCGCGCGGGCCGGACGCCCGCCTGGCGCTACCTGCGCGCGCTCCGCGAACGGGAGCGGTACGCGGCGGAGGTCGCCGGGCTCCTCGACCGCTACGACATCCTGGCGCTGCCGACCCTCCCGATCACCGCCCCGAGGATCGGTGAGACGGCGGGGCCGCTCGGACCGCACGTTCCGGCGGTGGTGAGTCTCACCTGCCCGTGGAACGTGCTCGGCCTGCCCGCGCTGAGCGTCCCGGCGGGCACCGTCCACGGCCTTCCGGTCGGCGCCCAGCTGGTCACCCGGCGGGGCGCCGAGTCCCTGCTGTTCGCCGCCGCCGAGCGCCTCGCCACCGCCTGACGGCCCCGGCGGCACCGGCGGTACCGGCTCAGAGGTACAGGCCGAAGAACTCCTCGGGGTGGTCCAGGAGGGGCGGCAGGTCGGCGGCCGTGAGCGTGACCAGGTCCTTCTTGCTGGGCGACTTGGCGGGCCGGCGGCCCTTGCCGCTCCCGCCGCTGCCCCCGCGACCCTCCTTCCCGGCCGCACCCTCCTTCCCGGCCGCACTCTCCTTGCCAGCGGCGCCCTCCCTACCGGCCGCGACCGCGGCGGACGCGACGCGGTCGGCCTGGTTCGCGACCGCCACGTCCAGCATGTTGCGCATCAGCCGCCCGTTGCCGAACGACGGGCCGCGGGGCGCGCGGCGCAGCATCGCCAGCAGGACGTCCTCGGTGCCGGGCGCGAGCCGGAAACCGTCCGCGGCGGCGAGCTGGCCGAACAGGGTGATCAGCTCGTCGTCGGTGTAGTCGGGGAAGTGGATCTGCTTGGGGAAGCGGGAGTCGAGGCCCGGGTTGGCGGCGAGGAACTCCGCCATCTCCTGCTCGTACCCGGCCACGATGACCACGAGGTCCTCGCGGTGGTCCTCCATCAGCTTCACCAGCTCGGCGATCGCCTCGTGCCCGTAGTCGCCCTTCAGCGGTGACTGGGTGAGGGTGTACGCCTCGTCGATGAACAGCACGCCGCCGAGCGCGCGTTCCACCAGCCGGCGGGTGCGGGGCGCGGTCTGCCCGATGTACTCGCCGACGAGGTGGGCGCGGGACGCCTCGACCAGGTGCCCGGACGACAGCACGCCGAGCCGCTTGTAGATGCGGCCGAGCAGCCGCGCCACCATCGTCTTGCCGGTCCCGGGGTTGCCGGTGAACACCATGTGCCGGGTCGGCGGGGTGATCGTCAGCCCGGACTCGCTGCGCAGCCGCGCCGCGTGCGTCCCGGCGACGAGCAGCGCGATCTCGTGCTTGACGGTCTCCAGGCCGGTGAGGTCGCGCAGCTCGGCGAGCGGGTTGCCGGTGGCCTGCGAGGTGTCCAGCGTGTCCGGGATGTCCTGCTTGCGGATGACCAGGGCGGTCTTCGGCGCGGTGCCGTCCGCCGTCCCCCCGTCCGCCGTCCCCCCGTTCGCCGCCCGCGCCGCCGCGTCGCCCGCCGCGGCGGCGCGGGCGCGGGCGCGGGCCGCCGCGACGACCAGGTCGGCGAGGTGGGGGGCGAGGCGGGCGTTGCGGAGCGTCTGCATCGGCGGGGTCGCGGCCAGCAGCACGCCCGCCGCCTCGATCGCCTGCCGGGTGCCGCGGGCGCCGCGGGCCTCCAGGGCGCGGCGGAACAGCTCGGCGTGGCCCTGCGCGGTGAACGGCCGGGTCCGCGCGATCCGGAACCGCTGCGGCAGGACGGGGTTGATGTCGCGGATCCGTTCGTCGCCGCCCGCGTCGGCCAGCGCCACCACGTGCAGCTCGGGATGCACGGCCAGCAGCCGGTGCAGCTCCGCGGCGATGGCCTCCCCGTTGCCGGGGTCGGCGACGATGGCGTCCAGGCCCTCGATGATCAGGAGCCGGTCGCCCGCGCAGTCGCGGGCGTCGGCGTGCAGCTTGGCGACGGCGTCCGACAGCCGCTGGCCGGTGAGCAGGTTGTCGGTGATCCAGTGCGGGTCGCGGCCGAGGGCCAGGGCCCGGCCGAGCTCCTGCGCGGCGTCCCGCTTGCCGGTGCCGTCCGGGCCGGCGATCAGCAGCCGGACGGGTTCCTCGCCGCGGGTCAGCTCGTCCAGCGCCGCGACCACCTCGGGCTGCCCGACCAGCGACGTCGCGATCTCCGCCGGTCCGGCCGGCCTGCCGCCGGTGCGCGCGGCGGCGTCCCCGTCCGGTTCCGGGACGCTCCTGAGCGTCTCGGTGAGCGGGTTGACGACGCGGCGGCGCGGCGCGTACAGGCGGCGCAGGTCGGTCTGGAACTGGCCGACCGGAATCCACTCGGCCTTCGGGAACCACGGGTCGCCGGGCAGGCCCTGGGCGATCGCGATGAACCGCATCGCCATGTCGAGCCAGCCCCGGCAGGCGTCGGCGGCGCCCGCGACCAGCGCCCGGACGAGCCACGCGCGCGTCCGCTCCTGCCAGGCCCCGGGCTTGAACCCGCGGCGCTCGGCGGGGAACCGCCGCCGCAGCTCGTGGTACCGCTCCTCGCCCAGCGCGACGGCCAGCTCCGCCGGGACGTGCTCCATGCTGCCCTGCAGCAGCAACTGGATCAGGTGGGTCTCGACGCTCTCGTCACGCGGCGCCGCCTCGGCCAGCACCTCGTAGGACGCCAGCAGCCCCGTGCACACCCACTCCAGGTAGCCGACCGGGCCGAGCAGCTCGGGCACCGCCGTGACGATGTCGTCGCCGGCATGCGCGTGCCAGTGCTCCCGCAGCTCCAGCTTCGGCAGGTTCACGTCGCACGCGGGCGCGTCGTCGTACAGCCGCAGCAGCGCCTTGCGGCGCTCCTCCAGCGGCTCGATGCCCTCCAGTACCGACAGGCAGTCGCGGGCCAGGTCGATCGCCAGCTCCCGGTCGGGCGCCTCGATCAGCCAGTCGACCGGCGGGCGCCACCGCCCGCCCGGCGCGTCCCACCGGGTCATCCGGGTGCTGAGCGGGCCCGGGTTCACCAGGTGCCGGTGCAGCAGCCGCTCGGGGAGCTGCGAGTACGACCCCGCCTTGATCGCGCCGCCGCCCGGCAGGAACGCGAGGATGCCGAAGATCTCCGCGGTGACCAGCGTCGCGGGCAGCGTGAGCAGCTTGTGCTCGTCGGTCGTCAGCTCCGCCGCCCGCGGGTCGGCCGCCAGCCCGTCGATCCGTGCCGCGATCTCCTCGAACAGCCCGTCCGGGACGCGCCACGGGCCGTACGAGTAGACGTCGAGCACCGGCTCGTCGGTGAGCAGTAGCTCCAGATGCTCCGGCAGCCGCAACGAAGTCTCCCCAAGAGTGATCAAAGCCGGGGTACAGCTTATGTTTCCCGAGGGAGTGCTGGCTTGGCGGTCACGCGGATCGGGTGTAGCGGACAGGCCGATCAGTGATATAGGGGCCGCACCGAAGTTCGGGGACGGTGCAGGGGCGGTTCAGGGACGGTGCAGGGACGGTTCAGGGACGGCGGAGCGCCTCGACGGCCAGCCGGGCGGCGGTGCCGATGACGGCGTCCGCCCGCGGCAGGACGGCGACCGGCAGCAGCGACCGGGTGAAGACCGCGACCGCGTACCGGCCCCCGTCCGGGTACTCGACCGCGCCGACCTCGTTGCGCAGGGTCGGCAGCGTTCCGGTCTTCCCGCTGACGACGACGTCGTCGAACGGGAACCCGGACGACAGCCGGTGCGGCCAGACCTGGAGCCCGAGGAGCCGCCGCATCGCCGCGCACCCGTCCGGCGGCGCGGCCTCGTCCCGCCAAATCATCGAGAGCAGCCGGGTCATGTCGCGGGGGGTGCTGCGGCTCGTGCGGAGCGGGTCGAGGGCGCGCAGCCGCGCGGCCACCCCGGGCTCGTCCAGCCGGGACCACACGTCCGCGAACCCGGTCACGCCCGCGTCCGCCAGCAGCGACTCGTGCAGTTCGCGCCCGCTGACCTCGACGACCGTGTCGCGGAGTCCCAGCGCGGCGGCGGCCGCGTTGACCGCGTCCCGGCCGACCCGGTCGAGGACGGCGTCGGCGGCCGCGTTGTCGCTCACGGTGATCATCAGGAAGGTCAGGTCGCGGAGCGACATGCGCACCTCGTCCAGCATCCCCGAGATCCCGGTCGGCCCGGCGGTGCGGTCGCCCGGGTCCAGCGTGACCGGCTCGGCCGGGTCGAGGACGCCCGCGGCGGCCTGCCGGTGGAACGCGACGAGCAGCGGCACCTTGAACACCGAGGCGAGGACGACCGGGGCGTCGGCGCGGACGGCGACCTCCCGCCCGCTGTCCATGTCCACGACGTGCAGCCAGCCGGTCACCCCGGCGGCCCGGAACTCCGCCTCGATCCGCCCGGTGACCTCCGCCCGCCCGGTGACCTCCGCCCGGACGTCCGGTACCTCCGGGCTCGCCCCGCTCAACCCGCTCATGCGCTGTGCCTGTGGGGGGTCGGCACCCCACGCCCCCCGGTTCGCGTCGCTCATGCCAGGAACCCCGAGGACGGCCGCGGGACGACACGCCGCGCGGGTGCGGTGTCCAGCGGCGTCATGCCCGCCTCGCGCCGCAGGACGGCGGTCGCGACGGCGACGAAGTCGGTGATCGCGCGGACGTGCTCGGGGTCGCCGGCCCGCCGCCAGATGCACGACGTCCGCCACGCCAGCGGTTCCCCCACCAGCGGACGCCACGTCACCCCGGCGGTGTCGTCGACGCGGGGAACGAGGGCCACGGCCGTCCCCGCGAGGACGAGCCCCAGCGCGAACTGCGGGTGCCGCGCCTCGTGGACGGCGCCGGGCGCGTAGCCGTGCCGGCGGCAGGCCGCCAGCAGGTCGTCGTAGGCGCCGGGCGCCTCCTCGCGCGGTGAGACCACGAGGTCGCGCCCGGCGAGGTCGGCGAGATGAACCTCGGGGGACGCGGCCAGGTCCGAGGCCGCGGGCAGGAGCACGCCGAGTGGCCGGCCCAGCATCGGGCCGAGCTCCAGGTCGCGGGAGTCGCACGGGTGCCGCACGATCCCGGCGTCCAGCGCGCCCTCCGCGAGCGCGCGGACCTGCTCGGCCGTCCCCGTCTCCCGCAGGTCGAGCCGCAGGTCCGGGCGCCGCGCCCGGAACGCCGCGATCAGCGCCGCGACGATCGGGCCGCCGAGATCGCTCGGCAGACCCGCGCGCACGGTGCCGACCTCGCCGAGCCTGGCCCGCTCGGCGACGGAGTAGATGCGGTCCACGCGGGTGAGGATGTCACGGGCCTCGTCCAGGAGTAGCCTTCCCGGCGCGGTCAGCCCCACCTTCCGGCTCGACCGGTCGAACAGCCGCACGCCGAGTTCGCGCTCCAGCCGCTGGATCCGCTGGCTCAGCGGCGGCTGCGCCATGCCGAGCCGCTCGGCCGCCCGGCCGAAGTGGAGTTCCTCGGCCACGGCGACGAAGCACCGCAGATGCCCGACGAGGTTCACGAGCAGCGACGATATCAATCTACATATCTCTCTGACATAGATCTAAATCTTGGACATTTCACCGTGCGGCTGGTGTTCTGGTGCCTTGATCAGGGGGGAAGGGAGACCGACATGCACCGATCACGAGTGATCATCGCCGCGGCCGTCGCGGTGGTGGTCGTGATCGTGGGGACGGGGGCGGTGTGGTTCCTGCGCCGGGGCGAGGACCCGCGGGACACCGCGGAGCGTTACCTCGCGGCCTGGACCGGGGGCGACCTCGCCGCGATGAAGGCGCTGACCGACCGGCCGCCCGCCGACTTCGAGCAGCGCTTCACCCGCATGCGGGACGACATGGCCGTCACCGGCCAGCGCTACACCCTCGCCTCCATGCGGGACGCGGACGGCGGCGAGGCGAAAGGGTCCTACACCGCCGAGCTGACGCTGGCCCGAACCCGTCCCTTCAGTTACGACGGCGCCATGGCGCTGGTCGAGCGGGACGGTGAATGGCGCGTCCGCTGGTCGCCGGGACTGCTGCATCCGGAGCTCAAGGAGGGGCAGCGGCTGCGCACGGCCCGCGACTGGCCCGGCCGCGCCTCCGTCCTCGCGGCGGACGGCAGCGTGCTGAGCGCCTCGCCGTCCGGGTCCGCCCGCCAACTCGCCGGGCCGCTCGGGACCGCGTCCGCCAAGGCCGCGAAGGAGCTCGGCCCGCCGTACCGGGAGGGCGACGCGGTCGGCACCGACGGCCTGCACCGGCAGTACGAGCGCCGCCTCGCCGGGACGCCCGCGCTCGCCGTGCAGATCGTCGACGCCGAGGACACCGAGGTGAAGACGCTGGAGCGGTTCGGCGGCTCCGACGGTGAGCCGCTGAAGACGACGATCGACCCGGACGTCCAGTCCGCGGCGGGCACGGCCCTCGCCGACGCGAGGAAGCCCGCCTCCATGGTCGCGCTGCGCGCCTCCACCGGCGAGATCCTCGCCGTGGCCAACAAGCCCGGCGGCTACAACCGCGCCCTGATGGGCCAGTACCCGCCCGGCTCGACGTTCAAGGTCGTCACCGCCGCCGCCCTCGTGGCGGGCGGGGTGGGGGTGAACACGAGCGTCGGCTGCCCCGCCACCACCACGGTCGGCGGCCGCTCGTTCCGCAACTACGAGGACGAGGAGTTCGGGAGGATCCCGTTCCGCGAGGCGTTCGCGCACTCGTGCAACACCACGTTCGCGCGCCTCGCCGTGGACAAGCTCGGCGAGAAGCGGCTCACCGAGGTCGCCGGCCAGTTCGGGTTCAACGTCCCGATCATCGCGGGGCTCCCCGCCGTCCGCGCCGCGTTCCCGCAGAACAAGGACGACACCGCCCTGGCGTCCGCGTCGTTCGGCCAGGGCAAGGTGCTTACGAGCCCGCTCAACATGGCGAGCGTCGCCGCCGCGGCGGCGGACGGCACCTGGCGCTCCCCCCGCATCGTCGACGCGGCCCTCGCCTCGAAGGCCCTCGACGCGAACGGCCGCAAGCCGGTGCCGCCGAAGAAGCTGGAGCCCGCGGTCGAGAAGGCCCTGCAGGTCCTGATGCCCGCCGTGGTCAGCGAGGGCACCGCGTCCGACGTCCGCTTCCCGTCCGGGACCGCGGGCAAGACCGGGACCGCCGAGTTCGGGTCGGGCGAGGAACCACCGACCCACGCCTGGTTCATCGGCTACCGCAAGGACATCGCCTTCGCCGTCATCGTCGAGGACGGCGGCACCGGCGCGGAAGCCGCCGCCCCCATCGCCGCGAAGTTCCTCAGGGGACTGTGACTCCCCACCGCACTAGCGGAGAGCCTGGATCAGGATGGTGGTGGTTCGGGCTATCGCCTGTTCGTCGGGGTCGGCGTCCGGGGTCCGCTTGGTCGTCAGGATCGCTATGACGACCGGGGCGCCGGACGGCGGCCAGGCGACGGCGATGTCGTTGGCGGAGCCGTAGGTGCCGCCGGTGCCGGTCTTGTCGCCGGCCGTCCAGCCGTCCGGCAGGCCCGCGCGGATGCGCTCGTCCCCGGTGACCGTGGCCTTCAGCCAGCCGACCAACCGCTTGCGATCCGCGGGGACGAGGGCGTCGCCCACGGTGAGGGACCCCAGGTCGGCCGCCCAGACGCGGGGCGCGGTCGTGTCGCGCTTCTCGCCCGGCCGCCAGTCGTTGAGGGCGGGTTCCCAGCGGTCGGAGCGGCTGACCCGGTCGCCGAGCGAGCGGAAGAAGGCGGTGAGCCCGGCGGGACCACCGATCTGCTTCAGGACGAGGTTCCCCGCCGTGTTGTCGCTTTTCGTGATCGTCGCGTGGCACAGGTCGGCGACGGTCATGCCGGTCTTCACATGCTTCTCGGTGACGGGGGAGTGGGGGCTGAGGTCGCTCTCCTTGTAGCGGATGACGCGGTCCATCAGCCCGGGGTCGGAGCGGCGGGCCTTCTGCAGGGCCGCGCCGCACGCCATCGCCTTGAACGTCGAGGCGAACGGGAACGTCTCGTCCGCCCGGTGGCCGAGGGCCCGGCCGGTGCCCATGTCGAGGATGTAGGCGCCGATGCGCATGTCACGGGCCTTTTCCAGGCGGCGGATCTGCTCCGTCACCTTGGGATCGGACGTCGCGGGCGGCGATGCGGAGACCGGGACGCGGGACGCGCCGCCGCCCGGCGGCTCCGCGCTCCGCGTGGCCGTGCCGGCGTCCCCGCAGGCGGTGAGGGCGGTGAGGGCGAGAGCGGCGGTGCCGAGTGAGGCCCGGAACCGGGGAGCGTTTCCCTTCATCCGGGAAGAAGATCAGAGCGGCGAACCCGATGTCCAATCGCGGATCACAGCCAATCGCGGATCACAGCCAATCGCGGAGCTTGAAGATCACGTAGAGGGTGCCGCTGGAGGCGACGATGATGATGCTGCTGGCGATGAAGCCGCTCTGCTCGGCGAAGCCCGGATACGGGATGTTCTGTCCGTAGAAGCCGGTGACGGCGGTCGGCACGGCGATGATCGCCGCCCAGCCGGTGATCTTCTTCATCACCTCGTTCAACCGGTTGCCCTGCAGTGCCAGCCGGGCGTCGAGCAGGTCGGCGACGAGGTCGCGCAGGCCCTCCGTCCACTCCGACACGCGCAGGGTGTGGTCGTAGACGTCCTGGAAGTAGGGCGTCAGCGGCGGTGCCACGAGTCTCAGGTCCCGCCGGAGCAGCGTGTTGACGACCTCCCGCATGGGCAGCGCGACCCGTCGCAATGCCGTCAGGTTCCTGCGCAGGCGGAAGCTGCGCCGCTGGATCTCCTTGACCGGGAACGCGTCGCCGAAGACCAGCTCCTCCACCTCGTCGGCCTCGTCGTCGAGCGCCTGGACGGCTTCCAGTTGCAGGTCGACGACCAGGTCGAGCAGTCCGTAGAGCAGGAACCCGGCGCCGGTGTCGCCGGTGTCGGGGCCTGCGCCCTCGTCCCATCGCCGGATGAGCGCGTCGACGTCGAACCCGCGGTCCTGCCGCACCGTGACCAGCGCACGCTCGGTGATGAACGCCGACAGCTCGTGCAGCGTCAGGTCGCCGCCGTCCACCACCGGGACGTACATGTTGACGAACGCGTACCCGTGGTAGCGGTCGAGCTTGGTCCGCTCGTGCCGGGACACGGCGTCCTCCACCGCGACGTGGTCGAGGCCCAGTTCGTCGGCGACGACGTGCAGGTCTTCGTGGCGCGCACCGCACAGGTCGAGCCATACGACGGCGTCCGGGCGGCGCAGGTGCTCCCGCATCTCGGTGACCGGGAAGCCCTCCGCCTCCAGTTCGCCGTGGCTCCAGGCCCGGGTCCGGGGCGGCGCGGTGCCGATGCGGTTCGCCGGGTGCGCCTCGACGTCGGTCTCGGACGGGATGCCGGTCTCGGACGGACGGGGTGCCATGCGCCACTTATACCCGGCTTCGCCGGACGCGCCGCCCGGTCCGGGAGGCGCGGACGGCCGCGTCAGGCACCCGGCGGGGCCGTGGACTCCCGGACGACGAGTTCGCCGGGAAGGACGCGGGGGCTCGGGTGTCCGCCGGAGAGGAGGTCGAGCAGGGTCGTCATGCCCTGCGCGCCCAGTTCCTCGGCGGGGAGCCGGACGGTGGTCAGTTCGGGCTCCAGCGCGGTCGCGAGCAGCACGTCGTCGAATCCGGTCACCGACAGGTCGGAGGGGATGTCCAGGCCCCGGGCCCGCGCCGCCTTGTAGGCGCCCGCGGCGATCAGGTCGTCGTCGCAGACGAGCGCGGTCGGCCGGTCCGGGGCGTCCAGCAGCCGCCCGGCGGCCTCCTTGGCCGAGGTGACGTCGATCGCGCAGGTGGCCCGGGTGAGGACACCGCCGGGCAGGGCGGCGACGGCGGACGCGAGGGCGCCGCCCCGGGCGCGGAACGTCCACTGGTCGACGACCGCGCCGACGTGCCCGATCCGGCGGTGGCCGAGGCCGGCGAGGTGGGCGGCGATCGCGCGCATGCCCTCGGCGACGCCGAAGTCGACCGTGGGGACGCGCTCGCCGTCCGGCCCGCCGGCGGGGCCGCTGTCGAGCATGACCGCGGGCGTGTCGCGGAAGCCGCCGAGCGCGTCCACGGCCATCGAGGACGCGAGGATCCCGTCGATCGCCTCGTCCGGCGCGGCGAACGGGCCGTCCGCGGGGCCGACCGCGTCGTCCGGCCAGGTCGAGACGACCACGCCGAAGCCGTGCCGGGCCGCGACCCGCGCGGCGCCCGTGTAGACGGGGCCGAAGAAGGGCGCGCTCAGCGTCGGGACCATCAGCAGGACGGTCCGGGTGGTGCCGAGCCGCAGGTTCCGGGCCGCCTGGTTGGGCCGGTAGCCGAGGCGTTCGGCGGCGCCGCGCACGCTGCGCGCGGTGGCGGGGGAGACCCGGCCCGCCCACTTCCCGCCCAGCACGAGCGAGACCGTGGACTGTGAGACTCCGGCCTCATGGGCCACGTCCTTGCTGGTGGGACGGCCGGCTAACGACACATGATCCTCCCATTCGGCTGGCCGGGACGAATTCAGGGTAGAGCCGGACCACCCCGACGTGGTACGTATGACCGGACGGGTAATACGTATGACTGAACGGCGGGTCCCCCCATGCGCGGCTATGTCGTCTTCCTGCGGAGGCCGTTCGCCGCGAGGCTGCTCGGCGGAACCCTCCTCGGCCGGCTCCCCAACGGGATGGGGATGCTCGCCGTCGTGCTGCACATCCGCGGGGACGGCGGCGGATACCCGCTCGCCGGGACGCTCGCCGCGATCCTCGGCCTGGCGACGGCCGCGGGCCAGCCCGTCCTCGGCCGCGCCATGGACCGGCTCGGCCAGCCCGTCGTCCTGCTCCCGGCCGCCTGCGCCTCCGCCGCGGGCTTCGGCCTGCTCGCCGCGACCGGGGCCCGCCCGCTGCCGCTGTCCGTCTGCGCGGTCGTCCTCGCCGGGTTCGCGACCCCGCCGCTGGAGGCCGGGCTGCGCGCCCTGTGGCCGGACGTCCTGGACGGGCAGGAGCAGGTCGACGCCGCCTACGCGCTGGACGCCGCCGCCCAGGAACTCCTCTTCACCGTCGGCCCATTGCTCGTCGTCGCCGCGGCCGTCGTGAACACCGAGGCCGCGCTGCTGCTCACCGGCGCACTCGGCATCGCCGGGACGCTGGTCGTCGCGCTGTCGGGGCCGTCCCGCCGGTGGCGGGGCCGGCCGCGCGCCGCCGACTGGGCCGGGCCGCTGCGCTCCCCGGGGCTGCGGGTCCTGCTGCTGTCGCTCGCCTGCGCCGGCATCGCGCTCGGCGTCTACGCCGTGGCCGTCGTCGCCTACGCCGAACGGTACGGCCGCGACCTGGCGTCCGGGCTGCTGCTGGCGTGCATGGCGGGCGGCGCGCTCGTCGGCGGGCTCGTCTACGGCGCCCGGCCGTGGGCGGGCGAGCCGAACCGGCGGCTGCCGTGGCTGCTCGCCGCGCTCGCCGCCGGCTACGTCCCGCTCGTCCTCGCGCCCGGCCTGCCCGCCATGTCGGTGCTCGCGTTCGTCAGCGGCGTCTCCCTCGCGCCCGTGCTGGCGTGCAGCTTCGCGCTCGTCGACCGGCTCGCCCCGGAGGGGACCGTCACCGAGGCGTTCGCCTGGATCGTCGCGGCGATCGGCGCGGGCGGCTCCCTCGGCTCCTTCGTGTCCGGCATCGGGCAGGACGTCGGAGGCGTCCCCGGCGCCTTCGCCGGAGCCGGCGCGGGCGGCGTCCTCGCCCTGGTGCTCTGCCTCCTCGGAGCCCGCACGCTGCGCCCGGCCCCGGCCCCCTCCGTCACCGCCGACACCGCCGAAGCCGCCGCCTGACGCCCCGGATCAGACCCAGGACTGGAACCAGATCCGGTCGTGCCAGTCCTCGTAGGGGATCGTCTGAGCCGACAGGATCGGGTGGAAGTACGCGAAGTTCGCCAGCACCACCAGCATGAACGCCCCCGCCGCGGCGGCACCGATCAGCCGCCGCGTCCCCGCCCCGCCGGCGGGCCCGGCCTTGCTCGCCCCGAACTCGGACAAACCGATCAGGTCGTCATGATCGCCGCGCCCAGCGGTGTCCGCCGCGTGCGCGCCCTTCACCCCGGCGGGCGCGGGCCCTATCAGGTACCCCAGGACGAGGACGACCGCCAGCACCATGAACGGGAGCAGCGGCGTCGCGTAGAACAGGAACATCGTGCGCTCGTTGAACGCCGACGGGAACCAGCTCAGCCACCCGGCGAGGAACCCGAGCAGGATCGCCCCGGCCCGCCAGTCCCGCAGCATGAGCCAGAGGAACGCGACGGCGACGAGCGCGGCGATGGCGCCCCACCACAGCGCGGGCGTCCCGATCCCGAGGATCTCGCGGGAGCAGCGCCCCGCCCCGCACGCGTTCTCCGGCTCGTTGTAGAAGAACGCCACCGGACGCCGCAGGATCGGCCAGTCCCACGGCCACGACTGGTACGGATGCCTGTCGTCCAGCCCGCTGTGGAAACCGAGCATCTGCCCGTGGTAGCGCCACAGGTCCGGCAGCGCCTCGAACGGCCGCCACAGCACGAAATCGGCCGCGTCGCCGCGTCCCCAGCCGCCCGGCCGGAAGATCCACCCCCACCAGGTCACCAGGTAGGTCACCAGCCCCACCACGACGAGCTGGACGAACGCGGGAACCGCCTCCAGCAGCATCGTCCCCGCGAACGGCGCCCGGACCCCGGCCGCGCGCCGCGCCCCGTAGTCCCACAGCACGACCATCAGCCCGAACGCGGCGACGTAGAAAAGGCCCGTCCACTTGGTCGCGCAGGCCAGGCCGAGGCAGACACCCGCCGCGTACCGCCACCCGTGCGCCAGGAACGGCCCGTGCGCCGAGCGGTACCCGCCCTCCATCTTCTCGGCGAGGACGCGGCGGGAGCGGTCCCGGTCGTTCACCAGGCACGCGAACCCCGCGAGGATCCAGAACATCACGAAGACGTCCAGCAGCGCCGCCCGGCTCGTCACGAAGTGCAGCCCGTCCAGCGCCAGCAGCAGCCCCGCCGCGCAGCCCAGCAGCGTCGACCCGGTCATCCGGCGGGCCAGCCGGCACAGGATCAGCACCGACAGCGTCCCGACGAGCGCGGGCACGAACCGCCACCCGAACGGCGTCGCCCCGAACAGCAGCTCGCCGATCGCGATCATCCACTTGCCGAACGGCGGATGCGCCACGAACGCCGCGCCCTCCGCCCAGATGTTCGCGTCCGGGTCCGCGATCAGCATCTTGTCCGCGTTCTCGACGGTGTTGCGCTCCCAGCCGAACTCCAGCAGCGCCAGCGCGTCCTTCGCGTAGTACGTCTCGTCGAAGACGACCGCCTTCGGCGTGCCCAGGCCGTCGAACCGCAGGAAACCCGCGAACAGCGTCACCAGCAGCGGCCCCAGCCAGGAGAGCAGCGGGCTCCCCGGGATCGCGGGCGCGAGCCACTCCCGGAGCGGGGGCGGCCGCCGAGACCCAACGGCCGGAGCGGAAACCAGATCCGTCGTCATCAGTGCAGTATTGCAGCGCCCTTGGCGTCAGGCGCTGGAGCGCCTTCCTTCAACGGGCACTGCGCGCGATCGCTGCATCGCTCCGGCTCGCCCAGGGGCTCGCTGCGCGATCAGGTTGCTTGCTTCGCTCGCCACCTGCCTTCGGACGCGATCGCAAGCGTTGGGGTCGGCGCGTGGTTGCGGCGGTGGCTGATGTTGTTGCGGGGGGCGTCATACCGGGAGGATGGGGTCGTGACGGGGAGCTTGGTGCTTGCGGCGGCGCCTATCGGGCGGGTGGAGGACGCCTCAGGGCGGTTGGTCAGGGCGTTGGGGGAGGCGGCCGTGATCGCGGCCGAGGACACCCGGCGGCTGCGGCGGCTGGCCGGGGAGCTCGGGGTGGAGCTTTCCGGGCGGGTCGTCTCCTACTACGAGCAGAACGAGAAGGTCCGGGCCGGCGAGCTGCTGGGGGAACTGCTGGACGGGCGGGACGTACTGGTGGTCACCGATGCGGGGATGCCGGGCGTGTCGGATCCCGGGTACCGGCTCGTGCGCGCGGCGATCGCCGAGGGGGTGCCGGTTTCGGTGCTGCCCGGGCCCTCCGCCGTCACCGCCGCGCTCGTGGTGTCGGGGTTGCCCACCGACCGGTTCTGCTTCGAGGGGTTCCCGCCGCGCAAGCCCGGTGAGCGGGCGCGGCGGCTGGCCTCGCTCGCGGACGAGGCGCGGACGCTGGTGTTCTTCGAGTCGCCGCGGCGGCTGGCCGGCACGCTCGCGGCGATGGCGGACGCGTTCGGCGCGGACCGTCCCGCCGCCGTGTGCCGGGAGCTGACCAAGACCTACGAGGAGGTCCGCCGGGGGACGCTCGGCGAACTCGCCGCGTGGGCGGACGACGGCGTCCGCGGCGAGATCACGCTGGTGGTCGGCGGAGCGCCCGAGCCGGCGGGGCTCACGGACCCGGCGGACCTCGCGGCCGCCGTCGCCGTCCGGGTGGACGCCGGGACGCCCCGCAAGCAGGCCATCGTGGACGTCGCCAAGGAGAACGGCGTCCCCAAGCGGATCGTCTACGACGCGGTCGTCCAGGCGAAGAAGTAACCGGTTCTCGCGGTGCGGGGTTCGCCGCGTGCACGCCTGGTGGGCGGGGCCTACTTGGCCGCGACCTCCGGGACCTTGGGCTCGGCCTGCTCGGCCGGGACCGGTGGCACGGGGGTCGCGGCGACGGCGCCGCGGCGCAGGCGGCGTCCCCAGCCCGCGACCGTGCCGCGGACCTCCGGGGTGAACGCGATGCCCGCGGCCAGCGCCGCCAGCGGGACGGCGGGCAGCACGTACCGGTAGTCGAACTCGGCGGTGGCCGCCGGCGCCAGCAGCAGCCCGGTCGCGAGCGTCCACGGCAGCGCCGCCTGCCCGCCGAAGCGGCGCCACAGCGGGACCAGCCCGGCCAGGCCGATGAGCAGGATGCCGCCGACCATCGTGCCGCGCAGGTAGAAGACGTCCTGGTAGCCGCGGGCGACGGCGCCGAACGGCTCGACCACGCGGGTCTCGGCGTCGCCGCGCTCGTACGCCTTCGCCTCGGCGGACGCGATCGAGTTGGCGTCCATCTGCCAGTCGGGCAGCGGCCTGGTGGGCGTCCTGCGGAACTCGTACTGGGAGTACGTCGCGGGGTCGGGGAACACCGTCCGCTCCCACCGGAAGACGCGGAGGAAGTCGTACGCGACCACCCGCAGGTAGTCGCCGGGCTGGGAGATGATCGCGCGCTTGGCGTAGTCGTTGCTGAGCGCGTTGTTCTCGGGGCCGAAGCGCGTGCCGGGGGAGCGGTTCAGCGGGGACTGGGCGTTCCAGATGCCGTCCTGCGAGTTGGGCAGCCGGTTCGCGGGCTCCGTGCACAGCGGGTACTCGCGGACCGGCAGGTCCTTCATCTTGTGGCAGTCGGCGAACTTGTAGACCCGGGCGTACAGGAAGATCCCGTTGCTCTCGGTGATGGCGAATTTGCCGCTCTCCGCCTTGTACCAGCCCATGTAGGTCAGGACGGGCAGCATGCAGGCCGCCAGCGTGACGCCCATCAGCTTCCAGCCGCTGCGCCGGACCAGCATGTACAGCAGCACGCCGAGGAGCACCGGCATCCCGACCGAGCGGGTCAGCCACGACAGCCCGACGATCAGCCCGACCGCGGCCGCGATCTTCCAGGACGGGCGGTCGTGCCACAGCAGCAGCGTGACCGCGCTCATCACCAGGAAGGTGAACATCGTGTCGGACAGCACCAGGTGCTCGAGCTGGAGCTGGTAGGCGTCCAGCAGGACCGGCGCGGCGGCCAGCGCGGCGCCCCAGCCGGGCAGCCCGAACCTGCGCCGCAGCAGCGCGTAGATCATCACGCCCATGGCCAGGCCCATGAGGTGCTGGAGGGCGGCGACCAGCGCGAAACTGTGGAACGGCTTGAGCAGCAGGAGCAGGAAGGCGTAGCCGTTGGGGCGCAGGGGGTGCGGGTACGGCTCGGTCGCGACGTGCAGGTAGTCGAAGCTGTCGTTGAAGAACATCACCGGCTGGTAGCCGAGCATCGCCACGACGCGGAGCAGCGTCGCTGTGGCAATGATCACACTGAACACCGGGTGCCGGCGCGCCAGCGTCCACAATCCGCGAGCGCGGCCCGAACCGGACTTCGGACCGGTACGTGCCGCGCTTCGCGGGTCACCCGAAAGGGCGCCGTCCAATTTGTCGGCGACTTTCGTCCCGCCGGGCGTGTCGCGGTGCGGGTCGGCGACCTCCGCGGACGCGTTCCCCGTCGCGTCGCCGCCCCGCGCGGCGCCGTCCGGCGTGGTGACCGGCGCCGTGCCGAGCGCCGTGCGCCGTGCTGGTTCGCCCGCCACTGCCGCACCTCCCCTGTGGTGTCCGGCCCCCGGTCCGGTGGCACTGCGTTCTCCGCCGCGCGTCACAGCCGACCCAACCTTTCCGGGCCGCTGTGCCCGTATGCTTGACGTCCTAGCCTGCCGCCCGCGACCGTGGCGGTGAGGGTTTTTCGGTTGCAAGTGGGCAACACGATACGGGTGCTCTTGACGAGAGCGGCCATCATTACCCGTCCCCGGCAGGCATCATGAACCGACGACGGGCCGCACCGCGGAACAAAAGAGATTACTGGAAGACACCGCAGACGGTCACCAGGGGTAACGAAGGAGATCGCGTGGAACTCTCCGTAGTGATGCCATGTCTGAACGAGGCCGAGACGGTCGAGACCTGCGTCCGCAAGACGATCGGTTTCTTCGAGGACAAGGGCATCGACGGCGAGGTCGTCATCGCCGACAACGGCAGCACCGACGGCAGCCAGCAGCTCGCCCGCGAGGCCGGGGCGCGCGTCGTGCCGGTGATCGACAAGGGGTACGGCAACGCGCTGATGGGCGGGATCGCCGCCGCCCGCGGCCGGTACGTCGCCATGGGGGACGCCGACGACTCCTACGACTTCACCACCCTCGGGCCGTTCCTGGACGAGCTGCGCGACGGCGCCGACCTCGTCATGGGCAACCGCTTCAAGGGCGGCATCGCCGAGGGCGCCATGCCGCCCCTGCACCGCTACCTCGGCAACCCGGTGCTCAGCTTCGTCGGCCGGCTGTTCTTCCGCAGCAAGATCGGCGACTTCCACTGCGGGCTGCGCGCCTTCAACAAGGACTCGATCATGCGGCTGGGGCTGCAGACCGGCGGCATGGAGTTCGCCAGCGAGATGGTCGTCAAGGCCACGCTGCAGGGCTACGACATCCGCGAGGTCCCGACGACGCTGTCGCCCGACGGCCGCACCCGGGCCCCGCACCTGAACACCTGGCGCGACGGCTGGCGTCATCTCCGCTTCCTCCTGCTCTACAGCCCGCGCTGGCTGTTCCTCATCCCCGGTCTCGTCTTCATGACTCTCGGACTGGTCGCCGGGATCGCACTGTCGACCGGCCCGGTCACGGTCGGGGAGGTCGCGTTCGACGTCGACACCCTCGTCGGCGCCGGCGCCGCGCTGGTGATCGGCTTCCAGGCGGTGCTGTTCGCGCTGCTCACGAAGGTGTACGCGATGCAGGAGGGATTCCTGCCGCACGACCGCCGCGTCCAGAAGATCATCGACTGGTGGAGCCTGGAGCGCGGCCTGCTGCTCGGCGGCCTGCTCGCCGTCGCCGGCCTGGCCGGTCTCGTCGCGTCGCTGCTGCACTGGCGGGTCAACAGCTTCGGCGAGCTGGACCCGCGGCACTCGCTGCGCATCGTCGTCCCCGCCGCGACCGCGCTCGTGATGAGCTTCCAGGCCATCTTCGCGTCGCTGTTCGTCAGCATCCTCGGCATCCGCCGCCGCCAGCACCCGCCGCTCACCGACCCGGCCGAGGAGGCCGCCGGGGTCGTGGACGCCGCCGTGCGGAAGGTCGCCGAGGGCGAGGACGAGAGGGAGACCGCCGGGCAGGCCGCCGAGGCGGACGGCGCCAAGATCGCCATCCGCAAGGCGGTTCCCGAGGACGACGCCTAGCCTCCCGCCGGCCGGACGGCGGCCGGGCCGGCCGCCGCGAAAGCCGAGAGCGCGAAAGCCGAGAGCGCGAAGGCGGAGAAGCAGCTGAGCGTTGTAGCGGGGGTCCGTACGTCGATGAGCACGCGAATACCGGCGGGCGCCGATTCCCCGGCCGTCGCGCGCCCACCGGTCGCGCCCGCCGAACCGCGCACCGCCCCCGCCCGGCCGGGCCGCCGCCGCTGGGCCCTGCTGTTCGGCCTCGGCTGGCTGGCGCAGGTCGCGGTGCGGCTCTGGCTCGGCTCCGAGCAGACGGTGCCGGTCGCGACACCCGACGAGTCGGGCTACCTGTTCGCCGCCCGGGTCCTGACCGGCGGCCCCGACGCCGACATGTCGGCCGGGACCGTCTACCGCGGCGGATACCCGCTGCTGCTCCTGCCCGCGCTCCTGTCCGGCGACGGCCCGGTCGCCGTCTACCGCGGCGCACTGGTGATCAACGCGCTGGTCAGCGCGCTGATGCTGCCGCTGGGCTACCTGCTGCTGCGCCGCCTCGGGGTCCGCGCGCGCTGGTCGTACGTGTTCGCGCACGTGACCGCGGTGCTGCCGTGCGTGCTGTTCTACTCCGAGTTCGTGCTGACCGACGCGATCCTGCCGGTGGTCCTCGCCGGGTGGCTGCTGCTCGTCCACACGTGGCTGAACGCCCCGCCGCCCGAGGACTGGGGCTCGTCCGTCCGCCTGCACCTGGCCGGGGCGGGTGCCTCACTGCTCGTCGCGTACGCCTTCGCCTGCCATTCGCGGGGCGCGATCCTGCTGGTCGCGCACGCGGGTCTGCTCGCGGCCGCGCTGGTGTGCCGGTGGCGGCGGTGGCACGGCGTCTCCCTCGCGGTGCTCGCCGCCGCCGCGGGGACGGCCGCCGCGACGCTGCTGAACCGGTCGCTGCTGCCGCACATGTACCCGCACGGTGACAACGACCTCGGCGCCAACATGGTCCGGCGGCTCACCACCGAGGACGGGTGGGCCTGGACGACGTCGCTCGGCACCGGCCAGGTCTGGTACCAGGCCGTCGCCACCGGCGGCGTCGCGGCGGTCGGGCTCGTCGCCGTCGCGTTCGCCGCCGTCCGTCCCTCCGCCGCGTCCGCGGTGCCCGGCACCCCCGGGCGGACGCGGGCGCTCGCCCTCGCCGTCATCGCGGTCGTGGCGGGCATCGCGTTCGCCACCTCGGCGGCGCTGCCGGTCGAGTACCGCATCGGCAACTACGTCTACGGCCGCTACCTCGCCTGCATCACCCCCGTGCTGTTCGCCGTGGGGGTCGCGGTCCTGCTGCGCGCGCCGCAGCGGGCGCTGCTGGGGGCGGCGGCAGCGGCGGCCGCCCTGACCCTCGCCGCCGCGTCCGTCGTCCAGTGGTACGCGGGCGACCTGCTCAGCCTGTACACCTACACGGCCTACGACTTCCCCGAGACGGCGTTCCTCACCTGGGACTGGGCCGAGTTCCACCTGTGGCGCGCCACCCTCGCCGGGCTCGTCATCCTGTTCGCGGCGGTGGTGGCCGCGCGGCCGCGGCGCCACGGCCCGCCGGTCCTCGCCGCCGTCCTCGCCGCCGTCGGCATCGGCATGAGCGTCACCGCCACCGACCGCATCGCCCGCCCGCTGGTGCGCGACGCGATCGCGCAGACCGACCTCAGGCGAAGCGTCGACCTGCGCGACCAGCGCTCCATAGCCGTCGACTGGAACGTCCCATGGACGACCCGGCTCTCGCACTACTACTGGGCGTGGTGGAGCGAGGGAAGCGTCTTCGACTCCCGCTGGACGCCGCCGCCGCAGCACGCGGACCTCGTCGTCCTCGCGTGGCCGAAGAACGTCCCCGCCAGCGCGTCCTGGCCGCACGGCGCCCCGCCCGGCTGGCACGTCGTCGACAGCCGCCGCACCGCCACCGGCGACTGGGCGGCCTGGAGCCGCTAGCCGTCAGCCGTTAGCCCGGTCCGCGGAGACGGGTGGCGGGTGGCGGGTTCCAGATTTCGAGGGTTCCGTCGGAGGAGCGCCAGCGGAGCGTCCAGCCGTGGTCGGCGGGGCGCCAGCCGGACGCGATCTGCGACTCCATGCCGCGCCAGCGCGTGTAGAGCATCGGCCCCTCCCGCGCGTTCGCCGGCACCTTCGGCAGGTAGTGCGGGAAGTCGCGGATCTCGCCGCGCCACACCGGTTCGCCCCACGTGTCCCGCGTGTAGAACGTGAGGGTCTGCGCGAGCCGCCGGTCGGCGCAGATCAGCGTGATCTCACGGTGCTCGGTGAGGTAGCCGCGCAGCTCGTGCCACGCCTTGTCGCGCGGCAGGTCGGGGACGGCGCTGACCGCGGCGACCGCGTACGCACCGCCCAGCGCGACCGCCACCACCGGGACGACGACCCGGCGGACGGCACGCGACCGGAGCCGGAGCCGGGAGAGCAGCCCGGACGGCAGCATCCGCGACATCAGGATCAGGGACCCGAACCCGCCCGCGAGGAGCGCCGGCAGCACCGCGAACCAGTACCGCTGCAGCCAGGCCCGCAGCTTGATGTCGGTCGGGTCGAGGACGCCGGAGAACAGCGTCAGCGGCACGGCGAGGGTGCAGAACCACACCAGCACCAGCGCGAGCCGCCGGTCCCGGGTGACGGCCCAGCCGACGATCGTCAGCACCAGCGCGACGGTGAAGACGGCGCCGAGCGCGTGCCAGTCGTGCATGGCGCGCGGGAACGAGCGGAGCGCCAGCTCGCGCGTCACGTGGTCGCGCGACTCCCCGCCGTGCGTGGCGGCCGAGACGAGCCCGGCGAGGGGCGTGCCCCACACGATCTGGTTGTGGATCAGGTTGGCCGCCAGGATCGCCAGCATCGGCGCGCCGACCGTGAAATTGCGGCGCCACGGGATCCGCAGCAGCGCCAGGTACACCGGGATGGCGAGGAACAGGAACGCCAGGAACTCCCGGACGAGGAACGACGCGCCGAGGCACACCCCGGCGGCCAGCAGCAGCCGGGTCTGGGCCCGCCCGGTCCGGCGGCCCGCGACGACCAGGCCCGCCATCCCGAGCGCGAACAGCCCGGCGCCCGGCATGTCCGGCAGCACCACCCCGGTCGACCAGGTGATCTCGTGCCCGAACGGGTTGGTCATCGTGAAGAACGGGTGGACGAGCAGGACCGCCGCGGACGCGATCCCCGCCACGTCCCCGAACAGCGACCGGACGACCAGGTACGTGCCGGTGAAGAACGCGCAGCCGCCGAGCGCCGCGACGACGAAGTAGCCGGCCTGGCCGGGCCCGAGGACCTCCTGGACGAGCCGCGCGGGCAGCACGAGGCCGAGCCGGGTCACCTGGTGGGGGACCTCGTTGAACGGCCACCTCGTGAGGGGGATGTCGGGCCAGGAGCCCGCGGCGAGCCACACGTAGTACGGGTCGAAGTACAGCGGCGGCGTCAGCAGCACCCACTGCGCGGCGATCGCGGACACCGACACCAGCAGGGACAGCCACACCACCCGCCGTGTCCGCCGCAGCCGGGCGGCCACCCGCGCGGCCGGGGACCGGCGCCGCCGGTCCCGCCCGGCGTCCCTCGTCGCTCTCGCCGCCCGCTCGCCGGGCTGCTCGCCGGCCTGCCGGTCGGCCTGCTGGTCGGCCTGGGTGTGGGCCATGCCTCGGTTCTGCCTTCTGGGGAGCCTGCGGTTACTGGAAGGGCGTACCGCCCGCCGGGCGCCGGACCAGGCTACTCGCGCACATCGCCCCCCGCGACGCGACTACCCTTGATCCCATGTCCTCGTCAAGCCGTCACATCTTGACCGCGCCCGCATGGCCGTACGCCAACGGGCCCCGTCACATCGGGCACGTCTCCGGTTTCGCGCTGCCCGCCGACATGTTCGCGCGCTACCAGCGAATGGCGGGCAACAAGGTCCTGATGGTCAGCGGCACCGACGAGCACGGCACGCCGATCCAGGTGCAGGCCGACAAGGAGGGCGTGTCCGCCCGCGAGCTCGCCGACCGCTACAACGGCGTCATCGCCGAGGACCTGCACGGCCTCGGCATGTCCTACGACCTGTTCACCAGGACCACCACGCTGAACCACTACGCCGTCGTCCAGGAGATCTTCAAGGGCCTGTACGACAACGGCTACATCTTCCCGCAGAAGACGATGGGCGCGATCTCGCCGTCCACCGGCCGCACGCTCCCGGACCGCTACATCGAGGGCACCTGCCCGATCTGCGGGTACGACGGCGCGCGCGGCGACCAGTGCGACAACTGCGGCAACCAGCTCGACCCCGTCGACCTGATCAACCCGGTGTCCCGGATCAACGGGGAGAAGCCGAAGTTCGTGGAGACCGAGCACTTCATGCTCGACCTGCCCGCGTTCACCGAGGTCCTCGGCCGGTACCTGCGCGGCAAGCAGGGCGGGGCGCTGGCGTGGCGGCCGAACGTGCTGAAGTTCGCGCTGAACCTGCTGGACGACCTGCAGCCCCGCGCGATCAGCCGCGACCTCGACTGGGGCGTCCCGATCCCGCTGGTCGGCTGGCGGGACAATCCGGCCAAGAAGCTGTACGTGTGGTTCGACGCGGTCGTCGGCTACTTCTCCGCCTCCGTCGAATGGGCCCGCCGCTCCGGCGACCCGGAGGCGTGGCGCGCCTGGTGGCAGGACCCGGACGCCCTGTCCTACTACTTCATGGGCAAGGACAACATCGTCTTCCACGCCGAGATCTGGCCGGCGATGCTGCTCGGCTACGGCGGCAAGGGCGACCGGGGCGGCAAGCCGGGCTCGCTCGGCGAGCTGAACGTCCCGACGGAGGTCGTGTCGTCGGAGTTCCTGACGATGGAGGGCAAGAAGTTCTCCTCGTCCCGCCAGGTCGTCATCTACGTGCAGGACTTCCTGGCCCGCTACGACGTGGACGCGCTGCGCTACTACGTCGCCGTCGCCGGGCCGGAGAACCAGGACACCGACTTCACGTGGTCGGAGTTCGTCCGCCGCAACAACGACGAGCTCGTCGCCGCGTGGGGCAACCTCGTCAACCGGTCGGTGAACATGGCGGCGAAGAACTTCGGCGCGGTCCCGGAGCCGGGTGACCTCACCGACGCCGACCGCGCGCTGATGGAGCGCAGCCGGAACGCGTTCCGGGCCGTGGGCGCCGAACTCGAACGGTCCCGGTTCAAGAACGCGATCACCGAGGCGCTGGACGTCGTCCGGGACGCCAACCGCTACCTGTCCGACCAGGCGCCGTGGAAGCTGAAGGACGACCCGGCCCGCGTCCGGTCGATCCTGCACACCGCGCTGCAAGTGGTGGACGACGCCAAGTCGCTGCTGACGCCGTTCCTGCCGTACTCCTCCCAGCAGGTGTACGAGATGCTCGGCGGCCAGGGCGTGTGGAGCGGCATGCCGGAGCTGAAGACGGTCTCCGAGGAGGGCGGGCCGGACTACCGCGTCCTGACCGGCGACTACGCGACCGAGGCGCGCTGGGAGTCCACGCCCATCAAGCCGGGCGTCCCGCTGACCAAGCCGACCCCGCTGTTCAAGAAGCTGGACCCGTCGGTCGTCGACGAGGAGCTCGCGCGGCTGGAGAGTCCGTGAGCCGCAACGGCGACGGGCAGTCCGCGCGCTCGTTCCCGCCGCTTCCCGAGCGCCTCCCGGTGGACGTGTTCGACAGCCACTGCCATCTCGACATCGTCGACACGCCGGTGCAGGAGCAGGTCCGGTCGGCGCGGGCGGCGGGCGTCACCCGCATCGTCACGATCGGCTGCGACCTGCCGTCCTCGCGCTTCGCGGTGGACGCCGCCGGCGATTTCGACGACGTGTACGCGGCGGTGGCGATCCACCCGAACGAGACGACCGGGGTCCTGGACGCCGTCCTCGCCGACGTCGAGCGGCTCGCCGCGCACCCGAAGGTCCGCGCGATCGGGGAGACGGGCCTGGACTACTACCGCGACTGGGCGCCCAAGGAGGACCAGCACCGCTCGTTCCGCGCCCACGTCGAGATCGCCAAGCGCACCGGCAAGGCGCTCGTCATCCACGACCGCGATGCCCACGACGACGTCCTCGCCGTCCTGGACGAGGTGGGCCCGCCGGAGAACGTCGTCTTCCACTGCTTCTCCGGCGACGCCCGCATGGCGGAGATCTGCGCCGAGCGCGGCTACGTGATGAGCTTCGCCGGGAACGTCACGTTCAAGAACGCCGAACCGCTCCGCGAGGCCCTGCGTGCGGCACCGCTCGACCTGGTGCTCGTGGAGACCGACGCGCCGTTCCTGACCCCGCTCCCGCACCGGGGGAAGCCGAACGCGTCGTACCTGATCCCGCACACGGTCCGCGCGATGGCGGAGATCAAGGGCGTGCCCCTCGCCGAGCTGTGCACCGCGATCGCCGCGAACGGAGAACGCGTCTTCGGCCCCTGGTGAGCCGCGGCGGGCGCGGCCGGTCAGTCCGTGGTGCGGAAGGTCGCGAAGGCGATGACGATCGCGACGTCCCGGAACGGCGGCGGCGCCGTGCTCTCCACCCGCACGACGCACCGCCGCCCGGTGTGCGCGATGGTCGCGACCGTGGCGCCCCGCGAGTCCGTGACGCGCAGGCTGCTGGAGTGCCTGCCGTCGAGGTTCGCCGCGGAGCCGATGAGCGTTCCGCCGGGGTCGAGGATCTCGTAGGCGCGCGGGACGGGGGCGATCCTGCGGATGAGCGCCAGCGGAGTCCCGGACGGGTCCAGCAGGACGTCCTCCGGTTCGAGGTCCACGCCCGAGCGGTACTCGACGACCGCGAGCGTGTGCCCGCGGGGACCGGTCAGGGCGCGGAACTCGGTCGCGTCCCGGTTGAGGCCGGCCGCCCTGTCGAAACCGGTGCGCTCGAACAGCCGGCGGCGGCGGCCCGGCACCTCGACCGGCCGGTGACCGGGCGACGGTGCCCCGGGCGGGCTCAGCGTGGCGTGGGGGAGGCCGTCCGCGTGGAACACCTTGTCACCGGAGACGACGAGCAGCGTCCCGCCGGCGGGGTCGGCGAGCAGGGACTCGGCGAGCTTGCGACCGGACGCCAGGGTGGCCCGCAGCGCCCACAACCCGATGAGCGGCGCGAGCAGGAGGGGCACGGCCGTGAGGAAGAGGTACCAGCTCCTGCCGAATCCGCCGGCGTAGGGGCCCATGGGGCCGAGCCGGACCGGGACGGTGTCGCCCTCCTGGTCCTTGTCCAGCCCGTAGATCTCGCCGGAACCGGTGTCGCCGCCCTCGGCGCGCCACGTGCCCGTACAGGTCGTGTTGGTGGACTTGTTGTTCCGGATGGTCTCGCAGTTCGTGACGGACGCGGTCGCCTTCTCGCCGTACACGAACGTGTACGTCATCACGACCGGCCAAAAGAGCATGGCGGCGACGGCCGCGATGAGCAGCGTGAGCGCGACGAGCCGAACCCGGAGAGCAGCATGCGATCGCATGGACACTTCGACTCACCGCCCCGCTCCGCCCGTTCCCCGTCATCGTGACCGATCGGCCGCGCGAGAGGTGCCGGGGTCAGTCCGAGCGGAGCTGGATGAGGGCGAGGGCGAGGGCGGCGTCGCGGAGCAGCGAAGACGCCCGGCTCTCCACCCGCACCACCCATCGGCGGCCGGACGTCGCCGCGGTGGCCACGGGCAGGCCCCCGGCGTCCCGGATGAGCAGGTTCCCGCCCAGCTTGCCGACGGCCGGCCTGGCGGACCCGATCGCCTCGCCGGCCGGGCTCAGCAGGCTGTAGTGGAGGGGATAGGCCGAGAGGCGGCGGACGACGACCAGCGCGGCGCCGGCCGCGTCGAGAAGCACGCACTCCGTTTCGAGCTCCTTGCTCGTGCGGGCTTCGACGAACATGAGCGGCCGCCCGGCGGTGCCGACCACGGCGGTGAACTCGGTGGCGTCCCGGTTGATGCCGGCCACCGCCTCGAAGACCGAACGCTGGTGTCCCCGGAAGGGGCGGCCCGGCACCTCGGCGCGCCGGTACCCGGCGGGCGGCGACTCCGCCTTCCGAACCGTGGCGAAGGGGCTGCCGTCCGCGTGCGTCACGGCATCGCGGGTGACGATCACGAGGCGCCCGCCGCCCGGTTCGGCGAGCAGGGATCTGGCCAGCCTCCGGTTGCGGCTGAAGAAGGGGCCGAGCGAGAACGCCACGACCACGGGCGCGAGGAGGGCGGGCACGGCGGTCAGGAAGAGCACCCACGAATGCCCGAATCCGCCGGCGTAGGGGCCCATGGGGCCGATCCGGACCGGGACGGTGTCGCCCTCCTGGTCCTCGTCCAGTCCGTAGATCTCGCCGGAACCGGTGTCGCCGCCCTCGGTGCGCCACGTGCCCGTACAGGTCGTGTCGGTGGACTTGTTGTTCCGGATGGTCTCGCAGTTCGTGACGGACGCGGTGGCCTTCTCCCCGGCCACGAAGGTGTACGTCATCACGACCGGCCAGAAGAGCAGCGCGGCGAAGATCACCAGGAGAAGGCCCAGGGCGGCCGCCAGTCGCCGAGCCATCGTATGGTCCCCCCGCATTGACTCCCCGCCAGTACGGCGCCGAGTCTCGCACACCGGGGGATCATGGAAGGGACGTACAGCGTCATGTAGTGGATCGGGCGCGTTCTGTATCGGCTGGGTGGTGCGACAAGGGGTGTTTGTGCGCGTTTGAGGGCGATGAGGTGGCGGAGCACGGCTGGGGGGCTCTAGTCTCTGGCCGTTGAATGGGCACCCCCTGGCCCGCTCCACTGGAGGAACCCCCCGTGCTCTGGAAACCCGTGCGCCGAACTCCGCCCGTCGTGTCCGTCCTTGTGGCGGCCGCACTGCTGGCGACGGCCTGCGGCGGCGACGGGTCGGCGGCCAAGAACGACCTCGCCGCGGCCGACCCGCCCGCGAGCTCGCCGCCCGCGCCGCACAAGGTCGTCATCGTGGTCGACGGCAAGCGGACCGAGGCGATGACGACCGGCACGACCGTCCAGCAGGTCCTGGCCGAGGCGGGCATCCCGCTGGGCCGGTACGACCTGGTCAAACCGGCGGCGGACCAGCCCGCCGGGGAACTGGTGAAGATCGTGCGGCTGCTGTCGAAGCCGAAGCTGACGGTCGTGAAGACGCCCGCCAAGACCGTCCGCAAGAAGAGCGACTCGGTGCCGCCGTGGAGCGAGAAGGTGCTGCGGGAGGGGCGCTCCGGCATCAAGATCGTGAAGTGGGCGTACGTGCCGCGCAAGGACCGGAAGGGCAAGACCCGGAAGGTCAAGAAGGTCCTCGCGCAGAAGGTGAAGCGCAGGCCCGTCACGCGGATCCTCGCGGTCGGCCCGCAGTCGGCGGGGACCGGCTCGGCGGCCGGGCTGAACTGGGCCGGGCTGGCGAAGTGCGAGTCCGGCGGCAACCCGAAGGCCGTGAACCCGGCCGGGTACTACGGCCTCTACCAGTTCTCCATGGCGACGTGGCAGTCGGTGGGCGGGACGGGCAGGCCGTCCGACGCCAGTCCGGACGAGCAGACCTACCGCGCGCAGATGCTCTACAACAAGGTGAACGGCCGCTGGCAGGGGCAGTGGCCGAACTGCGGGAAGTTTCTGTTCTCCTGAGCTGGGACACTTGTCCCGTGGGGGAGACATCGCGCCTGCTCGGGCCGGCGGAAGTGCGGGCGCTGGCGGAACGGCTCGGCATCCGGCCGACCAAGACGCTCGGGCAGAACTTCGTCATCGACGCCAACACCGTCCGGCGGATCGTCCGGTCCGCCGGCCCGGCGCCTGACGACGTCGTCCTGGAGGTCGGCCCCGGGCTCGGGTCGCTGACGCTGGCGCTGGTGGCCGAGGTCCGGCGCGTCGTCGCGGTGGAGATCGACCCGGTGCTGGCCGCCGAGCTGCCCGCCACGGTCGCGGCACGGGCGCCCGACGTCGCGGACCGGCTGGAGGTCGTGCACGCCGACGCGATGAAGATCACGGACCTGCCGGGGCCGGCGCCCACGGCGCTCGTCGCGAACCTGCCCTACAACGTCGCGGTGCCGGTCGTCCTGCACCTGCTGACGGCGCTGCCGTCGCTGCGGTCCGCGCTCGTCATGGTGCAGGCGGAGGTCGCCGACCGGATGGTCGCGCCGCCCGGCGGCAAGGTCTACGGCGTGCCGTCGGTGAAGCTCGCCTGGTTCGGCGAGGCCCGCCGGGCCGGGGCCGTCGGCCGCGCGGTGTTCTGGCCCGCGCCGAACGTCGACTCGGGGCTCGTCGCGTTCACCCGCCGGGAGCCGCCGCCGACTACGGCGACCCGCCGGCAGGTGTTCGCGGTTGTCGACGCGGCGTTCGCGCAGCGCCGCAAGACGCTGCGCGCGGCGCTCGCGGGCTGGGCCGGGTCCGCGCCCGCCGCGGAGGAGGCGCTGCGCGCCGCCGGCGTCGACCCCCGGGCGAGGGGCGAAGCTCTGGACGTGGCCGCCTTCGCCCGCATTGCCGAGTATGGTCCTTCAGTCTGGGGAGTTGATCCCCGAGCCCGCTAGGCGCGGTTCGGCGCGGCGGGTTGAGCATCCTTTCCGTCCCGGGGGCACGGGGTCGGTACGAGCGGAGGTCGATGGTGAGGGCGCGGTCGCGCACGGCGCGGGCGAAGTTGCCGATCGTGGGGACGGCGCTGCTGGCCACCGCGGCGATGATCGCCACGGTGGCGGCGGGCTGCGGTGGCGGCGCGGGCGCGGCACCGAAGATCACGACGACGGCGCGGCCGGGTGTGGCGCCCACCCCGCCGGAGCAGGGCGCCTACTTCGGGGCCTGGGTGCCGCCGGACGACGGCGGCCGGAAGAAGGGCCGCGACGGCGAGAACGGCGGCTCCGCGTCCCCCTCGGGGGCCACCTCGGCCTCGCCGTCGCCCGGCAGGCCGGACATGGCGCCCGTCACCGGCTTCGAACGCGAACTCGGGCGGCGCCTCGACATCGTGCAGAGCTACCGGGGCTGGACGGACGACTTCCCCGGCGCGCTGGAGAAGTCCGTCGCCGACGGCAACCGCTACCTGCTGCTGACCTGGGGCGGCGCCGACACGAGGAAGATCGTGCAGGGCGAGTACGACGAGCTGATCCAGCGGCGCGCCCGCGCCGTCAAGCAACTGGGCCAGCCGATCTTCCTGCGCTGGTCGCGGGACATGGAGGCGGCGTCGGCCAAGAAGCGGGTCCACTCACCGCAGGACTTCGTCGCCGCGTGGAAGCACCTGCGGCAGGTCTTCGAGCGCGAGCAGGTCCACAACGTCGCCTGGGTGTGGTGCCCGACGGCCCGCGGGTTCGGCGGCGCCGACGCCGGCGCGTTCTACCCCGGCGACGACCACGTGGACTGGATCTGCGCCGACGCGCAGCCCGGCTCCGACTTCGACTACCGCGACCTGTCGGAGTCCCTGAAGCTGTTCATGCAGTGGGCCCGGGACCGTCCCAAGCCCATCATGATCGCCGAGTTCGGCGTCCCGGTGTCCTACGGCGAGCGCCGTGCCGAATGGCTTCGCGAGGCGTCCAAGACGCTGCAGGACCCGCAGGTCAAGGCCGTCGTCTACTTCAACTCGGACGAGCGGGCCAAGAACGCCCGCGACCGGCGGCGCGCCTTCGCGGTCAACGGGGACAAGCACGCCCTCTCGGCGCTCCGCGAACTCGCCACGACCCCGTACTTCAACCCGCGCAACCTCCCGGTCACCAGCGGCGACTGATCAACGCCACCCCCCAGGCCCCCCGGAAAAGCCAGTGTCTCTCTGGGGGGACGCCCCCCAGGCCCCCCGGAAGAGCCCGTGTCTCTCTGGGGGGACGACCCCCCAGGCCCCCCGGAAAAGCTCTTTAGGCCGTAGGGTTTCCGGCGTGAACGCAGTGACGGTACGCGTCCCGGCCAAGGTCAACCTCCAGCTCGGCGTGGGGCCGCTCCGCGATGACGGCTACCACGACCTCGTCAACGTGTTCCACGCGGTGTCCCTGTTCGACGAGGTCACCGCGGCGAGCGCCGGACGTCTGGAGGTGAGCGTCCAGGCCGCGCCGTACTCGCGGGTGGCCGTCGGGGGCGTTCCCGCCGACGAGGACAACCTCGCCGCGCGGGCCGCGCGGCTCGTCGCCGCCCGGCTGGGCGTCGAGCCGCGGGTGTCGCTCCGGATCCGCAAGGCCATCCCCGTCGCGGGCGGCATGGCGGGCGGCAGCGCCGACGCCGCCGCCGCGCTCGTCGCGTGCGCCCGCCTCTGGGACGACCGCGACGACCCCGTCCTCACCCGCGACGACCTCATGGAGCTGGGCGCGGAGATCGGAAGCGACGTGCCGTTCGCCGTCCTCGGCGGCACCGCCGTCGGTGTCGGACGCGGCGAGCAGCTCACCTCCGCGCTCACCCGCGGCACCTTCCACTGGGTGTTCGCGACCGCCGACGGCGGGCTGTCCACCCCCGCCGTCTACGCCGAATGCGACCGGCTCCGCGAGATGCGGGGCGACCCCGCGCCCCGGCCGAGCGTCTCGGCGGAGCTGATGACCGCGCTCGCCACCGGCGACGCCAAGGGGCTCGGTGCCGCGCTGACCAACGACCTGCAGGAGGCGGCCGTGTCCCTGCGGCCCTCCCTGGAGCGGGTGCTGGACACGGGCCGCGACTTCGGCGCGGTCGGCGCGCTCGTCTCCGGCTCCGGTCCCACCTGCGCGTTCCTCGCCGAGACCGAGGAGGACGCGGCCGGCCTCGCGGACGGGCTGGACGGCGCGGGCGTCGCCGCGCAGGTGCTGCGGGCGTCCGGACCCGTCCCCGGCGCGACGGTGGTGTGACCCGCGGTAGCTGCGATCGTCATACAAGCGAACTTCGGACCGGCGGCGAGCGTCTTGTACCCGTGACACCGATTCCCTCAGACGAGGTGGACCGATGACGTACCTGTCCGGGCTGCTCGGCCTCGTGGCGATCGCGATGATGGCGACGCTGCTCCTCCTGGCCGTACGCCGCGACCGCGCCCTCCGCCGCAATGCCCCCGGTTCGACCGCTCCCCGCCCCCCGCAGGCCCCGCTCGGGGTGCGCGGCGAGAGTGAGGCGTCTTGATCTCGTTCGCACTGCTGCTGGCCGTCCTCCTGCTCGTCCTCCTTGTCGTCGCCGCCGCGGTGGTCGTCATCGTGGTCGCGTCCTCGCGGAACAAGCAGCACAACCCACCACCCGGATACGGGCCACCCGGATACGGACCGCCCGGCCACGGCCCGCAGGGGCCGCACGGGCCCTGAAACCCGCACGATCGGCTCGCCGGAGCCAAATAGACTGATGGCGCCGTGAATCTGATCAATCTTGAGAACGTCGCCAAGTCCTACGGGCCCAAGCCGCTGCTCGACGCCGTGTCGCTCGGCCTCGACGAGGGAGACCGCGTCGGGGTCGTCGGCCGCAACGGCGGCGGCAAGAGCACCCTGGTGTCCGTCGTCGCGCGGGAGACCGAACCCGACGCCGGACGCGTCACCCACACGCGGGGGCTGAGGCTCGGCCTCCTGTCCCAGCGGGACGAGTTCCCGGAGGGCGCGACGGTCCGCTCCGTCGTGCTGGGCGACCGCGCCGAGCACGAGTGGGCGGGCGACGTCCGCGCCCGCGACGTCCTCGGCGGCCTGGTCCCCGACCTCGACCTGGACGCGCCGCTCGCGGACATGTCCGGCGGCGAGCGCCGCCGCGTCGCGCTGGCCCGGCTGCTCGTCCCCGACTCCGACCTGCTCCTGCTGGACGAGCCCACCAACCACCTCGACATCGAGGCGATCGCCTGGCTGGCCCGGCACCTGAAGGGCCGCGGGGTCGCGCTGCTCGTCGTCACGCACGACCGCTGGTTCCTGGACGAGGTCACCGAGCGGACGTGGGAGGTCGTCGACGGCCGCGTCGAACGCTACGAGGGCGGCTACTCCGCCTACGTCCTGGCCAAGGCCGAGCGCGCCCGGATCGCCGCCGCCACCGAGGCCAAGCGGCAGAACCTGCTGCGCAAGGAGCTGGCGTGGCTGCGGCGCGGCCCGCAGGCCCGCACGTCCAAGCCGAAGTTCCGGGTGGACGCCGCGCAGGCGCTGATCGCCGACGAGCCGCCGCCGCGCGACGCGGTGGAGCTGACCCGGTTCGCGACCGCGCGGCTCGGCAAGACCGTCTACGACGTGGAGGACGTGACCGTCGAGGTGGGGGAGGGCGACACTCGCCGCACCATCTTCGACCGCATGACGTGGCGCGTCGGCCCGGGAGACCGCGTCGGTCTCGTCGGCGTCAACGGCAGCGGGAAGAGCACCCTCCTGCGGCTGCTCGACGGGTCCGTGCCGCCGCTCGCGGGGAAGGTGGTGCGGGGCAAGACCGTCCAGCTCGCGCACCTGTCGCAGAACCTTGAGGACCTCGACCCCGCCCGGCGCGTCCTGGAGTCCGTGGAGGAGATCCGGCGCCGCATCACCGTCGGCAAGCGCGAGTGGACCGCGAGCCAGCTCCTCGAACGCCTCGGCTTCCAGGGCGACCGGCAGTGGACGCCCATCGGGGAGCTGTCCGGCGGTGAGCGGCGCCGCCTGCAACTCCTCCGCCTCCTCATGGCCGAGCCCAACGTCCTGCTCCTGGACGAGCCCACCAACGACCTCGACATCGAGACGCTCACCGAGGTCGAGGACCTCCTGGACGGCTGGCCCGGGACGCTGGTCGTCGTCAGCCACGACCGGTACTTCCTGGAGCGCATCACCGACCACGTCGTGGCGCTGCTCGGCGACGGCCGCGTGTCGCTGCTGCCCGGCGGCGTCGACGAGTACCTCGAACGCCGCGCCGCCGGCGCGGCCCCGAAGCCCGCGCGTCCCGGCGGGGCGGCCACCCCGGCGGCGAAGGTCGCGCCCGCGCCGGCGAAGCCCAAGGCCGGCGGGCAGGACTGGAAGGCCCGCAAGGAGCTCGACCGGCTGGAACGCCGGCTGGAGAAGCTCGCCCGGCAGGAGACCGAGCTGCACGAGCAGCTCGCCGCGCACGCCACGGACTACACCAGGCTCCAGGAGCTCGACGCCCGGCTGAAGGAGATCCAGGCGGAGGCCGCCGGGATCGAGGAGGAGTGGCTGATGCTCGCCGAGGACGTCGGCTGATGTCCGGGGTGCGGGCGCGATGACGACCTGGATCGTCAGGACGGATGAGCCGGGGGACGGCCCCCGCCTCGCCGTCAAGGACGCCATCGACGTCGCGGGGCTGCCCACCACCGCGGGCTGCCAGGCCGTCGCGGAACGCGCCGAACCCGCCGCCGCGGACGCCCCCGTCGTCGCCTCGGCCCGCGCCCAGGGCGCCCGCGTCGCCGGGAAGACCAACCTCAACGAGCTGTGCGTGGCCGCCGACGGCGTCAACCCGTGGACGGGGACGCCGGTGAACCCGCTGGACCCGTCCCGCGTCCCGGGCGGCTCGTCCAGCGGCTCCGCGGTCGCCGTCGCGACCGGGGAGGCCGACGTCGCGTTCGGCACCGACACGTCGGGCTCCGTTCGGATTCCCGCGGCGTGCTGCGGCATCGCGGCCCTCAAGACCACCAACGGCCGCGTCCCCCTCGACGGCGTCTACCCGCTGTCGCCGACGCTGGACACGGTCGGGCCGATGGGACGCGACGTCGCCGCCGTCGTCCTCGGGATGCGCCTCATCGAGCCGGGGTTCACGCCCGTGCCGTACGAGGAGTCCATGACGATCGCGCGGCTGCGCCTCGGCGGCCCCGGATTCGACATCGATCCCGCGATCGACGCCGCCGTCGACGACGCGCTGCGCCGCCTCGGCCCCGTCACCGACGTGACGTCCGAGCACTACTACGACGCCGCCACGGCCAACGGCCTCTACGTCGCCGAGGAGGGGTGGCGGCAGAACGCCCACCTGGTGGCGGAGCCGCCGAAGATGAGCGGGCGCATTCACCGGCGCCTGCAGCAGCTGCACGACGTGGTCGACGCCGGGCGCATCGGCTGGGCCGCCCGCGTCCGCGCGGCGATCAGGGCGGAGCTCGGCGCGATCCTCGCACGCCATGCCGCGATCGCCCTGCCCGTGCTGCCCGTCGGCACCCCCGAACCCGGCGAGGACGACCACTCCGACCTGCTGCTCACGTCGTTGAACGGCCAGGTCAACGTCGCGGGACTGCCCGCGTTCGCGCTGCCGGTCCCGCTGCCGGGGTCGCATCTGCCCGCGTCCGTCCAGCTCATCGGCCCGGCGGGCGGGGAGGAACGCCTCTGCGGCATCGCCGCCGCGCTGGAGGCCGCCCTCGCGTAGCGGTGGCTACTCGCGCAGCGGTGGCTAGTGGCCTTCGGTGGACTTGTCGAACGGGATGAGGAGCGTGCGGAGCAGGTCGGCGAGGACCTCGCGCTGACCCGGGCCGAGGCTGTCCAGGATCGCCTGCTCCCGCTCCAGCAGGTCCGCGAACGCGGCGTCCACGCGCGTCCGGCCCGCGTCGGTGAGCCGGACCAGGACGCCGCGCTTGTCCTGCGGGTCGGGATGCCGCTCGACCAGCCCCGCCGCCGCGAGCCGGTCGATGCGGTTGGTCATGGTGCCGGACGTCACCAGCGTCGCCCGCAGCAGCCGCCCGGGGCTCAGCTGGTACGGGCTCCCGGCCCGGCGCAGCGCGGTGAGCACGTCGAACTCCCACGACTCCAGGTCGTGGTCCACGAACACGGCGCGCCGGGCACGGTCCAGGTGCCGGGCCAGCCGGGAGACGCGGCTGAGGACCTGCAGCGGCCGGACGTCCAGATCCGGACGTTCGGCGTTCCACGCCTCGACCAGCCGGTCGACCTCATCCTGCATGCCGACACCCTACCTGTCTTGATATCGAGAAACATGGCCGCGCCCCCGGCACGTCACCCGCCCGGAACCCCGGCGACGGGTCTGATCCGCTCCGCCGCCGCCGCGGCCTGCCGGAATCCCGCCCGGTAGGCCGGCGTCCAGCGCGCCAGATCGCCGACGTTCTCCCCGAACGCCTCCCGCGCCCCGTCGTCGGGGACGATCCGGACATCCGCCGCCGCGCCGCCCGACGCCTGCGGGAGCGGCTCGACCAGCACCACCGCACCGGCGCCCCGCGCCAGGTCCGCGTTGGACCCGCCGCCGAACGCGCCGTCCATGTAGCGCCGGCCGTTGATCGTCACGGGTTCGGCGAAGCCCGGGGCGGCGCTGCTCGCCGCCACCGCCGCGGTCAGCGGGACGCCGCTCGCCGCGTCCCACACGACCCGCTCGCCCGACGCCACGTCCACGGCGGTGACGCGGAGCCGCCGCTCGGGCCACTCGTCGGTCCCCACGAGGAACTCCATGCTCGCCCTGTGCCGCTCCTCCGGCAGTGCCGCCGCCTCCAGCGCCAGCCGCCCGATCCGCCGCCGGGCCTCGTCCGGGGCCAGATCGGCGGCGCTCCCGATCTCGACCACCCCGGCCATCACCGACCCGTCCACCGCCGAGCGCCGCTCACCCGAGGGCGGCAGCTCCGCCACCGCGGCCAGCTCCCGTCCCGTGGCGATCATCGCGCCCGCGATCGCGCCCGCCGACGTCCCGACGATCAGGTCCGCCGCCGCCGGCTCCACGCCCGCCCGCCGCAGCCCCGCCGCGAGGCCCGTCAGCCACGCCGTCCCGACCGGTCCGCCGGGCCCGAGGACCAGCGCCCACCCGCCTCCACTGAGTTCCATGCCCCGACCATAGGGACGCCCCCGGCGGCGCGGCATCCGGCAATGGGCCTAGACGTTGAATTCTTGACATCAAGATATGGGTGGGGCATGCTCTCTCTTGATGTCGAGAAAAACAGCGGCGGTGCGGGACCCTCGGCAAGACGGGTCCCCGGCGAGGCCCTCGGCACCCGCGAGAGCGACGCGTCCCTCGGCGCCGGCCGGGAGGCGATCCGCCGCTCTCACAACCCCATAGACGGGATGCCGCCCGTCCGCCGAGGGAAGCTACTCGTTCCCCTGCGGTGTGCCAGCTCGGACGGGCGGGCGGCGTCCGGCGAACCCCGGTCTCGCGACCCGAGCCGGCGACCCCTGGCCGGTGGCCGCCCGGACGAACTCCGGACGGCCACCGGTTGTCGTGTTCGCCCGGCCGCCGTCCCGGCGGCCCGTCATGTCAGCGGGTCGGCGAGCCCGTCCAGGTCGTGGCGGCCCCGGCGGTGCGCCTTCTCGGCCTTCGCCGCGGCCCTTCCCTCGGCCTTCTCCGCCTTCGCGGCGGCCTTCTCCGCGCGCCGCTCCCGGCGCTCCTGCTCCTTGCGGCGGCGGCGCGGATCCAGCGACGGCCTCGGCTCCAGCCCGGACAGGCCGTTCCAGGCCAGGTTCACCACGTGCGCCGCCACGTCCTCCCGGCGCGGCTTGCGGACGTCCAGCCACCACTGGCCCGTCATCGCCACCATGCCGACCAGCATCTGGGCGTACATGGGCGCGAACTTCTCGTCGTACTCGCGGCGGTCGAACTCCTGGGCGAGGACGTACTCGACCTCCCCGGCGATCTCGCTCAGCAGGCTCGCGTAACTGCCGGTGCCCGTCCCGCCGTGGGAGTCCCGGACGAGGATGCGGAAACCGTCCGGATGCTCCTCGATGTACTGCAGCAGCGCCAGCGCGGCCTTCTCCAGCTTGCCCCGGTAGTGGATCGCGGAGTTCAGGGACTCGGTGACGAGCCGCAGCAGGCTCTCGAACTCGCGGTCGACGACGACCGCGTACAGCCCTTCCTTGCCGCCGAAGTGCTCGTAGACCACGGGCTTCGACACACCGGCCGCCGAGGCGATCTCCTCCACCGATGTGCCGTCCAGCCCGCGTTCGGCGAACAGCGAGCGGCCGATGTCGAGAAGCTGCTCACGGCGTTCCTTGCCGGTCATCCGCCTTCTGCGAGGTCTGGGCGCGGGTTCTGTCACGGAACCAATTGTGACGGTCAAACCGCCTGCTTGGTGCGCTTGGTCGCCAGCCGGTCCTCGTTGGGCCACCGCACGTCGTACGCGAGGCCCAGCTTCTCGAACGCCCAGATGATGCGCGCGCTGATGTCGACCTGCCCCTTGAGGACGCCGTGACGCGCGCACGTCGGGTCCGAGTGGTGCAGGTTGTGCCACGACTCGCCCAGCGACGGGATCGCCAGCCACCACACGTTGCGGGACTTGTCGCGGACCTCGAAGTCCTCCTTGCCGAACGTGTGGCAGATCGAGTTGATCGACCACGTGACGTGCTGGACGAGGGTGATCCGCACGAAGCCCGCCCAGAACAGCGCCGTCAGGAAGCCCGTCCACGACATGGTCACCAGGCCTCCGATGACCGCCGGCAGCAGGAACGACGCCGCCACCAGCCCGGGGAACGCCAGATGGATGCGCTTGAGGTCACGGTCGTTCAGCAGGTCCTTGGCGAACCGCTCCTTGGACGTCCGGGCGCCGTCGAACAGCCAGCCGTAGTGCGCCCACGCCAGCCCCTTGGCCAGCGCCTTCCAGTCGTTGCCGAACCGCCACGGCGAGTGCGGGTCCATCTCCTTGTCGGAGTGCTTGTGATGGCGCCGGTGATCGGCGACCCACGTGATGACGGGCCCCTCCATGGCCAGGCTTCCGGCCACGGCCATGAAGATCTTCAGGCCGCGCTTGGCCTTGAAGGACCCGTGGGTGAAGTACCGGTGGTACCCGACCGTGATCCCCCCGGCCGACAGGACGTAGAACACCGCCATGAGCACGACGTCCGTCCAGCCGAGGAAGCTCCCCCATGCCAGCGGAACGGCCGCGAACAGGGCCAGGAACGGCACACCGGTGAACACGGCGATGAGCACGCGTTCCGCATTGCCCCGGGGCTCGGACTGGATCTCTGGACGCCGCTGCGGGCGAGGGGGGTCCATGGGTGGAGCCGTTGTCATGCGTCACCACTTCCTGTGGCTCGAGACAGCATTACCTACGTCAACGTAACCTACGGAACCGTAGGTTCACAGTGGTCAACTCGTAAATTGAGTACGAAACTGCCTCTCGGGCCACAAAACTCTCTTGCGCTACAGCTGACCGCCAGACCACCGCGACAGGGCGGCGAGAGAGACCCTCACCAGGCCGAACGCTCGGCGGCCACCGGAAGTTCGGCACCGGCACCGGCCTCGACTCCGTCGCCGGGGCCACCCGCGCCGGGCGGCATGATGAGGCGTTGCCCACACCGGGCGTTCTAAACCGATGCCGACATATCGGCCGACCGGCGCAGCTCAAGATCCATTCCGTGGAATGGAGTGGGCTCCGCGGCGCCCGGCTGGGTATGGTTGTGGGCCGGTCGGATCGGGACTCCTTCCGGCCCGCTCGTGACTTTCCGGCGTGGTGTAATCGGCAGCACAAGGGTTTTTGGTGCCCTTAGACAAGGTTCGAATCCTTGCGCCGGAGCTGCTGGGAGTCTCCCGCGCCGAGACCTCCGAGGTGGGCGGCGGGGTGACAGGCGGGAGATGGGCGGTATCCTGCCCGTGTCGGGTGCGCCGTGACCTGTCATGCCCTGATGGCGCAGGTGGGCGTGCTCGCGACCGATCCCGTCCGCGATGCCGAGGAGCCTCCTTGTGAGCGCTGCGAGCCGCCCGGCCGCCGTCATCGTTCTCGCCGCGGGCGAGGGCACCCGGATGAAGTCCCGCACCTCGAAGGTGCTGCACGAGCTGTGCGGGCGCACCATGCTCGGCCATGTGCTGGCCGCCGCACGCGAACTGGAGCCCGCGCGGCTCGTGGTCGTCGTCGGCCACCGGCGCGAGCAGGTCGTCGAGCATCTCGCCCAGGCCGCGCCGGACGCCGAGCCGGTCGTCCAGGAGCACCAGGGCGGGACGGGGCACGCCGTCCGCATGGCCCTGGAGCAGACCGGCGCCCTCGACGGAACCGTCGTCGTCACGAACGGCGACCACCCCCTGCTGCGCGGGGAGACGCTGGCGGCGCTCGTCCGGACGCACGAGGCCGAGGGGAACGCGGCGACCGTCCTGACGACCGAGATCCCCGACGCGACCGGGTACGGGCGGATGGTCCGCGCCGCCGACGGGAGCGTCGAGGCGATCGTCGAGCACAAGGACGCGACCGCCGAGCAGCGCGCCCTCAACGAGATCAACGTCGGCATGTACGCCTTCGACGGCGCCCTGCTGGCCGACGCGCTCAAGCGCGTGACCACCGACAACGCCAACGGCGAGGAGTACCTCACCGACGTCGTGGCGATCGTGCGCGGGGACGGCCACCGGGCCGGCGCGCACCTGGTGGCCGACTGGGTGGAGACCCAGGGCGTGAACGACAAGGTCCAGCTCGCGCAGGCCAGAAGGCAGCTCAACGACCGGATCCTCGAAGCGCACATGCGGGCCGGCGTCACGATCGTCGACCCGGCGACCACGTGGATCGACGTGGACGTGACCGCGGAACAGGACGCCGAGATCCTCCCGGGAACCCAGCTGCACGGACGCACGCACCTGGCCGAGGGCGCCCGGGTGGGCCCCGGCTGCACCCTGACGGACACGCGCGTCGGCGCGGGCGCGACCGTGCTCAACGCGGTGTGCCTGGGGGCGGAGATCGGCCCTGAGGCGTCCGTCGGTCCCTACGCCTACCTGCGGCCGGGCACGCGACTGGCCCGCAAGGCCAAGGTCGGCGCCTACGTCGAGACCAAGAACGCCGACCTCGGCGAGGGCACCAAGGTGCCGCACCTGACGTACGTGGGCGACGCGGAGATCGGCGACGGCTCCAACATCGGCGCGGGCTCGGTGTTCGTGAACTACGACGGTGTCGAGAAGCACCGCAGCGTGATCGGCTCGCAGGTCCGGGTCGGCAGCGACAACATGATCGTCGCACCGGTGACGGTGGGCGACGGCGCCTACACCGCGGCCGGCTCGGTGATCATCCAGGACGTCCCGCCGGGCGCCATGGCGGTCGCGCGGGCCCGGCAGCGCAACGTCGAGGGGTGGGTCGAGCGGCGCCGGGCGGGCACGCCCGCGGCGGACGCGGCCCGCCGTGCACGTGAGGAGGACGCGCCCTAGGGCGCGGCCACAGGGGACCACCCCGCCACGCGGCGGGAGGCGGACGACCAGGCTTCCGCGCGCCGAACTCTTGTAGCGCGCGGTGAGTGGGGACAACACCCACGTGAAGCGAATTTCCATTGAGGGGGAGTTGTCAGAGGTGAGTGGGATCAAAGCGAGTGGCCAGAAGAAGCTGATGCTCTTCACCGGCCGAGCCCACCCGGACCTGGCCAAGGAAGTAGCCGACAACCTCCATGTCGAGTTGACGCCGACGTCCGCGTACGACTTCGCGAACGGTGAGACGTTCGTGCGGTTCCTGGAATCGGTGCGCGGCTCGGACGCCTTCGTGATCCAGAGCCACACCGCTCCCATCAATCAGTGGATCATGGAGCAGCTCATCATGGTGGACGCGCTGAAGCGCGCGTCGGCCAAGCGGATCACGGTCGTGGCGCCGTTCTTCGGCTACGCGCGCCAGGACAAGAAGCACCGGGGCCGCGAGCCGATCTCGGCCCGGCTCATGGCGGACCTGTTCAAGACCGCCGGCGCCGACCGCCTGATCGCCGTCGACCTGCACACGGCGCAGATCCAGGGCTTCTTCGACGGCCCGGTCGACCATCTGTTCGCGCTGGACCTGCTGGCGCACCACTTCGAGAGCCGCCTGGACACCTCGCAGGTCACGGTGGTGGCCCCCGACGCGGGCCGGGTCCGGGTGACCGAACGCTGGTCCGACCGCCTGGGCGGCGTGCCGATGGCCATCATCCACAAGAAGCGCGACCCGGACGTGGCCAACGAGGTCAAGGTCTTCGACGTGGTCGGCGCGGTGGAGGGCCGCACCTGCGTCATCGTCGACGACATGATCGACACCGGCGGCACCATCATCAAGGCCGCCGACGCCCTGTTCGACCAGGGCGCCAGCCGCGTGGTGGTGGCGGCCACCCACGGCGTCCTCTCCGGCCCCGCCGTGGACCGCCTGAAGAACTCCCGCATCTCCGAGGTCGTCCTGACGAACACCCTCCCCATCCCAGAGGAGAAGCAGTTCGACAAGCTGACGGTCCTCTCGATCGCCCCCCTGGTAGCCCGCGCGATCAACGAGGTCTTCAGCGACGGCTCGGTAACGAGCCTCTTCGGCGGAATCAGCTAAAACGGCCCAGCCGCGAGAGCGCGCCCTCCTCCAACACCCCCGCAAGCAAGCCCACCCCGCACAGCCGTGCACCCTCCTGGTTTCGAGCCTGCGAGAAACAAGCGAGCGCAGCGAGCAACCCGGCACAGCCGTGCACCCTCCTGGTTTCGAGCCTGCGAGAAACAAGCGAGCGCAGCGAGCGACACACCCCCAGCCGCCCCGACGCGCCGACCCCGGCCCGTTGCCCAACCACGCACCGACCTCAACGCTTGCGATCGCGTCCGAAGGCAGGTTCCGAGCCTGCGAGGAACCTGATCGCGCAGCGAGCCGCAAGGCGAGCCGGAGCGATGCAGCGATCGCGCCGCAGTGCTCGCCGAAGGAAGGCGCGCTAGCGCCTGACGCCAAGAGCACTGCAATGAGTACTGCTAGACTTTGTTAACCCGCGTGTGCCCGGGTCGTCAGTGCGGTGTCGTAGTGGAGCCGCATTCCCCGGGAGAACGCAAAGAATCTTTGGGAGCGCACGCCCTGGTCGGCGTGCGTGTATCGCAACGCTCTGTCCGTAGCGGACGTCCGGTGCCGGACGGCCGTGGATCGCAACAACAAGGAGTTTCAGCCGTGTCCGAGGTACGCATCGCCGCCGAGCCGCGCACCGAGTTCGGTAAGGGTGCCGCGCGGCGCACCCGCCGGGCCGGCAAGGTGCCCGCCGTCCTCTACGGTCATGGCACCGACCCGCAGCACATCTCGCTGCCGGGGCACGACCTGATGCTGGCGCTGAAGACGCCGAACGTGCTGCTGACGATCGAGGGGCTGGGTGACGGCCCGAGCCTGGCGCTGCCGAAGGACGTCCAGCGGGACCCGATCAAGGGGTTCCTGGAGCATGTCGACCTGCTGATGGTGAAGCGCGGCGAGAAGGTCGTGGTGGACCTGCCGGTGCAGCTCGTCGGTGATGTGGTGGCGGGTGCCCAGGTCGCGCAGACCGAGGTCGAGATCTCGGTGGAGGCGGAGGCCACGCACATTCCGGAGTCGGTCGAGGTCGACATCAGCGGCCTGGAGATCGACAGCCAGGTGCTGGCGCGGGACCTGAGGCTTCCGCCGGGCACGACGCTGGCGGCGGACGAGGAGATTCTGATCCTGCAGATCGTGGACGCGACCGTGTCGACGGAGCCGGAGGCCGAGGCGGAGGCCGCCGAGCCCGCGGCCGAGGGTGCCGAGGGCGAGGGCGAGGGCGCCGCCGAGTGACGGTGGCGCCGAGGTGCGGCCGGTAGCCGGGCCGCCGTCGTCTTTCATGGCCCCCGCGGTGCGCGAGTGCGCACCGCGGGGGCCGTGTTCGTTCCCTGGAGGGGTTGAGGGTGGATCTCTGGCTGGTGGCCGGGTTGGGCAATCCGGGGCCGTCGTACGCGAAGAACCGGCATAACGCGGGGTTCATGGTGCTGGACGTGCTGGCGGCGCGGGCCGGTGGGAGGTTCAAGTCGCATCGGGCGCGGGCGGACGTCCTGGAGGGGCGGCTGGCGGGTGCGCGTGCGGTGCTGGCGAAGCCGCGTTCGTTCATGAACGTGTCGGGCGGGCCGGTGAAGGCGCTGTGCGACTTCTACAAGGTTCCGGTGGAGCGGCTCGTCGTCGTCCACGACGAGCTGGACATCCCGTTCGGTGCGGTGCGGTTGAAGCAGGGCGGCGGTGACAATGGTCACAACGGGCTGCGGTCGGTGACGAAGTCGCTGGGGTCGCGTGATTACCTGCGCGTGCGGTTCGGGGTGGGCCGGCCGCCGGGGCGGATGGACCCCGCGGCGTTCGTGCTGAAGGACTTCTCCGCGGCGGAGCGGAAGGACCTCGATCTAGAGGTGGCACGTGCGGCGGACGCGGTGGAGGCGTTGCTCGCGGACGGTCTCGGCGCGGCGCAGAACGCCTTCCACGCCGGTTGACCGGATCCGGCCAGGGGGGCCGGCGTTCCCATCGATGATCAAGCGTCCTTGACTGGGCTTTTCAAGGGCGCCTGTCCGAGTTTGCCGGAGTTGCCGGGCCGGTACCGCGGTTCGGGCCCTGACCACGGTAAAGCGAACGTAGGATGCTGGTCGGACGAGGTTCGTGATGTATGTGAACCTCAGGCGACGTTCAACCGTCTTCGGTGTGAATCGCGCTGATGGGGCGCGCGTTACAGGGGATTGGTGAGTGGTGTATGGCCGTCGTTGACAAGGTGCAGGCCGAGTCATCGATTCGCCATGATCCCAAGCGCTCGTCGTCGCAGAGCTGGAGCGGATCTTACCGTCGCAAGGCGGGCTATCTGGACTTCCTCAGCATGCTGGCGGCCGGGGTGATCGCGTTCGTGCTCCGGTTCCCCGGCGTGCCGACCGAGCTGAACGCCCCCTACGTGGCGTTGACGGTCGTGCTCCCGATGGTGTGGCTGCCGACGCTGATGCTGTGCCGGGCCTACCAGCCGCGGTACGTCGGCGTGGGTTACGAGGAGTTCCACCGTGTGCTGCGGGCCGGGTTCATCCTCACCGCCACCGTCGCGATCGTGGCGTACGCGACGAAGACCGAGGTGGCGCGCGGGTACGTGGTGATGGCCCTCCCGCTCGGGACGTTCCTCAACCTCGTGGCGCGGTACCGCCTCCGCAAGTGGCTGCACAAGAAGCGCTGGAACGGCGAGTGCATGCGGCGCGTGGTCGCGGTGGGGCACCGGACGTCCGTCGCCGACCTCATCAAGGTGCTGCGGCAGAAGCGCTACCACGGGATGGACATCGCCGCGGTGTGCCTGCCCCCGGCGCTGGCGTCGGGTGACGACGCGGTCGCCGAGGTGGAGGGCGTGCCGGTGCTGGGCGACTTCGCCCAGGCCGCGGCGGTCGCGGACCGGATCGCCGCCGATTCCGTCGCGGTGCTGGCGTGCCCGGAGATGGACGGGGTCGCGCTGCGCCGGCTGGCGTGGCAGATCGAGCGGGACGACGTGGAGCTCGTCGTCGCGCCCGCGCTGATGGACGTCACGGGCCCGCGGATCTCGATCCGCCCCGTGTCGGGCCTGCCGCTGCTGCACGTGGAGCACCCCGAGCTGGACGGCGGCCGGAAGGTGTTCAAGGGCCTGTTCGACCGCACCGCCGCGCTCGGCGGCCTCGTGCTGCTGAGCCCGCTGCTGCTGGTCGTCGCCGTCCTGATCAAGGTGACGAGCTCCGGGCCGGTGCTGTTCCGGCAGGCGCGGGTGGGCCGCGGCGGCCGCGAGTTCACCGTGCTGAAGTTCCGCACGATGGTGCAGGACGCGGAGGCGCGCAAGGACGAGCTGCTGGAGCGCAACGAGAACGACGGGGTGCTCTTCAAGATCCGGGAGGATCCGCGGATCACCTGGGTGGGGCGGTGGCTGCGCCGCTACTCGCTGGACGAGCTGCCCCAGCTGATCAACGTGCTGCGCGGGGAGATGTCGCTGGTGGGGCCGCGTCCGCCGCTGCCGGAGGAGGTCGCCCAGTACGGCGGCGACGTGTACCGGCGGCTGGTGGTGAAGCCGGGGCTGACCGGCCTGTGGCAGGTGAGCGGCCGGTCGGACCTGTCGTGGGAGGAGTCGGTCCGGCTCGACCTGCGGTACGTGGACAACTGGACGCTCGCGCTGGACCTGCAGATCATGTGGAAGACCTGGTCGGCGGTCTTCCGCGGCTCGGGCGCGTATTGAGCGGGCGCACCGGCGGGCGGACTTGCCGACCGGGGCGGGGCCCTGAGCCGCGGGGGCGGTGCGCCCGCATGAGAAAGTGGACCGAACAGACCAGTCGAGTCGGGAACGTGATCAAGGGATGACGGACAATGTCGCCCGCGAGGGGGCGGCGGACGACCACGCCCTGGCGGCGGAGCTCGCCGGCGCGGCGGGTCGGCTGCTGCTCGGCGTGCGGGACGAACTGGGGTTCGCCGACGGGCGGGCCCTGAAGGACACGGGAGACCTCCGGGCGCACGAGTACCTCATGGCGGCGCTCGCCGAACGCTGTCCCGGCGACGCCGTCCTGTCCGAGGAGGGCCGCTCGTCGGCCGCGGGGAAGCGGTCCCGCGGCGACGGCCGCGCCCCGACCCGCAACACCGCCGACGCCGAGCGGCGCACCGCCGACCGGGTGTGGATCATCGACCCGCTCGACGGCACCCGCGAGTTCTCCGAGGAGGGCCGCCGCGACTGGGCCGTCCACGTGGCGCTGTGGCGGCGCGACCCGTCCGGCGGGGGCCGGCTGGCCGCGGGGGCGGTGGCGCTCCCGGCGCAGGGCCTGACGCTCCGGACGGACGCGACCGGCGGCGCCTCGCTCGTCCGCACCGACCCGGGGGAGCCCGACCCGGTGACGGCCGGTTCGGGGACGGCCCGCAGGACGCTGCCGCGCGAGGTGCCGCTGCACGCCCCGGCACCGGACACCGGCAAGCTCCGCATCGCCGTCAGCCGCACCCGGCCGCCGGAGTTCGTCCGCCGGCTCGCGGCGGAACTGGAGCTCGACGTGGAGCTGGTGCCGATCGGATCGGCGGGGGCGAAGATCTCCGCGGTGCTGCTCGGCGAGGTCGACGCGTACGTGCACGCGGGCGGCCAGTACGAGTGGGACTCGGCGGCCCCGGCGGCGGTCGCGCTGGCCGCCGGAGCGCACGCGTCCCGGGTCGACGGGGCCGCGCTGGAGTACAACCGGGAGGACCCGCGCCTGCCGGATATCCTGGTGTGCCATCCCGTGTCGGCGTCGACGCTCCTGACCGGCATCCGGGAAGTGAGCGGCGCCCTGCCGTGACCCGCCCGGTGCCGGTGGGGCCTCGTGCGGGGCGGGCCGGCGTTCGATCCGGTGGGAAGGCGCCCGCCCTTCCGCGCCACCGGTTGCATCTGCCAGAGAAGCGTGGAGAGAAGCCACAGACCATGCAGCGTTCCGATTATCTGCTGTCCCAGCTAGACGTTCTCGAAGCGGAGTCGATCCAGATCTTCCGGGAGGTGGCGGCCGAGTTCGAACGGCCGGTGCTGCTGTTCTCGGGCGGCAAGGACAGCCTGGTGATGCTGCGCCTCGCCGAGAAGGCGTTCTGGCCGGCCCCGATCCCGTTCCCGGTGATGCACGTCGACACCGGCCACAACTTCCCCGAGGTGATCGAGTTCCGGGACGGCCGGGTCGCCGAGCTGGGCGTCCGGCTGGTGGTGGCGTCGGTGCAGGAGTCGATCGACAGCGGCCGCGTCGTGGAGCAGAAGGGGCGCCGGGCGTCCCGCAACCGGCTGCAGACGACGACGCTGCTGGACGCGATCGAGGAGCACCAGTTCGACGCCGCGTTCGGCGGGGCGCGCCGCGACGAGGAGAAGGCCCGCGCCAAGGAGCGGGTCGTCTCGTTCCGCGACGAGTTCGGGCAGTGGGATCCGAAGAACCAGCGCCCGGAGCTGTGGAACCTGTTCAACACCCGGATCACGCTGGGCGAGCACGTCCGGGTCTTCCCGCTCTCGAACTGGACCGAGCTGGACATCTGGGACTACGTCCGCCGCGAGGAGCTGGCGCTTCCGCCGATCTACTTCGCGCACACCCGCCGGGTGTTCGAGCGCGACGGGCTCCTGCTCGACGCGCAGACCGGGTTCGCGAACCGCGGCGACGACGAGCCGGAGTTCGAGGCGACCGTCCGGTACCGGACGGTGGGGGACGCGTCTTGCACCGGCGCCGTGAAGTCGAGCGCCACGTCCCTCGACGAGGTGATCGAGGAGATCGCGGCGACGCGGATCACCGAGCGCGGGCAGACCCGCGCCGACGACCGCACCAGTGAGGCCGCGATGGAGGACCGCAAGAAGGAGGGCTACTTCTGATGGCCGGCAACGAGCCCGCGCAGACGAACCCGCCCGCGAGGGCCCACGAGCCGGCCAAGTCGATGGACCTGCTGCGGTTCGCGACCGCCGGCAGTGTCGACGACGGCAAGTCCACGCTGATCGGGCGGCTGCTGTTCGACTCCAAGTCGATCTTCGAGGACCAGCTGGAGTCGGTGGAGAAGACCAGCGTCGACCGCGGCGAGGAGTACACGAACCTGGCGCTGCTGACCGACGGGCTGCGCGCCGAGCGGGAGCAGGGCATCACGATCGATGTCGCCTACCGCTACTTCGCGACGCCGCGCCGGAAGTTCATCATCGCCGACACGCCGGGGCACATCCAGTACACCCGCAACATGGTGACGGGCGCGTCCACCGCCGACCTGGCGATCATCCTGGTGGACGCCCGCAAGGGCATCCTGGAACAGTCGCGGCGGCACGCGTTCCTGGCCACGCTGCTGCAGGTGCCCCACCTGGTCGTGGCGGTCAACAAGATGGACCTCGTCGACTACGACCAGGACGTGTACGAGCGCATCGTGGACGAGTTCACGGCGTTCGCGTCCAAGCTCGACGTGACCGACCTGACGTTCGTGCCGATCTCCGCGCTGCACGGCGACAACGTCGTGGAACGCAGCGTGAACATGCCGTGGTACGAGGGCTCGTCGCTGCTGCACCACCTGGAGCACGTGCACATCGCGTCGGACCGGAACCTGATCGACGTGCGGTTCCCGGTGCAGTACGTGATCCGCCCGCACGCGTCCACGGACCCGGAGCTGCACGACTACCGCGGCTACGCGGGCCAGGTCGCGGGCGGCGTCCTCAAGCCGGGCGACGAGGTGGTGCACCTGCCGTCGGGGCTGACCACGACGATCACCCACATCGACGGGCCGCGCGGCCCGGTGAGCGAGGCGTTCGCGCCGATGTCGGTGACGCTGCGGCTGGCCGACGACATCGACATCTCCCGGGGCGACATGATCGCGCGGCCCAACAACCGGCCCGAGGTCGCGCAGGATCTCGACGCGATGGTGTGCTGGATGACCCCCGACCGCACCCTCTCCGCGCGGTCCAAGCTGATCGTCAAGCACACCACCCGCACCGCGAAGGCGCTGGTGAAGGAGCTGCACTACCGCCTGGACGTCAACACGCTGCACCGTGACGAGCAGGCCACCGAGCTCGGCCTCAACGAGATCGGCCGCATCTCCCTGCGCGTGACGCAGCCGCTCTTCGTCGACGACTACGGCCGCAACCGGTTCACCGGCGGCTTCATCCTCATCGACGAGGCCACCAACAACACCGTCGCCGCCGGAATGATCACCGGCGCGAGCTGACCGGCAGCCGCGGGGCCCGCACGGCCCCGCGGCACCGTTCCACCGGGCTCCCGCACCGTCCCTCCCGACCAGCCCTCCCGACCAGAGCAAGGCAGGCCCCCGATGCCACCCTCCGTGGGAGTCGTCCTCCCGACCCGCGACCGGCCGGAGCTGCTGCGCCGCGCGCTGGAGTCGGTCCTCGCGCAGGACTACGAAGGCGGGCTGCGCGCCGTGGTCGTGTTCGACCGGGCGGAGCCGGACATGTCGCTCGCCGGGGACCGCGTCGAGGTGATCGGCAACACCCGGGAGCCGGGCCTCGCGGGGGCCCGCAACTCCGGCATCCTGGCGCTGGACACCGATCTCGTCGCGTTCTGCGACGACGACGACCAGTGGCTGCCCGGCAAGCTCGCCGCCCAGGTGAAGGCGCTGGAGGCGGAGCCCGGCGCGGTGCTGTGCAGCGCGGGGATCGTCGTCGACTTCGACGGGCGCGAGCTGCCCCGGCTCGCCGGGACCGACCGCGTCACCTACGACGCCCTCATCCGGGACCGGATGATGAGCGTCCACTCGTCCACCTACGTGGCGCGCCGCGAGCCGCTCATCGAGATCGGCATGGTGGACGAGACGATCCCGGGCAGCCAGGGCGAGGACTGGGACCTCGCGCTGCGCGCCGCCCGCCGCCATCCCGTCGTCAACGTGGACGAGCCGTACGTCCGCGTCCTGTGGGGGCTCACGTCCTACTACGCGCAGGCGTGGGAGACGAAGGTGGCGGCGCTGGAGTGGTTCCTGGAGCACTACCCGGAGATCGGCGAGGTGCCGGGCGCCGCCGGGCGGGTGTACGGGCAGCTCGCGTTCGGTTGCGCCACCGTCGGCCGGCGGCGGGACGCGCTGCGCTGGTCGGCGCGGGCACTGCGGGCGAACCCCGCCGAGCGGCGGGTGCCGTTCGCGCTCGCCGTTGCGTCGGGGGCCGTCTCCGGCAAGCGCGTCCTGCTCGCGCTGCACACCCGGGGCCGCGGCATCTGACCCATCGGTGCCGTTTCCCGGCTTCGGTCACCTTTCCCCACGTCACGCCGGTACTGTCAATGGTCGTCGCAGAGTGTTAGAAGGAGCCGCTCTCGTGAACATCTCTTCCCGCCGCATCGTCGCGTCCGGGGTGCTGACGCTGGCGCTGGCGCCCGCGATCGGGCTGACCGCCGCCCCGGCGTCCGCGGAGGTCGACCTCGACGCGATCGCCGAGGGCATCACCGAAAGCGGCTACTACGTCGACTCGAAGGCCAAGTACTACGAGTCGGACGGGGCGCAGGAACTGCTCCGCCAGGCGCAGGGACGCTCCGTCCCGGTCTTCGTCGCGGTCGTCCCGGCCGGGAACGACGCCGGGCAGATCCTGCAGCGGCTGCCGGGCATGCTGAACCGCAAGGGCACCTACGCGGTGCTCGCCGGCGACCAGTTCCGGGTCACCTCGAACTCGCTGCCCGAGCGGCAGGTGAAGACCGCCTACAGCAAGGCCGTGAAGGCCGGCAACGGCAAGCCGGACGTGGCGCTGCTCAGGTTCGTCCAGACGCTGCCGGAGTCGAAGTACGCGCCGCCGAAGGCCGGCAGGCCCGGCAACAACGGCAAGCCCGCCCCGGAGACCCCGCCGGCGGAGGTGCAGCAGCGGGAGGAGCGGACCCTCGCCGAGTCGCAGCCGACCGCGCCCGCCGAGGGTGCGCCCGAGGCCGCGCCGAAGGACGACGGGTCCGCGATGCCGTTCCTGCTCGGCGGTGGCGGCCTGGTGGTCGTGGCCGCGGCCGGCGCCGGCGGCTTCCTGCTGTGGCGGCGCCGCTCCCTGACGCCCGCGACGCCCGGTGCACCTGCCACCGGGGCCCCCGCTCCCGGTGCCCCCGCTCCCGGTGCCCCCGCTC
>NZ_SMLC01000407.1 GCF_004349245.1 Actinomadura sp. 6K520 | reverse complement strand
GCAAGCTCACAGCCATACCCCCGGCCCCCAGGCCCACACCGATCCTACGAACGACCAGCTCAGGCCCGCATCAAAAACGGTAGGACAAGCTCGGACTTTGCACCAGATCCTGAGAATCAGCAACGTTTGTGCGCGGGTTCGAGCGACGGTTGTGAGGCTGGGAGGCGGTGATGTTGATAAAAATCAGCGACGGTGGCGGGGCTGGAGTAGGTCAGGTGCGCAAGTGATTAGGCTGGCGGCGACCAGATGTAGGGGGTCGTGGTAGTGATCGCGGTGAAGCCGAGACGCTCCAAGATGGGGCGGCTGTCGTCGGAGGCATCGACCTGTAGGTATTGGTAGCCATGCTCGGCGGCCAAGCGCGCTCGGACGGCCACGAGGGCCCGGTAGATACCCCGGCCTCGCCACTCCTCCAGGGTCGACCCGCCCCATAGGGATGCGAAGACCCCGTCCTCGCGGAGCGCCACCCAGGCTGCGGCGACGACCTGGCTGGCGGCTTCGGCTGTGAAGATCGCCAGGCGGTCGGGAGCGGCGGCCAGGCTGCCGGCCAGGTGGTCGCCGATGAAGCCGCAGTCGCGTTCCCACACCTGCGACTCCATCGCCACGATCGCGGGGATCGCCTCGCGGCCGACCCGGCGAATCACCACGCCATCGGGGGCGGGCGGTGCGGTCGGCGTGTCGGCGATGCCGTTGATGACGACCGTCTCGGTGGGGTCGGCGACGAATCCTGCGGCTCGCAGCCGGTCGGGCAAGTCATTGGGGAGGTCGTGGCCACGGGCCTTCCACTCCACGGCCTCACCGCGGCCGCCAAAGAAGGCGATCTGCGCGGCGATGAGAGCGTCGACATCATGGCCGGACAGGTCGCGCGGGCCGGTGACGAAGCCGCGATGCTCCCCGACGACCCGCAGCAGCGGACCGTCCTGCTCGATCCATCCGCCCAGTGCTGGGACACCTGTTCCGCGCAGATGCTGGTCATAGGCGGCCAGAAGATCCTCACTCATCTGGCCGAGAGTAATGGAGGATGTCCTACCGTTTTTGATGCGGGCCTGAGCTGGTCGTTCGTAGGATCGGTGTGGGCCTGGGGGCCGGGGGTATGGCTGTGAGCTTGT
>NZ_SMLC01000406.1 GCF_004349245.1 Actinomadura sp. 6K520 | reverse complement strand
CTTTAAGGAACGATGAACATGAAAAGCAAAATCATCAGGGAGCTACAGGCTCCTTTTTTATTATTCGCATTCACCCTCAAGCGTATTAACCAACAGTTCAGGGATTAATGAAAGATGGCAGACATCATTGATTCAGCATCAGAAATAGAAGAATTACAGCGCAACACAGCAATAAAAATGCGCCGCCTGAACCACCAGGCTATATCTGCCACTCATTGTTGTGAGTGTGGCGATCCGATAGATGAACGAAGACGCCTGGTCGTTCAGGGTTGTCGGACTTGTGCAAGTTGCCAGGAGGATCTGGAACTTATCAGTAAACAGAGAGGTTCGAAGTGAGCGAAATTAACTCTCAGGCACTGCGTGAAGCGGCAGAGCAGGCAATGCATGACGACTGGGGATTTGACGCAGACCTTTTCCATGAATTGGTAACACCATCGATTGTGCTGGAACTGCTGGATGAACGGGAAAGAAACCAGCAATACATCAAACGCCGCGACCAGGAGAACGAGGATATTGCGCTAACAGTAGGGAAACTGCGTGTTGAGCTTGAAACAGCAAAATCAAAACTCAACGAGCAGCGTGAGTATTACGAAGGTGTTATCTCGGATGGGAGTAAGCGTATTGCTAAACTGGAAAGCAACGAAGTCCGTGAAGACGGAAACCAGTTTCTTGTTGTTCGCCATCCTGGGAAGACTCCTGTTATCAAGCACTGCACTGGTGACCTGGAAGAGTTTCTGCGGCAGTTAATCGAACAAGACCCGTTAGTAACTATCGACATCATTACGCATCGCTATTACGGGGTTGGAGGTCAATGGGTTCAGGATGCAGGTGAGTATCTGCATATGATGTCTGACGCTGGCATTCGCATCAAAGGAGAGTGAGATCGGTTTTGTAAAAGATAACGCTTGTGAAAATGCTGAATTTCGCGTCGTCTTCACAGCGATGCCAGAGTCTGTAGTGTCAGATGATGACCGTACTCAAACATCGGGTTGAGTATTATCTTACTGTTTCTTTACATAAACATTGCTGATACCGTTTAGCTGAAACGACATACATTGCAAGGAGTTTATAAATGAGTATCAATGAGTTAGAGTCTGAGCAAAAAGATTGGGCGTTATCAATGT
>NZ_SMLC01000405.1 GCF_004349245.1 Actinomadura sp. 6K520 | reverse complement strand
GAGGAGCTGGCGGGCGATGACCATCCGCTGGATCTGGTTGGTCCCCTCGTAGATCTGGGTGATCTTGGCGTCGCGCATCATCCGCTCCACCGGGAAGTCCCGCGTGTACCCGTACCCGCCCAGCAACTGCACCGCATCGGTCGTCACGTCCATCGCCACATCCGAGGCCAGCGCCTTGCACGCCGACGACACCAAGGTCAGGTCGGCGACCTGCTCGCCGTGCATCGCCCGTTCGGACTTGATCGCGGCGTGGTAGGTCAACTGCCGGGCACCCTCCAGCCGCATCGCCATATCGGCCAGCATGAACTGCACACCCTGGAAATCGGCGACGGGCTTGCCGAACTGGCGGCGCTGCTTGACATACCCCACCGCGAAATCCAGCGCCCCCTGCGCGATCCCGAGGGCCTGCGCGGCGATCGTGATCCGGGTGTGGTCCAGCGTGGCCAGCGCGGTCTTGAACCCCGTCCCCTCCGCGCCGATGATCCGGTCCGCCGGAATCCGCACATCCTCCAAGATCACCTGCCGGGTCGGCGACCCCTTGATCCCCAGCTTGCGCTCCTTGGGCCCGAACGACACCCCCGGATCGGACCTCTCCACGACGAACGCCGAAATCCCCCGCGCACCGGCGGACGGATCGGTCACCGCCATCACCGTGTAGTACTCCGACACCCCCGCATTGGTGATCCACATCTTGGTGCCGTTGAGCACCCAGGACCCGCCCTCACGCACCGCCCGCGTCCTCATCCCGGCCGCATCGGAACCGGCATCGGCCTCCGACAAGGCATAGGAGAACATCGCCTCACCACGCGCGACCGGCGCCAGATACCTCTTCTTGAGATCCTCCGACCCCGCCAGCAGAACCGGCACGGTCCCCAGCTTGTTCACCGCCGGGATCAGCGACGACGACGCACACGCCCGCGCCACCTCCTCGATCACGATCACCGTGGCCAGCGCGTCGGCCCCCGCACCCCCGTACGATTCGGGCACGTGCACCGCATGCAGCTCACTGGCCGCCAACGCCTCCAGCGCCTCCTGCGGGAACCGCGACTCCTCGTCCACCTCCGCCGCGAAAGGAGCGATCCTGGCATCGGCCAGCTCACGCACCGTCCGCCGCAGCAGCTCATGCTCCGCAGACGGCGCGTACATGGGAAAGTC
>NZ_SMLC01000404.1 GCF_004349245.1 Actinomadura sp. 6K520 | reverse complement strand
TTGCGAGGGGTGGGGGCTGTACGCGGAGCGGCTGATGGACGAGCTGGGGTTGTACCGGGATCCGGTGTACCGGCTGGGGATGCTGGCGGGCGGGCAGCGGTTCCGGGCGGCGCGGGTGGTGCTGGACATCGGGATGCATCTGGAGTTGGAGATTCCGCGTGGGGCGGGGTTCCATGAGGGGGAGCGGTGGACGCCGGAGCTGGGGCTTGAGTTCCTGCGCGGCCGGATGGGTCCGGAGTCGGGGGTGTCGGCGGCGTTCGAGATCGACCGGTATCTGGGGCGGCCGGGTCAGGCGATCGCCTACAAGGTGGGTGAGCGGCTGTGGCTGGAGGCGCGGGAGGCGGCGCGGCGGCGTGCCGGTGCGGCGTTCGATTTGAAGGAGTTCCATCGGCGGGCGCTGGATCTGGGGCCGATGGGGCTGGATCTGATGCGGGAGGAGCTGACCGGTCCGTGAGGCCCGGCCGGCGCACGGCCGGGGGCGCGGGCCGGGGTCAGGGTGCGGCGGCGCCGGCGATGCCTGTCTCGCGGAGCCGCCGGTTGCGCAGCGGCTGTTCCGTGGTGGCCGGGGCGTCGGGTGGGTGCGGGGTGTCGGCGGTGGCTCCGACGTGGCAGGCGGTCTGGTCGCCGGGGTCGAGGACGCGCTTTTCGTAGGCGGGGGGCCAGCGCAGCAGGATCCGGCGGCCGCAGGTGGGGCAGGCCCACTGTTCGAGTCCGGACGCGTCGGCCTGGACCATCCGCATCTCGTGCGTCCTGTACACGGTGGTTCTCCTCGACCTTGGTACCGGTTACGGTCACCTGGTGACTACTAGGTGATTGCCCACGTCAACCGGGTTAAACGGTTCAGGCAAGGGGGTTTATGGCCGAGGTTTCGCTGCTTTGCCTACCGTCCTGAATCCGGGGTGCCGGGCGGTGGGCGGAGTGCGTCGCGGACGGCGGCGCCGATCTCGGCGATGGCCTCCGCGGGGCGGCGGGCGAACGCGCCCCAGCCGAGGAATCCGTGGTCGAGGCCGGTGCCGGTGATGAGGGTGACCGGGACGCCGGCGTCGCGCAGCCGCTCGGCGTGCCGTTCGGCCTGGGGCCGCAGGCGGTCGTACTCGGCGGTGGCGATGACCGCCGGGGGCAGGCCGCCGGGGTCGGGGTCCAGCAGCGGTGACACTTCGGGCTGGGAGGGGTCGGTGCCGCGCAGGTAGGCGCGCAGGGCGCGGT
>NZ_SMLC01000403.1 GCF_004349245.1 Actinomadura sp. 6K520 | reverse complement strand
CCACCACGGCCGCCCCCACCACGGCGGCCCCCACCACGGGCACGCGGCTGGTCGACCTGTTCGAGCGCGGGCTCGACGCGCCGATCTGCCTGACCTGGGAACTCACCTACGCCTGCAACCTGTCGTGCGCGCACTGCCTGTCCAGCTCGGGGCGCCGCGACCCGCGCGAGCTGAGCACGGACGAGGCCAAGGCCGTCATCGACGAGCTGGAGGCCATGCAGGTCTTCTACGTCAACATCGGCGGCGGCGAGCCGACCGTGCGCCCCGACTTCTGGGAGCTGCTCGACTACGCCACCGCGCACCACGTGGGCGTGAAGTTCTCCACGAACGGCGTCCGGATCACCCCGGAGGCGGCCCGGCGGCTCGCCGCCAACGACTACGTCGACGTGCAGATCTCGCTGGACGGCGCGACCGCCGAGGTCAACGACGCGCTGCGCGGGCCCGGCTCCTACGACACCGCCGTCCGCGCGATGCGCAACCTCGCCGACGCCGGCATGCGGAACTTCAAGCTGTCGGTCGTGTGCACCCGGCACAACATCCCGCAGATGGACGCGTTCAAGGCGCTCGCCGACGAGCACGGCGCCCAGCTCCGCCTCACCCGGCTGCGCCCCTCCGGCCGCGGCGCCGACGTGTGGGACGAGCTGCACCCCACGAGCGGCCAGCAGCGCGAGCTGTACGACTGGCTGGTCGCGCACGGCGACAGCGTGCTGACCGGCGACTCCTTCTTCCACCTGTCCGCCTACGGCGAGCCCCTGCCGGGCCTGAACATGTGCGGCGCGGGCCGGGTGGTGTGCCTCATCGACCCGGTCGGCGACGTGTACGCCTGCCCCTTCGCGATCCACGACGAGTTCCTGGCGGGCAACACCCGGCAGCCGGGGGGCTTCACCCGCATCTGGCGCGAGTCGGAGCTGTTCCGCGACCTCCGGCAGCCGCAGAACGGTGGCGCGTGCAGCTCCTGCGCCTTCTACGACACGTGCAAGGGCGGCTGCATGGCCGCCAAGTTCTTCACCGGCCTGCCGCTGGACGGCCCCGACCCCGAGTGCGTCCAGGGACACGGCGAGAAGCTGCTCGCGGGCCGTCCCGAGGACCGCGCCGGGATTCCCAGGCCGTCCGCCGACCACTCGCACCGCACCGCCCCCGCCCGCGGGCGGGCGGTCCCGGTCACGCTGCTGCGCAGGCCGCCGGAACGTCCCCCCGTGAGCGCCTGCGAGGAGAACCCCCTCGCCGGACTGCGCATCCCCTGACC
>NZ_SMLC01000402.1 GCF_004349245.1 Actinomadura sp. 6K520 | reverse complement strand
AGCGTCAGATGGGTATAAGAGCCAGGCCTCCAGCCCGGCACGTCGTCCGGCCCGTCGTCCCCGGCACCCGCCACGTCAGCCCTCGGACCCGCCGCCCAGCGTGAGCCGGAAGCCCGGCGGGACGACGAGGTCATCCGGGGACAGGTCACCGATGCCGGCGTGCCCCAGGCCGAGGACGGCGGAGTCGAGGCCGCCGCGCAGGATGTCCAGGACGTTCTCCACCCCGGGCTGCCCGTTCGCGGCCAGGCCCCACAGGTAGGCGCGGCCGATGAGCACGGCCCGCGCACCCAGGGCGAGCGCCTTGGCGACGTCACCGCCGCGCCGCACACCGCCGTCGAGCAGCACCTCGACCTGGTCGCCGACCGCGTCCGCGACGGACGGCAGGACACGGATCGTGGCGGGCGTCGTGTCCAGGTTGTTGCCGCCGTGGTTCGACACCGACAGCGCCGTCACCCCGGCGTCGACGGCCTTCTTCGCGTCGTCGACGCGCGTGACGCCCTTGAGCATGAACGGGCCGCCCCACTCCTTGCGCAGCCACGCCACGTCCTCCCAGGTGGGCGGCGGTGTCTGCATCCACTCCCCGTAGGCGCCGAAGAAGGTGGGGGCGGGACCGTTCGGCGGCTTGAGGTTGGGGGCGGTCAGGTCGGGCAGCCGCCCCGACCTCGCGAAGCGCCACAGCCACCCGGGGTAGGGCAGGACGCCCGGCGCCAGCTTCGCCATCGTCCGCACGTCGATCTTCTCCGGGATCGCGGGGCTGCCCCAGTCGCGGCCGTGGGAGAACGACCAGTCGAGCGTGGCGATGAGCGCCTTGGCACCCGCCGCCTTCGCGCGCTCCATGCGCTGCAGCATCGCGTCGCGGTCGCCGCTCCAGTACATCTGGAAGAACACGTCGGGGTTGGCCGCGGCGACCTCCTCCACGGGTTTGCTCGCGAACGAGCTGAGGCCCATGATGACGCCCCGGTTGGCGGCGGCCCGCGCCACGGCGACCTCGCCGTCGGGGTGGACGGCCTGGACCCCGGTGGGGGAGATGACCACCGGGAACGACGACTCCACGCCCATCACGGTGGTGGAGAGATCACGCTCCGCCCTGTCACCGGCGCCGTGGCCGACGATGCGGGGGGCGAAGCCGAGCTCCCCGAACGCCTTGATGTTGTCGTCGACCGTCCGGCCGCGCTCCGAGCCCGCGACCAGGGCCCCGTAGACCATGTACGGCAGCCGCCGCTTGGCGCGCCGCTGGGCCTCGGCCACGGTCTCGAACCACGGGTTCCTGAACATGTGTGATGTCTCCTGGAGCTGTCTC
>NZ_SMLC01000401.1 GCF_004349245.1 Actinomadura sp. 6K520 | reverse complement strand
GCGTGCGCAGCACCACCGCCGCGCCCAGCATCTCGTGCCCCTCACGGAACACCGTCGCCGACACCTCGACCGTCTCACCCACCACGGCCTTGGCCGGCCACCTGCCACACCCCACCACCGGCGCCACGTCCAGAATCGGGATGCGCCCGAGTTCCGATTCCAGCTTCACCTGCATGTGCCGCTCCCGCGCGTCGGCGATGCCGGGGCACCGCGCCCCGCGCTCCATGGCATCCATGCCCCGTCCGCAACTCCCCGCCATCAGCGCCACCACAAGATCACGCAAAGAGATGCCCGTACGTTCCCGCCCCGCCCCGGCTGCCCGTTCCACGGCGTGGCGGGACGTTCAGGGGTGCGTGACCAGGGTGCCCGTGCTCAGTGGGGGGCGGTGGACGCGAGCGCCTCGCGGGCGGTCTCCACGTCCGGGGCGATGGCGACCCGGCGCTGCAGGCCCGCCACGTCCGAGACCCGCCGGACGATGCCGCGCGGCGGCAGCACCACCCACATCGGGACGCCCAGCTCGGTCGCCCGCATCTGGGAGCGCGTGATCACGTTGAGGCCGTTGGAGTCGCAGAACGTGCAGCGGGTGAGGTCGAGGATCAGGGCCGGCGTCCCGGAGTCGAGGAGCCGCTCGGCCTGCCGGAGGATCGCCTCGCCGTTGCTGAGGTCCACCTCGGCCGGGAACGTCAGCGTTCCGCAGGTCCGTGTGCTCTCCACTCGCGCCACACCGAGATTCATGCTCCGCCCCAACGCCGGTTCCCTCACCTGAATGACAACGGGGGGTACCTCACTGCGACTGTAAGCCCCGGGACCGGACGGAACCTTCAAGGGACGGTCAAGTCTAGGGAGGCGATCACCCATATCCCCGCCGATCCTGTTCATCGTTGATAGATCCTGTTTTGTCGCTTTCAGGGGGCCGGCCGCCCGTGCCGCCCGGCCTTGCCGCGCGCTCCGCGGGCCCCTGACCCAAGGATCATCCTCTTTCCTGAAATTTCCCTGATGGAAGACGAACCGGACGCTGAGTGGCCCGGCCCCGCACCGCCGGACGGGGTGGGGCAGCGCGTCGTCGGCCCGGCCGGGGCCGCATCGCTTTGTCATGGCAAACCCCTATATTTCACCCTGTGGACTGCCAACTTCGCGATCGGGGAACCGGGGAGGCGGGATGAGCGCGGATCCAGTGGTCATCGACGGCGGAGACCGCTCCTGCGTGCGCCTCCTGCTGGAACTGCGCGGCCACATGGCGGGCATGGCCCCGGGCACGGTCGTCCATCTGATCGCCAGTGACCCCGCCGCCCCCATCGACC
>NZ_SMLC01000400.1 GCF_004349245.1 Actinomadura sp. 6K520 | reverse complement strand
CCCCTCCGCCTGCTCCACCGTCAAGGCACGCCGCTGCGCCCGCAACCCACCCCGCTGCCTCGGACGCACCGTCACCGCCTGCATCGGATTCAGCTGCACCCACCCCGCCACCAGCGCATACTTGAAAAACGCCGACACCGACCGCCGGAAACGCGCCTGCGACGCCCCACTCTGCACCGCACCACCACCCGGCCCGGCACCCCCTGCCCCCGGCCGCCGCCGCCCATCCGGCTTACGCGCGAACCCCAGCAGCACCTCATCGACGTCCTCACCCGTCAGATCGTCCAGCACCCGGTCCGCACCCGCCAGCGCCGCGAACGTCACCACGTCCCGCACATAGACCTCCGCCGTCTTCGGCGACAACGCACCCGTCGAGGTCTTCGCCCGCACCATCCCCGCGTACCGGTCGACGCACTCGGCAACGGTCAGGCGCTGAACATCAGAGGGACGCACGCGCCGGACGCTACCGCCCGCCACCGACACAACCCGCCATAGGATCGACCCCCATGACCGGCAGGGACCTCTTCGAACAGGTCGGCGAGATCATCCGAGGCTCGACACCACCCGACCTCGGACGCCCGCACGTCCACGTACGCCACAACGGCGTCAAAGCCTGGTTCGGCGACCCCGCACCCCAGCGCGAACACTACGAAGCCCAGATCATCGCCGCCGCCATCGCCCCCGGCACCCGCACCCACGCCATCGAGATCGGCTTCCACGCCGAACACCGCGACGAACCCGACAACCAGGCCGCCCTCACCCACCTGCTCACCACCGAGACCACCTGGCGCACCGAACTCGGCGACGACCCCGTCACCGGCACCTTCCTCGGCCGCGACACCTGGCGCCGCATCTCCGAAACCTGGCCCGACCCCGACCTCGACGACCCCGACATCCCCTTCGACATCGGCGTCCGCCTCGTCGACTACATCCGCGCCCTGGAACCCCACCGCCGGGTATAAGCCCCTCTGCACACGCCGCACAGCAGGGGAGACGCCGATGCGCATCGGCACATCAGGATGGCAGTACGCCGACTGGCGCGACGTCCTCTACCCGCCCGGCCTCCCGCAACGCCGCTGGCTCCACCACTACGCCGGCGTCTTCACCACCGTGGAGAACAACAACGCCTTCTACCGCCTGCCCTCCCGCGAAACCTTCGAACAATGGTGCGACGCCACCCCGCCCGGCTTCGTCATGGCCGTCAAAGCCAGCCGCTACCTCACCCACATGAAACGCCTCAACGACCCCGCCGAACCCGTCACCCGCCTCACCGGCGCCGCCGCCGGCCTCGGCCCCAAACTCGGCCCCCTCCTGCTGCAACTCCTGTCTCTTATA
>NZ_SMLC01000399.1 GCF_004349245.1 Actinomadura sp. 6K520 | reverse complement strand
CGGTGAGGGTGGTGTGCCAGGTGGAGTGGTGGGCGTGGGCGGCCTCGTGCACGAGAACTCCCCACAGTGCGGGGTAGCGCTCTCGGTCCGAGGGGCGGGACGGGTCACAGGCAGCAGGGTCGTGGCCGAGATGGGTCCCGTCGAGTTCGATGGTCGCCAAGGCCGGGATGAAGCAGCCGGGGGCGCCGTGCCCGGCGCCGGGGGCGCAGGTCACGATCAAGTCGTCGCGTTCGGCGAGCGCGGCGACCTGCCCGGTCAAGGCGGCCGACAACCTGCTCCACGGGCCGCGCGCGGTGATGGTGCTGCTGGGGCTGGTGGCCGGGTTCAGGTGCGTGGGCATCTGAGGTGTTCTCCCTTCTCGATCTTCGCTGCCGCTTTGCAAAAGCCCAGGTCAGTGCTTGTTGGGTGGGGGAGTGGTTCGGCGGCTTCTAGAGTTGGCGGCCCAGGGCCAGTGGGGTGATGGCGCGTCCGTACACCGAGGACAGGACCGCGACGACGACGTCGCGGTCTTCTTCGGGGGCGATGCCCGCGAGGTTGGCCACGGCGGCATCGGTGCCCAGGACGCCGGCGATCTTGTCGAAGGCGATCAGCTCGCGCAGTTGCGGGGCCCAGCCGATCTCCCCGGAGGATTGCCGGGCGGCCAGGTTGCGGGCGACCCGGACGGCCTTGGGATCGATGCGCAGGGTGCGGGCCAGGTCGTAGTCGGTGGACACGCGGATCTGCGCGGCGAACCTGGAGGCCAGCGCCTCGGTGAGGACAGCGCCGTGCACGCCGGGGTTGTGCCCGGCGATCACATAGAAGCCTGGTTCGGCGGTGACGGTCTCGACCTTGTGCGCCTTGACCACGATCTGGCGGCGGCCGTCCATGGCGGGATAGACCACCGCGAGCACCTTGGGCGAGATGAGGGTGGCGTCGTCGATGAACAGGCACCGGCCCTGGCTCATCGCCGTCACCAGCGGCCCGTACACGAACTCATAACCGCCGTCGGGGGCCTGGGTGTACTCACCGACGAAGTCGGCCACCGCGGTGTCGCCATCCCCGGCCACGGTGATCAGGTCGGGGAAGGCCGCCTCCACCAGGCTGGTCTTGCCGGTGCCGGGCGGCCCATACAGCAGCGCCGCAATCCCGGCCTCGCGCAGGCGCCGCAACGCGGCCACGTCCGGCACCTCGGCCAGTTGCCGGGGGTGGTAGGTCTGCCCGTTCGGCCGCTGCACCGGTCCCGTCGGCGCGGGCGCGCGCCGCGGTGGCGCGGCGGGCTGGCTCTGCGCGGCGGCGCTGGTCCCGCTCGACGGCGGAGTGGGCGCGGCAGGCGGCGGGTGGGGCGAGGGCCGTGCGG
>NZ_SMLC01000398.1 GCF_004349245.1 Actinomadura sp. 6K520 | reverse complement strand
GTGGTCGAGGGCGTGGGCGAAGGTGGGCAGGTGGTGGTAGAGCTGGGCGCCCATGCCGGGGCGTTGGGAGCCTTGTCCGGAGTACAGCAGGGCGAGTTTGCCGCCGGTGGGGGTGGCGCGGCCGGTGGTCAGGGCCGGGTGCGGTTCCCCGGCCGCCAAGGCCTCCAGCCCGTCGCGCAGTGCGGCTTGGTCGCCGGTGATGACGGCGCGGTGGTCCAGGGTGGTGCGGGTGGTGGCCAGTGCCCAGGCCACTTCACCGGGGTCCAGGTCGGGGTGGGTGTCCAGGTGGTGGATCAGGCGTTGGGCTTGGGCGGCTAGCGCGGCTGGGGTTTTGGCCGACAGCAGCCACGGAATCACCGGAGGCTCAGGCCGCACCTCGGGTTCAGAGGTTTCCCTGGCCTGCACCTCCAGCTCGGCGCCCGTCTGGAGCGGTGTGGGCGCGGGTGCGGTTTCAGTGTCTGTGCTCGTGGGGGCTTGTTCGAGGATGAGGTGGGCGTTGGTGCCGCTGATGCCGAAGGAGGAGACGGCGGCGCGGCGAGGCTGCCCGGTGTCGGGCCAGGGCATCTGCTCGGTGAGCAGCTCGACCGCCCCCGCGGACCAGTCGACGTGCGGGGTCGGCTCATCGACGTGAAGGGTCCGGGGCAACACTTCCTGTCGTATGGCCTGCACCATCTTGATGACACCGGCGACACCGGCGGCGGCCTGGGTGTGGCCGATGTTGGATTTGATGGACCCCAGTCGCAGGGGCCGGTCGGCGGGGCGTTGCTGGCCGTAGGTGGCGATGAGTGCTTGGGCTTCGATGGGGTCGCCCAGTGCCGTCCCGGTGCCGTGGGCCTCCACTGCGTCGATGTCGTCGGGTGCGAGGCGGGCGCCGGCCAGCGCGTCCTCGATCACCCGCTGCTGGGACGGGCCGTTCGGCGCCGTCAGACCGTTGCTCGCCCCGTCCTGGTTCACCGCCGAACCACGGATCACCGCAAGCACCGGATGCCCGTTGCGAAGCGCGTCCGACAGCCGTTCCACCAGCACGAGCCCGACGCCCTCAGAACACCCCGTGCCGTCGGCCGTGGCGGCGAAAGCCTTGCACCGCCCGTCACGGGCCAAGCCTCGCTGCCGTGAGAACTCCAGGAAGAGGGTTGGGGTCGACATGATGGCGACGCCGCCGGCGAGGGCGAGGTCGGTTTCGTGGTTGTGGAGGGATTGGCAGGCGAGGTGGAGGGCGACGAGTGAGGAGGAGCAGGCGGTGTCGATGGTGAGGGCGGGTCCTTGGAGGCCGAGGGTGTAGGCCAGGCGTCCGGAGGCGATGCTGGGGGCGCTGCCGTTTCCGAGGTGTCCTTCGTAGGGGGTGGGGATGG
>NZ_SMLC01000003.1 GCF_004349245.1 Actinomadura sp. 6K520 | reverse complement strand
AGCCGTGTATAAGAGACAGGCCCTGGCACGCCTGGCCGCCCTCCGCTACGTGGAGGCGCTGTCGATGGCTCTGTCTGAATAGCCCAGGGGGGCGTGTTCGCCCAGGGGGGCGACCCCCTGGAACCCCCGTTGCGCGGGGCGGACCGTTTCCCGATCCGCTCCGCGTCTCGTGAAACGGCCCGCCCCGCGGCGGGTCGTGCGACCTCCGCTCGCTGCGCTCGCTCCGGCCGCACGACCCGTGGGGTGATCATGGGGGGTGGCGTTCGGGTGCGGATCGCTCCAAAGCCGTCTGGGTGCGTGGTGCACCGTACGGGGAAGTGGGGGCCGTGCGGCCTGGGGGCGGCCGCACGAGCCCTCGTCAGCGGTTCTTGAACTTCGGGGGGCGTTTCTCCATGGTCGCGGTCATGCCCTCGGGGAGGTCTTCGGTGAAGAAGGCCAGGGTCTGCACCGCGGTCTCGGCCTGGAGCTGGGCGCGGAGGCCCGGGGCGTCCAGGGACAGGTTGAGCAGTTCCTTCGTCCGGCGGAGGCCGTACGGGGACTTCGCGAGCAGCTCGCCGGCCAGGGCGTGCGCGGCCTCCAGGTCCGCGCCCTCGGCGCTGACCTCGGTGATGAGGCCGAGGGCCTCGGCGCGGGACACGTCCAGCCGCTGGGCGCGGTAGAAGATCTCCGCGGCCCTGGCCGGGCCGACCAGCCGGGGCAGCAGCCAGGACAGGCCGCAGTCGCCGGCCGACAGGCCGAGGTTCACGAACGGCACGACGAAGCGCGTCGTCGGGTCGGCGACCCGCATGTCGCAGGCCAGCGCCCAGGACACGCCCATGCCCGCGACGGGGCCGTGCAGGGCCGCGATCACCGGCTGCGGGATCTCCCGCAGCCGCGCGGTGACCTCGCCGCCCCGGGCGATGCCCCGGTAGAGGCGCTGGACGCGTCCCTCCGAGCTCTCCTGCCCCGGGTCGCCGCCCTGGATGTCCATGCCCGAGCAGAAGCCGCGGCCCTCGCCGGTGAGCACGACCACCTGGGTGTCGGGGTCGCGCGCCAGCTCGTTGAGGACGTCGAGCATCTCCTCGGTCAGCGCGCCGTCCACGGCGTTCAGACGCTCCGGGCGGGACAGGGTGATGGTGAGGACCCCGTCCCGCCGGTCGAGCTTGATGCCGCCCAACGGCTCAGGAGGTGAGCTGCTGGATCAGGGGGCCCATCTGCTCGCCCACGTTCTTGAACACGGTCAGCGGGTCCGCCGCGTTGACGGCCGCCCAGTTGTCGCGGACGTCCTCCACGGTCAGCGTCGCCTTCTGGCCGTAGCCGGGGCCCTCCGCCACGAAGATCTTCGCGATGCGGCCGCCGCCGACGGTGTAGACCTCGCCGGAGTCCTCGTTGCTCTCGTGGACGAGGTAGGCGACCAGGGGGGTGACCTGCTCGACGCCGAGCTTGTCGGCGAAGTCGGCGGGCAGCAGGTCCTCGGTCATCCGGGTCCAGGCGACCGGCGCGATCGCGTTGGCCTTGATGTTGTACTTAGCGCCCTCCTGCGCGAGGGTCTTGGTGAAGCCGACGAGGCCCATCTTGGCCGTGGAGTAGTTCGCCTGCCCGAAGTTGCCGAAGAGGCCCGCGGGCGAGGACGTGTTGACGATCCGGCCGTAGCCCTGCTCGCGCAGGTGCGCCCAGGCGGCGCTGGAGACGAGGAACGAGCCCCGCAGGTGGACGGCGATGACCGAGTCGAACTCCTCCGGCGACATGTTCTTGAACGACTTGTCGCGCAGGATTCCCGCGTTGTTGATGACGATGTCGACCTTGCCGAACTCGTCCAGCGCCGTCTTGATGATCGCCTGCGCGCCCTCGGGGGTCGCCACGTTGTCGGGGTTGGCGACGGCCTCGCCGCCGTTCTTCTTGATCTCGTCCACGACCTCCTGGGCGGGGCCGGCGGAGGCGCCGACACCGGACCGGTCGCCGCCGAGGTCGTTCACGACGACCTTGGCGCCGCGCGCGGCGAGCTCCAGCGCGTGCTGGCGGCCGAGGCCGTGCCCGGCCCCGGTCACGACCGCCACGCGGCCGTCGTAGCGCAGTTCCGACATCCCTGTCTCCTCACATCGCACCGACTACGCCCCCAAGGTAATCATCCGGGGGTTACCCAGTGGTACCACTAAACCGAATCCCACTCGGCCGCGGCCCCCGGTCTTTCTTTCCCATCCGGGCGGCCGCCCAGTCCTGCGCGTCGGCGGACCCCGGAGGAAGATGCGGTAAATGCCGCTTTCGCTGAGACGTTCGGCGTAGTCTCCTCCCGTGCGGGTCCACTCATCGGCGCCGCGAGGAACAACGGAGGTTCCGTCTCGATGAGCACAGCCGACGCGTCCCCGCCGAGCCCGCGCCCGTACCGAGTCGTGCAGTGGGCGACGGGCGCGGTCGGCCGCAGCGTGATCAGAGGGGTCCTCGCCCGGGACGACATGGAGCTGGCCGGCGCCTGGGTGCACGCACCCGGCAAGGCCGGAAGCGACGCCGGTGTCCTCGCCGGCCGCGGCCCCGTCGGGGTCACCGCGACCGGCGACCTCGCCGACATCCTCGATCTCGACGCCGACTGCGTCGTCTACGCGCCGAGCCCGACGCCCGACAGGGCCGCCGAACTCGACCTCGTCTGCGCGTTGCTGTCGTCGGGCAAGAACGTCGTCTCCCTGAACGGCTTCCTCTACCCCCGCGCGCACGGCCCGCACTACGCGAACGAACTGGAGCAGGCGTGCAAGCGGGGCCGCGCCTCGTTGCACGGCAGCGGGATCAGCAGCGGGTTCATGGCCGACGCCATGCCGCTGATGCTGACGCGGCTGTCCCGTCGAATCACCCACGTCTACGCCCGGGAGGTCTCCGACTTCGCCCTGCACCCGTCCTGGCGGATGGTCCACCACATGCTCGGGTTCGGCAAGGACGAGGACGCCTACCGGCGGGCGCTGCGGCCCGCCCGCACCGCGATGAGGGCGCTGTTCTCCGAGAGCCTGCACCTGGTCGCGGCCGGGCTCGGGATCGACCTGGACGAGATCGACCTCGACGTCGACCACCGGCTCGCCCGCACCGACCTCACCACCGCCGCCGGGCCGATCCCGCGCGGGACGGTCGCCGCCGCCCGCTGGACGTTCAGCGGCCTGGCCGGCGGCCGCCCGGTGATCACCATCGAGGTCGTGCACATGGCCTGCGCCGGGCAGATGTGCGAGGAGTGGGGCCGTCCCGGATACTCGCTCCGCGTGGACGGCGAGCCCGCCCTCACGCTGGCGGCCGACACGGGGTGGGTGTCCGACCCGATCTCCGCCGCCGCCTCCCACGCGCTGAACGCCGTCCCCGCCGTCTGCGCGGCCGAGCCGGGCATCCGCACCCTGCTCGATCTGCCCATGATCGGCGGCCGGATGCGGGTCTGAGCGCGGCGGCTATCGTGGGCGGCGGGCCTGCCAACGGGAGGAGCACGACATGAGCGTCCAGGAGGTCGAGGGGGGCCGGTTCGTCCGGCAGGCGAACCGCTTCACCGAGCGGATCACCGCCGACGGGTCGAGCGGCCTGCCCGCCGAGCCCGGCCGCTACCGGCTCTTCGTCTCCTACGCGTGCCCGTGGGCGCAGCGCAGCCTGATCGTCCGGCGCCTGCTGGGCCTGGAGGACGCGATCAGCGTCGCCGTCGTCGACCCGATCCGCGACGAGCGCGGCTGGCGCCTCCCGGAGCGCGACCCGGTCACCGGCGCGGTGTTCCTCTCGGAGCTGTACCTCGGCACCGACCCGTCCTTCGAGGGCCGCTACACCGTCCCGTGCATCTGGGACACCGAGACCGGGCGCCTGGTCACCAACGACTTCCCGAACATCACCACGATGCTGGAGACGGAGTTCACCGCTCTACACCGTCCTCCAGCCCCCGCCCACCACCAATCAACCGACGAGCTTCGCTCGGCCGACCGTTCGGACGCGCCCGACCTGTATCCGGAGGCGCTCCGCCCCGAGATCGACGAGCTGAACGACCTCGTCTACCGGACCGTGAACAACGGCGTCTACAAGGCCGGGTTCGCCACCGCGCAGGACGCCTACGAGGACGCGGTGGACGCCCTCTTCGCCACCCTCGACCAGCTGGAAGAGCGCCTCTCCGGCCGGCGCTACCTGTTCGGCGACGAGATCACCGAGGCCGACGTCCGCCTGTACCCGACGCTCGCGCGCTTCGACGCCGTCTACTACTCGCACTTCAAGTGCAACCTGCGCCACCTGACGGACTACCCGAACCTGTGGGGCTACGCCCGTGACCTGTACTCGGTCCCGGCGTTCGGCGAGACCACGAACTTCGACCACATCAAGCGCCACTACTACGTGACGCAGCGGAACATCAACCCGTCCGGAGTCGTCCCCAAGGGACCCGTCATCGACTGGACCGCCCCGCACAACCGGGATCGCTGACCTCGGCACGTCGTTATGCTGACGAACCGCAACAGTCCATACGAGAGGCACGAACCCGACCATGCGTAGCCAGTTCTTCGGAAACATGGACCAGGGGCAGCAGCTCCCCGGCCACTTCGCCCTACAGAACTCCAAGATGCTCCGGATCCACCTCAACGGCGACGTCCTGGCGCGCCAGGGCTCCATGGTGGCCTTCCAGGGCCAGATGGAGTTCGACTACGAGGGCTCCGGCGGCATCGGCAAGTTCATGAAGAAGGCCCTCACCGGCGAGGGCGTTCCGACGATGCGCGTCAAGGGCCAGGGCCTGCTGTTCGTCGCCAACGACGCCGACGACATCCACCTGTTCTACCTGGAGAACGAGGGCCTGACCGTCAACGGCGCCAACATCCTCGCCTACGACGCCCACCTGCAGTCCGACATCCAGCGGGTCCAGGGCGCGGGCATCGCCGCGGGCGGCCTGTTCAACACCACGCTCACCGGCACCGGCTGGGTCGCCCTGACCACCCACGGCACCCCCGTCATGCTCGACTGCGGCCGCGCCCCCACCTTCGTGGACGGCCAGTCCGCCGTCGCGTGGAGCACCGGCCTCCAGGTGGGCGTCAACCGCACCTTCAAGGCCAGCGCCCTGATCGGCCGCGGCAGCGGCGAGGCGATGCAGCTCGCCTACCAGGGCCAGGGCTTCGTCCTGGTCCAGGCCAGCGAAGGCCCCACCGTGGCCCCGCACACCCACTGACCCGGAACGGGACGGGCACCTCCGGCCGAAGTTACGGTCCTAACTTCGGCAGGCAGAGCCAGGAAACCTGATCGCGCGGCGAGCCGGAGTGATGCGGCGATCACACGCGGTGCGCGCCGCAGGAAAGGCCCCCCAGGGCCGGGCGCCAAGTGCGCCGCGAATAAGCACACCCTGCTGGGAACGAGTAGCCTTGACGGGTCTAAGAAATTACCTGCGAGCTGCGGAAGAGGGCGATCTCCGCCGTGTCGACAGAGTCGTCGCAATCTAGTGCCGACCCAACGATGACTGACTTCGGTGCCAACGAGTGGCTGGTCGACGAGCTGTACCAGAAGTACCTCGAGGACCCGACCTCGGTTGATGAGGCTTGGTGGAGCTTCTTCTCGGACTACCAGCCGGACAGCCGGCCGGGTTCCGTGAAGTCCGCGTCCCCCGGGGCGCCCCAGGCCCCCGCCGAGAGTGCGGCCCCGAAGTCCCCGAACGGTACTGCGGCCGCCCCGCCGACACCGGTACGGCCGGTCGAGCCCCCCAAGGCTCCGCCGAAGGGCAAGGGGAAGGCCGAGCCCAAGGCCGCCCCCAAGGCCGACAGGAAGCCCGCGCCCCCGCCGGTGCCGGAGGGCGCCGAAGAGGTGCGGCTGCGCGGTGTCGCCGCCCGGACGGCCAGCAACATGGAGACGAGCCTCGGGGTGCCGACCGCGACGAGCGTGCGCACCATCCCGGCCAAGTTGCTGATCGACAACCGGATCGTCATCAACAACCACCTGAAGCGGGGCCGCGGCGGCAAGGTGTCGTTCACCCACCTGATCGGGTACGCGACGGTCAGGGCGCTCTCCGCGATGCCGGAGATGAACGCCGCGTACACCGAGGTCGACGGCAAGCCGGTGATGATCCGGCCGGAGCACGTGAACTTCGGGCTGGCGATCGACCTGCAGCGCGGCGACGGGTCGCGGCAGCTGGTGGTGCCGAGCATCAAGGCCGCCGAGACGCTGGACTTCCGCCAGTTCTGGGCCGCCTACGAGGAGGTCGTCCGCAAGGCGCGCAACAACAAGCTCACCATCGAGGACTACCAGGGCACCACGATCAGCCTGACGAACCCGGGCACGATCGGGACGGTGCACTCGGTGCCGCGGCTGATGGCCGGCCAGGGGGCGATCATCGGCGTGGGCTCGATGGAGTACCCGGCGGAGTTCGCGGGCGCGTCCAGCGACACGCTGTCGCGCATGGGGATCAGCAAGGTGATGACGCTGACCTCCACCTACGACCACCGGATCATCCAGGGCGCGCAGTCCGGCGACTTCCTGCGCCGCATCCACGAACTGCTGCTCGGCGCGGACGGCTTCTACGACGAGATCTTCGAGGCGCTGCGCATCCCGTACGAGCCGGTGCGGTGGGTCAAGGACATCTCCGCCTCGCACGAGGACGACGTCGCCAAGGTCGCCCGCGTCCACGAGCTGATCCACGCCTACCGGGTGCGCGGCCACCTGATGGCCGACACCGACCCGCTGGAGTACAAGCAGCGGCGGCACCCCGACCTGGACATCCTCCAGCACGGCCTGACGCTGTGGGACCTGGAGCGCGAGTTCGCGACCGGCGGGTTCGGCGGCAGGGCCACGATGAAGCTCCGCGAGATCCTCGGCGTGCTGCGGATGGCCTACTGCCGCACCGTCGGCATCGAGTACATGCACATCCAGGACCCCGAGGAGCGGGCCTGGATCCAGGAGCGCGTGGAGGTCCCGCACGAGAAGCCGTCGCGCGAGGAGCAGCTGCACGTGCTGCGCCGGCTGAACAGCGCCGAGGCGTTCGAGACGTTCCTGCAGACGAAGTTCGTCGGGCAGAAGCGGTTCTCGCTGGAGGGCGGCGAGTCCGTCATCCCGCTGCTGGACTCGGTGATCTCGGCGGCGGCGAAGGCCAGCCTGGACGAGGTCGTCATCGGCATGGCGCACCGCGGCCGGCTGAACGTCCTCGCGAACATCGTCGGCAAGTCCTACGGGCAGATCTTCGGCGAGTTCGAGGGCAACCTCGACCCGCGCAGCGCGCAGGGCTCCGGTGACGTGAAGTACCACCTCGGCGCGTCCGGGGACTTCGTCGCCGACGACGGCTCCAAGATCCACTGTGAGCTGGTGGCGAACCCCTCGCACCTGGAGACGGTCGACCCGGTCCTGGAGGGCGTCGTCCGCGCCAAGCAGGACGTGCTCGACGTCGGCGAGGCGGGCTTCAGCGTGCTGCCCGTGCTCCTGCACGGCGACGCCGCGTTCGCGGGGCAGGGCGTGGTCGCGGAGACGCTGAACCTGTCGCAGCTGCGCGGCTACCGCACCGGCGGCACCGTCCACGTCGTGATCAACAACCAGGTGGGGTTCACCACCGCGCCCGAGTACTCGCGGTCCAGCGTCTACTCCACCGACGTGGCCCGGATGATCCAGGCGCCGATCTTCCACGTGAACGGCGACGACCCGGAGGCGTGCGCGCGGGTCGCGCGGCTGGCGTTCGAGTACCGGCAGACGTTCAAGAAGGACGTCGTCATCGACATGGTCTGCTACCGGCGCCGGGGCCACAACGAGGGCGAGAACCCCTCGTTCACCCAGCCGCTGATGTACGACCTGATCGACGCGAAGCGCTCGGTGCGCAAGCTGTACACCGAGGCGCTGATCGGCCGCGGCGACATCACGGTCGAGGAGGCCGAGCAGGCGCTCCGCGACTACCAGGAGCAGCTGGAGCGCGCCTTCACCGAGACCCGCGAGGCCGTGAAGAAGCCGCAGGAGCCGGGCTCGGTGGTGAAGCCGGACGTCGAGGAGCGCATCCCGATCGACCACGGCAAGGCGCGGACGGCGATCCCGCAGGAGACCGTCAAGCGGCTCATCGATTCGCAGGTCAGCCTGCCGGAGGGCTTCACCCCGCACCCGCGGCTGCAGCCGATCCTGCAGCGCCGCGCGCAGATGATCGAGGACGACGCGATCGACTGGGCGACCGGCGAGCTGCTGGCGATGGGCTCGCTGCTGATCGACGGCCACCCGGTGCGGCTCGTCGGCCAGGACACCCGGCGCGGGACGTTCGGCCAGCGGCACGCGGTCCTCGTCGACCGCAGGACCGGCGAGGAGTACACCCCGCTCAAGCAGTTCGGGCAGGGCGTGTCGAAGTTCTACGTGCACGACTCGCTGCTCAGCGAGTACGCGGCGATGGGCTTCGAGTACGGCTACTCGATGACCCGCCCGGACGCGCTGGTCTGCTGGGAGGCCCAGTTCGGCGACTTCGCCAACGGCGCCCAGAACATCGTGGACGAGTACATCTCGTCGGGTGAGCAGAAGTGGGGCCAGCACTCCGGCGTCGTGCTGCTGCTGCCGCACGGCTACGAGGGCCAGGGGCCGGACCACTCGTCGGCGCGCATCGAGCGCTACCTGCAGCTGTGCGCGCAGGACAACATGACCGTGGTGTACCCGACGACCCCGTCGAACTACTTCCACCTGCTGCGCTGGCAGGTGCTGTCGGGCCGGCACAAGCCGCTGGTCGTGTTCACGCCGAAGTCGCTGCTGCGGCTGAAGGCGGCGACGTCCAGTGTCGCGGAGGTCACCGGCGGCGCGTTCCTGCCGGTGATCCCGGAGAGCGACCCGGCGATCGACCCGAAGGGCGTGCGGCGGGTGCTGCTCAGCACCGGCAAGATCTACTACGACCTGGTGAAGGCGCGGCAGAGCGCGCGCGCGACCGACACCGCGATGATCCGGGTCGAGCGGCTGTACCCGCCGCCCGTGGACGAGATCAAGGCTGAGCTGGCCAAGTACCCGCCGGACGTCGAGGTCGTGTGGGTGCAGGACGAGCCGGCGAACATGGGCGCCTGGCCGTTCATGGCGCTGAAGCTGCCGCACCACATCGAGGGCCTGCGGATGTCGCGGGTGTCGCGTCCGGCGTCGTCGTCCCCGGCCGTGGGTTCGGCGAAGCTGCACCAGGCGGAGCAGGAGGCCCTCATCGCCCGGGTGTTCGGCGAGCAGAAGTAGTCGGTCCCCGGGGGGCTTCCCCGGCGGAGATGACGTGGATCCGAGGGCTCCGGTGCGGCGCACCGGAGCCCTCGGTGTGCGGGCGGCATCGTAGAAAGTGGAATCGAGTTCATGTACTTCACCGATCGGGGCATCGAGGAGCTGACGGACCGGCGCGGAGAGGAGGAGGTCAGCCTGACGTGGCTGGCGGAGCGGCTCCGCGAGTTCGTGGACCTCAACCCCGAGTTCGAGACGCCCGTCGACCGGCTCGCCACGTGGCTGGCGCGGCTGGACGACGAGGACGACGACGAATGACCCCCCGGCGGCCGGGGCCCGGCCCAGACCCTGGCGGAAACGCGATACATCTTGACTTTCGACGAACGCGACATATCGTGTTTACTGGTCACAGGACGCTCGGACGAAGGGGCAGATCCCGATGTCGCGCTGGACGATCGACGAACCGACCACCCTCGACTTCGACGGCGTCGTCGCGCTGCGCGCCACGCTGATCGCGGGAGACGTCTCCGTGCTCGCCTCCGAGGAGCGGCCGTCCGTCATGATCGGTGACATCGAGGGCCCGCCGCTGGTGATCACCCACGAGGCCGGCATGCTGACGATCACCCACGAGAAGCTGTGGGAGGGCGTGCTGAGCTGGCTGCGCACCCAGAAGTGCCGGGCGTCCATCACGGTGACCGTCCCGCACGACTGCCCCGTCACCCTCAACCTGGTCTCGGCGGACGCGGTCGTGACCGGCATGACGGCCCGCACGTCCATCAAGAGCGCCTCCGGCGACGTGACGCTCGACGAGGTCGCGGGCGCGATCGACGCCAACACCGTCTCCGGCGCGATCGAGGCGCAGGGCCTGGACGGGACGGTGTCGTTCACGTCGGTGTCCGGCGACCTGTCCCTGGCCGGCGGCTCCCTGGACCGGCTGGCGGCGCGGGCGGTCAGCGGGCGCATCGCCGCCGACGTCGACCTGGCGGGCGACAGCCGCGTCGACGTCAACACCGTCTCCGGCGAGGTCGCGCTGCGCATCCCCGAGTCCGCGGACGCGCAGGTCACCCTGAACTCGGCCGCGGGGCGGATCGACACGTCCTTCCCCGAACTCGGCCGCCAGGAGCGGCCCGTGGCCCGCAGCGTCGCCGGGAAGCTCGGGAACGGCTCGGGACGGCTCACCGTCAACACGGTCTCCGGCCCGGTCACCCTCATCGGCCGCGAAGACCCGCCCGGCACCACCACCCCCCGGATGGAGAAGTGAGGACCACGTGAGCCCCGTTTTCGGCCACGGTCGCCTGCGGCTGTACCTGCTGAAGCTGCTGGAGGAGAGCCCGCGGCACGGCTACGAGGTGATCCGGCACCTGCAGGACCGGTTCCTCGGGGTCTACTCCCCCTCCCCCGGCACGATCTACCCGCGGCTGGCCCGGCTGGAGTCGGAGGGCCTGGTCACCCACGAGGTGATCAAGGGCAAGAAGGTGTACTCGCTGACCGACAAGGGCCGCGAGGAGCTGGAGCGCCGGATGGACGAGCTGGCGGACCTGGAGGAGGAGATCTCCGCGTCCGCGCAGGAGTTCGCCCGGGGGGTGCAGGAGGACGTCCGGCAGACCGTCCGGACGCTGCGCGAGGAGCTCACCCAGGCGGCCCGCACGATGCGCGACCAGGGCGCGGCCACGTCCAAGGAGGCGTGGAAGGAGACCGCCGACCGGCAGAAGGACGAATGGCGGCGGCAGAAGGAGTACTGGCGCGAGCAGAAGCAGGCGTGGAAGGAGGAGTGGCGGCAGAACTGGGACGACGCCTGGAAGACCGCGACCGGCACCCGCGAGGACGTCGCCCGCCTCAAGCTGGAGCGCCTGCTCCGCACCTTCGTCGAGGACGTCCGCAAGTCCGCCGTGAAGTCCCGGCTCGACGAGGACGGGCTCGCCGCCGTCCAGGCGATCCTCGACGAGACCCGCGCCCGCCTGAAGGACGAGGTCCTCCACCGCAACCCCGGCCGGGACGAGGACTCGGGCCCCGGCGAGGACGCGGACGGCGGCACGCCGTGACCGGGCCGCCCCGGCCACGGCGCCCCCGGCTCACGGCGTGAAGACGATCTTTCCGAAGAGGTCGCCGGTCTCCATCGCGGCGAAGCCCTCCCTGGCCTGGCTCAGCGGCAGCGTCCGGTCGATGAGCGGCCTGGTCCCCGTCTTGACCAGGAACCGCGCGAGCCGTTCCAGCTGGTCGCGCGTCCCCATGGTCGAGCCGACCACCTGCAGCTGGAGGAAGAACACCCGGTTCAGCTCCGCGGGCGGCACCTGGCCGCTGGTGGCGCCCGACACCACGATCCGCCCGCCCGGCCGCAGCGACTTCAGCGAGTGCGACCACGTCGCCTGCCCGACCGTCTCGATCACGGCGTCGACCCGCTCGGGGAGCCGCGCGCCCGGCTCCAGGGCCGCGTCCGCCCCGAGCTCCAGTGCCCGCTCGCGCTTGGCCTCGCTGCGGCTGGTCGCGTAGACGCGGTATCCGGCGGCCGACGCCAGCGCGATCGCGGCGGTCGCGACACCGCCGCCCGCGCCCTGCACCAGGACGGACGAGCCGGGCTGCAGGCCGGCCTTGTCGAACAGCATCCGGTAGGCGGTGAGCCACGCGGTCGGCAGGCAGGCCGCCTCCTCGAACGACAGCTCGGCGGGCTTGCGGACGAGGTTGCGGCGCGGCACCGCGACCCGCTCGGCCAGCGTCCCCGGATGGCTCTCCGAGAGCAGCGAGCGCTTCGGGTCGAGGGTCTCGTCGCCGCCGCCCCGCGCGGGGTCGCCGATCACCGAGTGGACGATGACCTCGTTGCCGTCCTCGTCCACCCCGGCCGCGTCGCAGCCGAGGATCATCGGTAGCTTGTCGGCGGGCAGGCCGACGCCCTTGAGCGACCACAGGTCGTGGTGGTTGAGCGCCGCGGCCTTCACCGTGACGGTCGTCCAGCCGTCCGGTGCCTCGGGTTCGGGCGCCTCCCCCACGGTCAGCCCGTTCAGCGGATTGTCTGCGTCGATCTGCGTAGCGGTGACAGCGAACATGAACGCACACTAACGGCCCGGCCGGTACGGCGAGCGGCCCGCCCCCGGACGGGAGGCGGGCCGCTCGCGATACCCGGTCAGAGGACCTTCGACAGGAAGTCCTGGGTGCGCGGGTGCTGCGGATTGGCCAGGACCTCGCGAGGCGTGCCCTTCTCGACGACGACACCGTCGTCCATGAAGACCAGCGAGTCGCCCACCTCGCGGGCGAAGCCCATCTCGTGCGTGACCACGACCATGGTCATGCCGTCGAGGGCGAGCTGCTTCATGACGTCCAGGACCTCCCCGACGAGCTCGGGGTCCAGTGCGGAGGTCGGCTCGTCGAACAGCATCAGCGCGGGCTCCATCGCGAGCGCCCGCGCGATCGCCACCCGCTGCTGCTGCCCGCCGGACAGCTGCGACGGGTAGACCTGCGCCTTGTCGCTCAGCCCGACGCGTTCCAGCAGGCTGAGGGCCCGCTTCCGGACCTGGTCCTTCGGCTGGCGCTTGACCCAGACCGGCGCCCCCATGACGTTCTCCAGCGCCGTCATGTGCGGGAACAGGTTGAACCGCTGGAACACCATGCCGATCTCGCGGCGCTGCGCGGAGACCTCCCGGTCGCGCAGCTCGTAGAGCTTGCCGCCGTGCTCCCGGTAGCCGACCAGGTGGCCGTTCACCCACAGCCGGCCCGCGTTGATCTTCTCCAGGTGGTTGATGCAGCGCAGGAAGGTCGACTTGCCGGACCCGGACGGGCCGACGACGCACATCACCTCGCCCTGCCGCACCTCCAGGTCGATGCCCTTCAGCACCTCCAGCCGACCGAACGACTTGTGCACCCGCTCGGCCTTCACCATCAGCCCGCCGCTCTCCGGCGCCGGGGTTCTGGCGAGGGGATCGGTCACGTCGCCACCTCCGCTCATTGGCCGCCGCCTCCGCCCCGGAAGCGGACCCGCTGCGTCTTCGGCGAGCTGCCCTTGCCGACGCCCCTGCTGAAGTGCCGCTCGATGTAGTACTGGGCGACCATCAGCACCGAGGACAGCAGCAGGTACCACAGGCACGCCATCACCAGCATCGGGATGATCTTGTAGGTGCTGGCGTAGATGGTCTGCGCGGTGAAGGTCAGCTCGGAGAACGGGACGGCCGCGACCAGCGAGGTGTTCTTCATCATGGAGAGCACCTCGTTGCCGGTCGGCGGGACGATGACCCGCATCGCCTGCGGCAGCACGATCCGGCGCATGGTCTGCATCCGGGACATGCCGAGCGCGCTCGCCGCCTCCTGCTGCCCCTCGTCCACCGACAGGATCCCGGCCCGGACGATCTCCGCCATGTAGGCGGCCTCGTTGAGGATCAGGCCGAGCCCCGCGGCGAGCATGGGGGTCACCAGCGCCTGGGTCTGCCACGTCTCGAACTCGGGCCCGAACGGGATGCCGATCCCCACGGTCGGGAACAGCGTGCCGATCGCGCCCCAGATGAGCAGCTGCGTGTAGAGCGGGGTGCCGCGGAAGAACCACAGGTACAACCAGGCCGCGCCGCTCAGCAGCGGGTTGGCCGACAGGCGCATCAGCGCGAGGACCGTGCCGAGCACCATGCCGCCGATCATGGCGGCGATGGTCAGCAGGATCGTGTTGCGGACACCGCGCAGCACCGCGTCCGAGGTGATGTACTTCCGCTGCTCCGGCCACTCCAGCGCGTCGCTCGTCAACAGGAAGTTGACGAACATCGCGATGAGCACCACCACGACCGCCGCGGCGACCCAGCGGCCGGGATGGCGGACGGGGACGGCCCGAATCGCTTCGGGCCGTCCCTTCTCGACGTCGTCGTCGACCGTCATCCGATCAGCTCTCGGCGGCGTTGATCTTCGGCTCGGTGATCGCGCCGCTCTCCACGCCGTTCTCCGTCAGGATCTTGGTGTAGGTCCCGTCGGCGATCAGGGCCTTGACCGCGCCGAGCACGGCGTCCTTGAACTGGCCGGAGTTCTTGCCGAGCGCGTAGCCGTAGGGCGCGGTGTCGTATGCCTCGCCGATGATCTCCAGCTTGCCGGTCTTCTTCACCGCGTCACCGATGATCGGCGAGTCGGCGGCCATCGCGTCGATCTTGCCCGCGACGAGGTCGTTGTTCACCTCGGTCTGCTGCTTGCGGACGACCTGCTTGATGGCCGGCTTGCCCGCGTCGGTGCACTCCTTGCTCTTCGCGGTGAGGTCGTCGACCTGCACGGTGCCCTGCTGGACGCCGATGCTCTTGCCGCAGGCGTCGGCGGGGTCGACGCCCTTCGGGTTGCCGGTGAGCGCGGCCCAGGCGGTCCCGGCCGTGTAGTAGGTGACGAAGTCGACGACCTTCTCGCGCTCCTTGTTGTCGGTGAACGAGGAGACGCCGATCTCGTACTTGCCGGACTGGACGCCGGGGATGATGGTGTCGAAGCCCGCGTTGTTGTACTCGGTCTTCAGGCCGAGCTTGGCGGCGACGGCGTCGAAGAGCTGGATGTCCCAGCCGACGATCTTCTGTGAGGCCGGGTCGACCGACTCGTTCGGCGGGTAGGACGCGTCCACGCCGACGACGATCTTTCCGTCGCTCTTGATCGCGTCCGGGACCATGGCGCTCAGCTCGGCGTCCGCGCTCGTGTTCGCGGCACCGGAGCCCCCCGAGCCTTCCGTGTCGTCACCGTTGTCGCCACATGCGGACAGGGCGAGGGCGCCCGTCAGCACGAGCGCGCTCGCCGCGACGGCGCGGCGGCGCAGAGAACCGATGATCATGGTCCCCCTCCAAGTGGTTGTGTTGGATCCGTAACGGATCCACAGGTTAGGTGCACATTTTTGCGCAGAACGCCCCTGATCTGGATAAAGGGTCCGAAACAATCATGCAACGGCTCCGTTCCCGGAGACCCAGGCGACCCCGTGGCAACCGTCACGTGACGGTTGCCACCACCCTGCGCCCGGGGGCCGCCGGACCCGGTATGAGAGAATCGGACAACGGGTGACCCCCGTACGTCGCGAGATGACCTCCAGGTGACCGGCCACCACACCGCACCACCGCGGCGGCATCGCTAGAAAGCCAACTTTCACTGACAGGGGTCGCTGTGGCTGCTGAGCCCAATCCCAACGAACCGTCCTCCTACGACGACGATCCGGCGTTTCCGCTGCACCGCGGCGGCAAGCTGGAAATGCGCTCGACCATTCCGGTGCGCAACAAAGACGATCTTTCGCTGGCCTACACCCCCGGTGTCGCCCGGGTGTGCACCGCGATCGCCGACCACCCCGAGCTGGCCTACGACTACACCTGGACGTCCAAGGTCGTCGCCGTCGTGACCGACGGCACCGCCGTGCTCGGCCTCGGCGACATCGGCCCGGCCGCCTCGATGCCGGTCATGGAGGGCAAGTCCCTGCTGTTCAAGGAGTTCGCCAACGTCGACTCCGTGCCCATCGCGCTGAACACCACGGACGTGGACGAGATCGTCGACACCGTGATCCGGATGGCGCCGAGCTTCGGCGGCATCAACCTGGAGGACATCAGCGCCCCGCGCTGCTTCGAGATCGAGGACCGGCTCCGCGCCGCGCTCGACATCCCCGTCTTCCACGACGACCAGCACGGCACCGCCATCGTCGCGCTCGCCGCGCTCAAGAACGCGGCCCGCCTGGTCGGCAAGCCGCTGTCGGAGCTGCGCGCCGTCGTGGCCGGCGCGGGCGCGTCCGGCATCGCGGTCTCCAAGATGCTGATCGAGGGCGGCATCGGCGACATCGCGCTGTCGGACAGCAAGGGGCTCATCTACCAGGGGCGGGACGGCCTCAACCCGGTCAAGACGAAGATCGCCGAGATCACCAACCGGTCGTGCCTCAAGGGCTCCACCGAGGAGGCGCTGCGCGGCGCCGACGTGTTCATCGGCCTGTCCGGCGGCACCGTGCACGAGTCGTGCGTCGCCACGATGTCGGAGAACGCCATCGTCTTCGCGCTGTCCAACCCCACCCCCGAGGTGCACCCCGAGGTCGCGCTCCGGCACGCCAAGGTCGTCGCGACCGGCCGCAGCGACTACCCGAACCAGATCAACAACGTGCTGGCGTTCCCGGGCATCTTCCGCGGCGCGCTGGACGTCCGCGCGTCCTCGATCACCGAGGGCATGAAGCTGGCGGCGGCCAACGCGCTCGCCGACATCGTCGGGGACGACCTGAAGCCCGACTACGTCATCCCCGGCCCGTTCGACGACCGCGTCGCCCCGGCCGTCACCGCTGCGGTGGCCGAGCAGGCCCGCAAGGACGGCGTCAACCGCATCTGACCACTCGCCGGCCCGTGTTCCACCCCGGAACACGGGCCGCCGGGCCGCCGGACCACGTAGCGCCGGAGCTCGCCCCCGCCCGCGGAGGCCGGGGATCACGACGGGTCGACGAGGTGGTTCTCCCACGCCCAGGTGACGATCCCGACGCGGTTGCGCACTCCCAGTTTTGCCTGGACGCCCGACAGATGGCTCTTGACGGTGCTGAGCGAGATGAACAGCTCCGCGGCGATCTCCTGATTGGTCCGGCCGCGCGCCAGGGCCCGGACGACCTGGAGTTCGCGGTCCGACAGGGGCGGGGGCCGCTCGGCGCGCGGCGGCGCCGAGGCGGCCGTCAGGTGCCGCAGCAGCCGGACGGTCACGGCGGGCGAGACCAGCGCCTCGCCGTTGTGGGCGGCACGGACCGCCTCGACGAGCAGGGCGGGCCCGGCGTCCTTGAGGACGAAGCCGACCGCCCCGCCGCGCAGCGCGCCGTACACGTACTCGTCCAGGTCGAAGGTGGTGACCACGACGACCCGCATCGGGTCGGGCACCCGCGGCCCGGCGAGCGCGCGGGTCACCTCGATGCCGTCGAGCCGGGGCATCCTGATGTCCACCAGGCACACGTCCGGGCGCAGCCGCCGCGCCAGGGCGACCGCCTCGGCCCCGTCGGACGCCTCCCCGACGACGCTGATGTCGGGCTGGTCCTCCAGGATCAGCCGCAGCCCGCGGCGGATCATCGCCTGGTCGTCGGCGAGCAGCACCGAGATGGTCATCGGGGCTCCCCGGTGGGGACGGGCAGGGTCGCCCGCACGGACCAGCCCGCGCCCGGCCGCGGCCCGGCCCGCAGCGTGCCGCCGAGCGCCTCGACGCGTTCGCGCATGCCGATCAGGCCGTACCCGCCGCGCTGCGGATGCCGGGCCTGGGCCGCCGGGGCGTCGTCGGCGATCTCGACGGTGACGCGCCGCGCGCCCTGCCCGACGGTGACCGTGACGGACCGGGCCTTCGGGGCGTGCCGCAGGACGTTCGTCAGGGCCTCCTGCGTGACGCGGTACACGGTGGTGGTCACCTCCGGCGGCCACTCGGCACCGTCCGGCATGCTCAGCCGCACCTCCCGGCCCTGCCCGCGGAAGCGCTCCACCAGCGCGCCGAGGCCCTCCGGCCCGGGGGACGCCGGCGCCGCGTCGCCGGTGTCGCGCAGCAGCCCCACGACCCGCCGCATCGCGGCCAGGGCGTCGGTCCCCGCGGCCTCCAGCTCACCGAGGTACTCGCTCACCTTCTCCGGGTCGCGCCGCGCGACCACCTGGGCGCCCTGCGCCTGGAGCACCATGCCCGTGATGTGGTGGGCCACGACGTCGTGCAGCTCCCGGGCCAGCTCCAGCCGCTCCGCCCGCCGCACCTCCTCGGCGGACGCGCGGGCCCGGGCGTCCAGCACCCGCAGCGACAGGCCGGCGCCGACGCCGGCCAGCCAGACCAGGCCGTCCAGCGCCGTCACCGCCGCGAGGCCGCCGGACGGCGGCCCGGCGGCGAGCTGACCGGCGATGATCAGTACCGGCCCGGCGCCCGCGACCGCGGCGGCCGGTACCGGCCGAAGGGACCGGAGCGCGGCGCCGGTCAGCACCGCCAGCCCCAGCGTCATGGCCGGGCTGGGCTCGGCGGGAAGGTCGGGGCCGGCCAGGCCGGTGACCGCGATGGCCGCCGCCGCGAGGCCGAGCCCCGCGGCCGCCGCCCGGAGCGGCCTGCGCGGCCCCAGCAGCGCCGGGAGGCATACCGCCGCCGCGGAGACGCCGCCCGGCACCCAGTACCAGGCGCCCCAGGTCTGCGCGATGGCGGCGGCCTGCACGGCGATCGCCGCGAGGAACACGGCGCCGAGCCCGGCCACGGAGACGCCCCTGACCCATCCACCCGGAACGGTCACGCCGGCCAGGCTATCGATGCTCCGTCCGGCGTCGCACGCGGACGGATCCTCGCCTGGCGCGTCCCGGACTCGTCCCGCCGCCACCACGGTGGCCGCCCGGTGCCGCCGGCCACGGTGGGCGGGCGTGGCAGCGTCAGGCACGCCTGATGCGCCGCAGGGCGATGACGGTGAGGAACGCGCCGGTCAGCAGGTAGAGCCCCGTCTCGGCAAGCTGGAACGACCAGTAGCGGCCGCCGGGCTGGTACTCGATGTCAACGTGCAGATCGAGCGCGGCCAGGCACACCGCGGCGTCACCGAACGTGCCCCCCGCACCGGTCTTCGGCGGAGCGTCCAGACACTGCGCGAACGCCCTCTCGCTGAGCGTCCGCCCGTCCCGGGTGCGCAGCGGGCTGGTCTCGCTGATCCACGCGTCGGGGGCCCCGGGCACCTGCAGGCCGCCGACGACGGGGGCCCCGGTGATACTGCCGAGGCTCCTGGCCCGGTTGATGGCCTGCGCGGTCATCGGCAGGGACGTCTTCTCCGGCGGCATGAGGTGCGGCCGGACCAGGTTCGGCACCGTGAACTGGACGACCAGGAAGACGGCGCCCGTGATGGCCATCGCCGGCAGCGTCCGGCGCACGAACAGGCCGACGGTGGTGCCGAGGGCGACGGCGAGGAAGGCGTAGCCGATCGGGGCGATGTTCCGTGCCCCGAACTCCACCGTCCCGAACCGGTCGGCGGCGACCTGATCGTACGGGGCCGCCGCCCAGGTGAGCAGCAGGCCCGCCGCGCCCGCCATGATCATGGCGGCGAGGCCGGTGAACGCCATCCTGCCGATCAGCCAGCGGCGGCGGGTCACGCTCTGGTTCCACACCAGCCGGTGGGTGCCGAGCTCCAGTTCCCGCGCGATCAGCGGCGCACCCCAGAACGCGCCGATGACCACGGGGATCAGCCCGAGTCCGGCGGCCAGGAACAGCAGCGTGTTCCGGTAGGTGCTCTGGAACTGGATCTCCGCCTGGGCGCAGGCGGCGGCGTCCGCGCAGCGGGACCGGTAGGCGCCGTGGGCGTCCCGGATGTCCATCCCGAGGTACAGCAGGTAGCCGGCGATGAGCACGAGCCCGGCGGCGCCCGCGAGCGCCTGGAGGCGGAACTGCCGCCAGTTCAACCAGATCATCGCGCTCCCTCCCCGGCCACGGCACCGGACCGTGCGCCGGGCGTGTTCGCCCGGGCCATGTACGCCAGCACCAGCTCTTCGAGCGTGACCGGCCGGGTTCGGAACGGGAGCTCCGCCGGCGGGCGGCCGGTGCGCACCAGCGCGCCGCCGTGCTCCGCCCGGACGACCTCGACGCCCGCGGGCGGCCGACCGGGATCGCCGTCCGGCGCGACCAGCCGGTGATGGCAGGCCAGCAGGTCGCGGACGTCGCCGGCGACCTGGACCCGCGAGTCGCACAGCACGATGAGGTGGTCGCAGACCTGCTCGATGTCCCCGAGCAGGTGCGACGACAACACGGCACTGGCGCCGAGCTCCGCGACGAACTCCATCAGGTTCGCCAGGAACCCCTGCCGCGCCAGCGGGTCCAGCGCGGCGGCCGGCTCGTCGAAGATCAGCAGTTCGGGGCGCTTGGCGGCGGCGATCGTCAGCGCCAGCTGCGCGCGCTGCCCGCCCGACAGCCGTCCGGCCTTCTGGCCCGGGTTCAGCCCGACCTGCGCGATGCGCCGCTCGGCCAGCCCCCGGTCCCATGACGGGTTCAGGCGCGCCCCCAGGCGCAGATGGTCGGCCACGCTGAACGACGGGTACACCGGAGTGTTCTGCGCCACGAACCCGACCCTGGCCAGGTGCGCGGCGCTCGCCGCCGGCCTGGAGCCCAGCACGCGCAGCGAGCCCGTCGTCGGCTCCAGCAGCCCGCAGGCCAGATTCAGCAGGGTCGACTTGCCGGCCCCGTTCGGACCTACCAGCCCCACGACGCGACCCGCCGGAACGCGCAGCTCGACTCCGCTCAGCGCCTCCCGGCGGCCGTATCTCTTCGTCAGTCCCTCGGCCTGCAGCACAGGGACCGGATCTTCATGTGACATGACGGCATCGTCGGTAATGGCGCCGCCCCGGAGCACCGGCCGAAAGCACGGTTCGCGCCGGCGAGCGTCGTACTTTCGGCCGGTTCGACGCCGGCCGCCGCCCACGGGCACTTTTTCGCCATGAGCAGGTATGTTCGCCGCCACGTGGGAATAACTCTTGGCCAATCTGGTCGAGTCGGTCAGGAGGTCCTATGAACCTCGCGTCTTACGCAGACCTGGCGGTCGACCTCGTGAACACGCGGCGCGACCAGGAGGACGACCTGCGCGACCTCGAAGGGCTGCGGACCCTGCTGTCGCACCGGCCGCATCTCGGGGGGCGGATCGCGCACCGCGAGCTCGACGCCATGCGCGCGCTGCGCGACCAGCTCCGCGCGATCATCGTCGCGGCCGCCCGCGGGAACGAGGACGAGGCCGTCGAGCGCATCAACACGCTGCTCATCCACCACCCGGTCCATCCGCAGCTCGCGCGCCACGACGGCCAGGGGTGGCATCTGCACTTCAACGAGTCCGGCTCGATACCGGACCGTTATGCCGCGCGCACCGCCATGGGCCTCGCCGCGGAGATCGCCGCCGAGGGCGTCGGCCGGTTCGGGCTCTGCAAGGCGGAGGGCTGCGGCCGGGTGTTCCTCGACACCACCGCGAACCGCTCGCGCCGCTACTGCTCCGAGCGCTGCGCCGGACGGGGCGGCGTGACCGCCGCCTGCGGTCCGAGCGCGCCACGCGTGACCGTCCCGGCGCGCGACGGGGGCCAGTAGCGGGCGACGACCCGGCCCACGACGAGCGGGCCGGGCACGGCGCCGAAGTCCCAGCTGTCCCGCCGGCCCGCGGCCGCCTGGTTGTCGCTCTCCAGCCACCACCCGCCGCCGTCCTCGCGGACGGCGCGCTTGACGATGAGGAGCTCCGGCCGTTCCGGGTGCCGTGCGACGACGACGTCGCCGGGCACGGGACGCGCCCCGGCGCGCACCAGCAGCCAGTCGCCCGGCCGCAGCCCCGGCAGCATCGAGTCCCCGGTCACCTCGACGGCCCGCAGCCGCCGCAGTCCCGCGAGCGCGAGCACCGCCGTGAGCGGGAGCACCGCACCGGTGAGCCCGCGCACCACCGGGCGCATCCGCATGATCCTCCTCGTTCCGCCCGCATAGATCGTCGGTCAGGGGCATCAACACCGCTGGAAGGGTTCCGGACCGCGCCGCGGTCCGGGTCTTAGGCCGAAATACCGAGCGCCCTGGCCGGACGCGGCCGGTGGCACAAGGGTAATGTCGGTGACCTGAGCATGATCCGCAACGAGGGAAGGGATGAGCAGGTGTTGCTCAAGCTTCTGCGCCCGAAGACGAAGGTCTCCGCGCACTGCGACCTGCCGTGTGGCGTCTACGACCCGGCGCAGGCCCGGATCGAGGCCGAGTCGGTCAAGGCGATCACTGAGAAGTACGCGGCCAACGAGGACCCCGAGTTCCGCGCACGGGCGATCCTGATCAAGGAGCAGCGCTCGGAGCTGGTCAAGCACCACCTGTGGGTGCTGTGGACCGACTACTTCAAGCCGCCGCACTTCGAGAAGTACCCGCAGCTCCACCAGCTGTTCAACGAGGCGACCAAGCTCGCCGGGGGTGGCGGCGGCACCAAGGCCACCATGGACACCAAGGTCGCCGACGACCTGCTCGCGAAGATCGCGGAGATCGACAAGATCTTCTGGGAGACCAAGCAGGGCTGACGGACCCGGGAGCGGAGGCCCGGCCGGTCACCGGCCGGGCCTCCGCTACGTCCGGGCGGCCTTCACAAGCGGGCGGCTTTGGTGAGGGTGTCGCCGGTGAGGCGGTACACCGTCCACTCGTCCTGGGGACGGGCGCCGAGCGCCTCGTAGAAGTCGATCGCCGGCCGATTCCAGTTGAGGACCGCCCACTCCACACGGCCGTAGCCGCGTTCGTCTGCGATCCGCGCGAGTTCGATGAGGAGCGCCTTGCCGTACCCGTGGCCGCGGGCGTCCGGCTCGACGAACAGGTCCTCCAGGTAGATGCCGTGCGTGCCGTTCCAGGTGGAGAACGTGAGGAACCACAGCGAGAACCCGACGATCCTGCCCTCGTGCTCGGCGACGTGGGCGAAGACCCTGGGATCGTCACGGAAGAGGTTGTCGCGCAGCTGCTCCTCCGTGGCCTTCACCTCGTGAAGGGCGCGCTCGTATTCGGCCAGGGCGCGGATCAGGCGCATGATGTCCGGAACGTCGTCCGGGGTCGCGGATCGGATCACCCGAGCAGGTTATCCGCCCCGTTCGCCCGTGATGCACGCCTCGTCGCGCCGAGGTTTGGGACGCGTTCGTTGACGTCGGCGCGGACATTGGTGAGAAAGCCACGCGCGGCGAAGTCTCCGAGTGGGCTCGGCAGGCGGTAGTTTCGGTACCAGCGGGACCATCCTGCGAGGGAGTGACGTGACCGAGGAAACCGCTGCAATGCCGACCAGTACGAAGTTGTCCGTCCGCGACGTGGTGACGGTGCGGCTGCCCGCCGCGAGCGCCTACCTGTCCGTGCTGCGGACGGCCACCGCGGGCCTCGCGGCCCGGCTGGACTTCACGCTGGACGAGATAGAAGACCTGCGCATCGCCGTCGACGAGGCGTGCGCGATGCTGCTCGCACAGGCGGTGCCCGGTACCGACCTCGTCTGCGAGTTCGAACTGACCGGGGAGGCCATGCGCATCTCCGTGTCCGTGCTCACCGTGGACGGGGAGGAACCCAGCCGCGACACCTTCGCATGGACGGTCCTTTCGTCACTGGCGGGTGAGGTCGACGCCCGGGTGGGCGCCGATGACCGGGTCACCGTGACGCTGCAGAAGCGGCGCGGTACGGCGGGGGCGCCGTGACGGAGAAGACGACCACGGAGCAGACGGCCGCGGGGCAGCCGACGGAGCCGGTGGGCCCGGAAGTGAGCGTCGAGCGCACCGAGAGCGCGGTCCCCGACCGGGCGCGGGCGCGTGCCCTGTTCGAGCGGCTCTCCCAGCTTCCCGAGGGCGACCCGGAGCGCCAGCGCATCCGCGACCAGCTCGTGGAGCTGCACCTGCCGCTGGTGGAGTACCTCGCCCGCCGCTTCCGCAACCGCGGCGAGTGGCTGGACGACCTGATCCAGGTCGCCACGATCGGCCTGATCAAGTCGATCGACCGGTTCGACCTGGAACGCGGCGTCGAGTTCTCCACCTACGCGACCCCCACCATCGTCGGCGAGATCAAGCGGCACTTCCGCGACAAGGGCTGGGCCGTGCGCGTCCCGCGCCGGCTGCAGGAGCTCAAGCTGTCGCTGACCAAGGCGATCAGCGACCTCGCCCAGCGCGAGGGCCGGGCGCCGACCGTCAGCGAGCTGGCGGCGCACCTGCAGATGAGCGAGGAGGAGGTGCTGGAGGGCCTGGAGTCGGCGAACGCCTACTCCACCGTGTCCCTGGACGCCCCCGACTCCGGCGACGAGGACGCCCCCGCGGTGGCCGACTCGCTCGGCATGGTCGACGAGTCGCTGGAGGGCGTCGAGTACCGCGAGTCCCTCAAGCCGCTGCTGGAGAAGCTGCCCGCCCGCGAGAAGAAGATCCTGCTGCTGCGGTTCTTCGGCAACATGACCCAGTCGCAGATCGCCGCGGAGCTGGGCATCTCCCAGATGCACGTGTCGCGGCTGCTCGCCCGCACCCTCGCCCAGCTGCGGGAGGGCCTCACCGCGGACGAATGACGCGGTGCACGGCGCCGAGCGCCCCGGGGCGTCCCGGGCCTCGGCGCCGGATCATTTCTTCGTGGGCTGCTCTTTCAGCCGGTCCATGAGGCGCCGCCCCAGCGAGCGCGGTTCCCCGGACGGCGTCTCCCCCGCCGCGGAGTCCTCGGGTTCGCGGGCGGGCCGCCCCCCGTCCTCGGCTTCTTCCTCGTCCTGATCGTCGAAGAGCCACGCCGTGCTGGGCGGGCTGAGGACCGTGATCAGCGTGAGGATGGCGGCCAGGCCCAGCGGCACGGCGAACGCGGACTGCCCGCTCTGCCACAGCGACCACGCGACCGGCAGGGCGAAGAACTGCGTCAGCACCGTGGGCGCGCGACTCCACTGCTCGGCGCGCAGCAGCCCCCGCGCGCAGGCGAGCATGCCGAGGCCGCCCGCGAGCGCGAGGACGGTCACGCCGATCGCGCCGGCCGGGTCGACCGCGGCGCCGGTGGCCGTCTCCACGCCGGTGAAGACGCCGACTCCGAGGGCGGCGAGGCCCTCCGCGGCCTCCAGGGCGGCGGCGGCCTGCACGGTGATGGGACGACGCTTCAACACAACCCGAAACCCTACTCCCGCCGGGGAGCGGACCGGCGCCCACCCGAGGACGAGGCGAACGCCGGGCGAACGCACGCGGAACGATCGATACCCTGACGCCGTGCGCGCCATGCTCATCGCCAACCCCAAGGCGACCTCCACCTCCCGGCGGGCCCGCGACATCCTGATGCGGGCCTTCTCCGGCGACCTCGACCTCGTCCTCGCCGAGACGGGCCACCGCGGCCACGCGACCGAACTGGCCCACCAGGCCGCCGTGCACGGCTACGACGTCGTGATCGCGCTCGGCGGCGACGGCACCGTGAACGAGGCGGTCAACGGCCTCCTCACGGACGGGCCGTCCCCCGGCCTGCCGGCGCTGGCGGTACTGCCGTCCGGCAGCGCGAACGTCTTCGCCAAGACGCTCGGCCTGCCCGCCGACCCGGTCGGCGCGACGAAGTCCGTGCTGGAGGCGCTGCGCGCGGGCCGGCACCGGACGGTCGGCCTCGCGACCGCGTGCCATCCGGGCGGCGCCGAACGCTACTTCACGTTCTGCGCGGGCATCGGGCTGGACGCCGAGGTCGTCCGGGAGGTGGAGCGCCGCCGGGCCGCGGGCGCCACCGCCTACACGTCCCTCTATGTGCGGACGGCGATCCAGCACTTCTTCACCGGCACCGACCGGAGGCACCCCACACTCACCCTGGAGCAGCCGGGCCGCCCCCCGAAACCGGGCCTGTTCCTGGCCTTCATTTCGAACACGTCGCCGTGGACGTACATGAATCGCCTCCCGGTGAATCCGAGTCCGAAGGCGAACTTCTCGCGCGGGCTGGACGTGTTCGGAATGCGTTCCCTGGATATCGGCCCGACGCTCGGGGCCGTGGCGCAGATGCTCACGGCCCGTACCCGTCCCCTGCAGGGCAGGCACGTGGTGAACGTGCACGACGCTTCGGAGGTCACGCTGCGCGCGGAGCACCCGGTGGCCTTCCAACTGGACGGCGACTACCTTGGCGAACAGGACAGCGTGACGTTCCGGTCCGTTCCCAAGGCACTACGCGTCGTCATCTGAACCCGGCCGCGAGAATGTGCGGTCTCATGGCCTTCCAGATGAGAGCCAAGTAACACGATCGTCTTCCGGGTGTGACACATGCGACACCCATACTTTGAGAATCCTTTCTCAAAGGTCTTGCGCCTGCCCGCGCCCCCCTGACACGCTCAAAGTGCGTATCCGAGACAGGGGCCCCAACGTCGCCGGCCTCCCGCTCGCAGCGCCGCCGAACATTCATCCCCGGACCTGGCCCTCGCCACCTGGGCGTTCGCGACATGTGAAACCGTTCACAAATGTGGAGTTGCTCCACAACCTGACGAAGGAGTGGACCGCATGGACTGGCGCCACCGCGCAGCCTGCCGTGACGTGGACCCCGAGCTGTTCTTCCCGATCGGCAACACCGGGCCCGCGATCCTGCAGATCGAAGAGGCCAAGCAGGTGTGCCGGCGCTGCGACGTGACCGACGCCTGCCTGCGCTGGGCCCTGGAGTCCGGCCAGGACTCGGGCGTCTGGGGCGGCATGGGCGAAGACGAACGCCGCGCCCTCAAGCGCCGCAGGACACGAAGTGCCCAAGGCAGCGCCCTGGGCGTCAGGCGCTGAACACCCTCCCACGATCCTCGACCGCCGCGCGCACCTACATCAGCCACCACGGCAACCCCGCGACAACCCCAACACCTGCGATCGCGTCCGAAGGCAGGTTCCGAGCCTGCGAGGAACCTGATCGCGCAGCGAGCCCCGGGGCGAGCCGGAGCGATGCAGCGATCGCGCGCATTGCCCGTTGAAGGGAAGGCGCTCTGGCGCCTGACCGCCAAGGGCAGTGCAAACAAGCACAGCAATGCAATCAAACACGCCGGTGGGTGTGGTCCAGGGGGATGTCGACCGTCACCTCGGTGCCGCCCCCGGGGCGGGGAGTGAAGTCCAGGCGGCCGCCCAGTTCTCCGACGATCAGGGTGCGGACGATCTGCAGGCCGAGGCTGTCGGTGCCCTCCACGTCGAAGTCGGCGGGGAGGCCGACGCCGTCGTCGGTGATGGTCGTGACCAGGCGGCGTCCGGTGGGTTCCCCGGTGTCGGCGGCGGGCGTCCCGCGGGACTCGTGGTCGCCGGCCTCCGGCCATTCTCCCCAGACCTCCACGCCGCCCCGGTCGCGCACCTCGCCCTCGCCGTAGCGGTGGGCGATGACCTCCAGCGTGCCGAAGCGGTTCACCAGGCCGTGCTCCAGGGCGTTCTGGAGGAGTTCGGTGAGCGCCATCGCCAGCGGCGTCGCGACCTCGGCGGGCAGGACGCCGAAGCTCCCGGTCCGCTTCGGCGCCACCCTGGTCTCGGGGGTGGACACCTCCGCCGCCATCGTGATCACCCGGTCGGCGATGTCGTCGAAGTCGATCAGCTCGTCGGGGGTGTGCGACAGCGTCTCGTGCACGATCGCTATGGACCCCACGCGCCGGACCGCCTCGTCCAGCGCGGCCCGGCCCTCCGGGATCTGCAGCCGCCGGGCCTGGAGCCGCAGCAGCGCCGCGACCGTCTGCAGGTTGTTCTTCACCCGGTGGTGGATCTCCCGGATGGTGGCGTCCTTGGTCAGCAGTTCCCGGTCGCGCCAGCGCAGCTCGGTCACGTCGCGGCACAGTACGACCGCGCCGATCCGCGTCCCCCCGACGACCAGCGGGATCGTCCGCAGCTGCATGATCGACCCGCGTGACTCGACCTCCACCTCGCGGGGCGCCCGGCCGGACAGGACGACGCTCAGCGCCTCCTCCATCGGCTCGCCCGTGTCGCACAGGTCCGCGGTGATCTGGCCGAGCGACTCGCCGACCAGGTCGGCCGGGTAGCCGAGCCGCCGGTAGGCCGACTGCGCGTTGGGGCTGGCGTAGGTGACCCGGCCCGAGCGGTCCAGCCGCATCAGCCCGTCGCCGACACGCGGCGAGCGGACCATGTTCGGCTCCTCCCCCGGCACCGGGAACCGCCCCTCGGAGATCATCGTCGCGAGGTCGCTGGCGCTCTGCAGGTAGGTCAGCTCCAGCCGGCTGGGGGTGCGGGCCGAGCTGAGATTGGTGCTGCGCTGGATCACGCCGAGGATCTTGGCTCCGCGCCGCACCGGGATCGACTCCTCCCGGACGGGGATGCCGCTGCCCCACTCGGGGTCGCCCTCCCGGACGATGCGCCCCTCCCGCCACGCCACGTCGATCAGGCCGCGGCGTCCCGTCCGGACGACCTTGCCGACGAGGTCCTCCGGGTAGGCGGTCGGGCCGGTCGTCGGGCGCATCTGCGCGATCGCCACCCAGCCCGGCACGGTCGCGCCCGCGTCGAGCGCGCCGCGCTGGCCGCGCCCCGCGCGGGCCGCCGCCTCGGCGGGCAGCGCGGCCGCCGACCGCAGCGGCACCCAGAGCAGCAGGTCGGCGAAGGACAGGTCGGCGAGGAGCTGCCAGTCGGACACCAGCGCGTGCAGCCACTCCAGGTCGGCCTCGGTGAGGTCGCTGTGATCGCGGACGAGATCCGCCAAGGTAGGCACGCCACCATCATCGCCGATGCGGTTCGGTGCGGGGCCACGCCCCCGGCCCCGGCGGGGCCTGGCAGGATTCCCGCATGACCGCAGGACGAGACCCCCTGGCCAGATTCCGGGACGCGGCCGCGCGGCGCGCCGAGGCCGGGCTGCGCCGGACGCTGCGCCCCCGCCCCGGCGGTCCGGACGGCCCCGCCGACCTCGCGTCCAACGACTACCTCGGGCTCGCCGGCGACCCGCGGCTGATCGAGGGGGCCGTCGCCGCGGCCCGCGCGTGGGGCACCGGCTCCACCGGGTCGCGCCTCGTCACCGGGACCACCGAGCTGCACGCCGAACTGGACCGTCGGCTCGCCGCGTTCACCGGCAGCGCCGCCGGGCTCGTCTTCTCCTCCGGCTTCCTCGCCAACCTCGGCGCCGTCACCGCCCTCGCCGGGCCCGGCACGCTCGTCGTCTCCGACCAGGTCAACCATGCCTCCATCGTGGACGCGTGCCGCCTGTCGCGGTCCCGGGTCGCGATCGTCCCGCACCGCGACGCCGCCGCCGTCGAGCGGGCGCTGGCCGAACGCGACGAGGACGAGGCCGTCGTCGTCACCGACGCCGTGTTCTCCGTGGACGGCGACCTCGCGCCGCTGGGCGCCCTCCACCGCGCCGCGCGGGCGCACGGCGCGCTGCTGGTGATCGACGAGGCGCACGCGCTCGGCGTCGTCGGCGACGGCGGCCGGGGCGCCGCGCACGCCGCCGGCCTCGCGGGCGAACCGGACGTGGTCCTCACCCTCACGCTGTCGAAGTCGCTCGCGGCCCAGGGCGGCGCGGTCCTCGGCGCGCCCGAGATCATCGACACCCTCGTCGACACCGGCCGGTCGTTCATCTTCGACACCGGCCTGAACCCGCCCGCCGCCGGCGCCGCGCTCGCCGCGCTCGACGTCCTCGAAGCCGACCCCGGCCTGCCGTCCCGCGCCCGCGACCGCGCCCGGCGCATCGCCGCGCTCGCGGCCGGTTCCGGCCTGGAGACCGCCGAGCCCGCCGCGGCCGTCGTCCCGGTGTACCTCGGCGAGCCGCACGCCGCCGTCCGCGCGGCCGCGACCTGCGCCGAGCACGGGCTTCGCGTCGGCTGCTTCCGCCCGCCGTCGGTGCCCAAGGGCCGCGCCTGCCTGCGCCTCACCGCACGCGCCACGCTGGGCGAGGCGGACCTCACACGCCTCGGGACGGCCCTGGCCGAAGTGGCGTCCTCTACCGCCCGTAGTCTGCACGCATAACATCGGGGAGAACCGGTGATGAACGTGAGGAGATGCCGTGACGGAGGTCAGGGGCGGGCCCCGGCACGGGGGTGGATTCGAGCACGGATTCGACCGGGCCTCACTCGGCGGCGTCGGTAAGCGCCACCCGAACCAGGCCCCCCGCATCCCGAAGTACTACAAGCTCAAAGAGCTGCTGGTGGAGCTGATCCAGTCGCTTCCGCCGGGCAGCCCGCTGCCCCCCGAGCGGACCCTCGCCGAGAAGTACGAGACGTCCCGCACCACCGTCCGCCAGGCCCTCGCCGAGCTCGTCGTGGAAGGCCGGCTGCAGCGCATCCAGGGCAAGGGCACCTTCGTCGCCAAACCGAAGGTGTCGCAGGAGCTCCAGCTCGTCAGCTACACCGAGGACATGCGGCACCACGGGCTGCGCCCCGAGACCCGCATCCTGGAGGCCGGCTACGTCAGCGCCGACGAGCGCCTGGCGACCCTCCTGTGCATCCGCCCCGGCGGCCGGGTCCTGCGCGTCCACCGCCTCCGCCTCGCCGACGGCGAGCCCATGTCGATCGACACCTCGCACCTCCCCGCCCGCCGCTTCCCCGGCCTGCGCCGCGAGCTCCCCCGCCACCGCTCCCTGTACGAGACGCTCGCCACGGCCTACGACGTCCACCTGACCGAGGCCGAGGAGACCATCGAGACCGTCCTCGCCACCCCCCACGACGCGCAGCTCCTCGGCGTGGACGTCGGCCTCCCCATGCTCCTGCTCTCCCGCCACGCCTTCGACACCACCGGCCAGCCCGTCGAATGGGCCCAGTCCCTCTACCGAGGCGACCGCTACAAGTTCATCACCCGCCTCCGCCGCTAGCCTTCACGCAGGCGCGTGACGGCCACGACCACAGAACCATGACGGAGTGCGACGTTTCACGCACGGACCGAACACACGTTCCCCTACGATGACTGGAGCAGATCGTGAGGGAAGGATCGCCGAACGTGACCATCCAAACGCTGCCCTCCTACCAGGCAGCCCTTCCAGATACGCCCTACGCCCTCTGGGCGAGGGGTGAACTCGACGACTTCCTCCACCTACCCGAGGGCTCTCGGGCCGAGATCATCGGAGGAGAGATCGTCGTGTCCCCCACCCCCGTCGTCGCCCACGGAAATATCGTTTACCGCATCTCCAGTGCGATCGACAGGGCCAGGTTCACGGATAAGACCTACCCGTGGACCACTCGACAGGTCATGACCGTGAACCTCGTGAGCTTCGAGCAAGGTTACGTCCCCGACCTGATCGTGGCAGAAGAAAGCGTATTCGAGGCCGCAGGAGAGGCCGAAGAGGTAAACCTGAGCCCGGACGAAATCGAAATGGTCGTGGAGGTCACCTCCAAGAACCTGGCCATCTACGACAGGGCGCCGAGCCAAGACAGGAACCTGCGCAAGCCGACCAAGTGGTGGGGGTACGCTCGGGTCGGAATCCCGTACTACCTCCTCGTCGACCGGGACCCGAAGGTCGCGAGCACGACGCTCTACTCGATCCCCGACCAGGGCTCCAGCGCGTACCTGCACCGAGAGTCCTGGGACTTCGGCGCGACGATCCATCTACCCGAGCCCTTCAACGTCGCGATCAACACCAACGGCTGGAAGCCGTGGAGGGCCTGAATATGGCCTACTACCTCGTACGGCAGTTCTATTGCATCGAACTTCCGGACAAGCCGATCAACCTCTGGCAGAGCGGCGAGCTTTGGGAGTACGTCAACGCAGAGGAAGGCGCCAAGGTAGAGATCATCGGCGGCAATATCTGCATCGACGGAGCACCTCGTCCCCCCATTCAGGAGTCGCCTCGGGCCGAGCCCCCACGGCCTTTCTGGGTCCTGGCCGAGGAGGCCAAGGAGAGATCGGAACAGCTCCGCGTGGAATGGGAGGCGAACCGACGCCTGGCCGAATCGGAGGACCTGGGGGACGAGCGGCCGGAGCCTACAGGGTCTGACTTAGGGCCTTGATGGGCATTTGTAGGTCTGTGAGGAGTTCGAGGTCCTGCTCCGCCGGGCGGCCCAGGGTGGTCAGGTAGTTGCCGACGATGATGGCGTTGATGCCGCCGAGCATGCCTTCGCGGGTGCCGAGGTCGCCGAGGGTGAGTTCGCGGCCTCCGGCGTAGCGGAGGATGGTGCGGGGCAGGGCGAGGCGGAACGCGGCGATCGTCTTCAGCGCCTCCGTGCCCTCGACCAGCGGGAGGTCGGCGAACGGGGTGCCGGGGCGGGGCGCCAGGAAGTTCAGCGGAACCTCGTCGGGCTCCAGCTCGGCGAGCTGGCCGGCGAACTCGGCGCGCTGCTCGATGGTCTCGCCCATCCCGACGATGCCGCCGCAGCACACCTCCATTCCGGCCTCCTTGACCATGCGGAGGGTCTCCCAGCGCTCCTCCCACGAGTGGGTGGTGACCACGTTCGGGAAGTGGGAGCGGGCCGTCTCCAGGTTGTGGTTGTAGCGGTGGACGCCCATCGCGGTCAGTTCGTCCACCTGCTCCTGGGTGAGCATCCCGAGCGAGCACGCGATGTTGATCTCGACGGCGTCGTTGATGGCCCTGATGCCGTCGCGGACCTGTGCCATGAGGCGTTCGTCGGGGCCGCGGACGGCCGCGACGATGCAGAACTCGGTCGCGCCGGTCTTCGCGGTCTCCTTCGCCGCCTCGACCAGCTGGGGGATGTTCAGCCACACCGCGCGGACGGGCGACTCGAACTTGCCGGACTGCGAGCAGAAGTGGCAGTCCTCCGGGCAGCCGCCGGTCTTCAGCGACACGATCCCCTCGACCTCGACCTCCGGCCCGCACCAGCGCATCCGGACCTCGTGGGCGAGCGCGAGCAGGTCCTCCAGCCGGTCGTCGGGGAGGGTCAGGCATTCGAGGACCTGGCCGGCGGACAGGCCCCTGCCCTCGTCCAGCACCTGGCGGCGGGCTACGTCGAGGATGTCTGTCACGTCCTACTCCTTGTCGGGGCCGAAGGTGTCGCGGAAGGCGGCGGCGTCGAAGGCGCCGCCGAACGAGGGGGCCAGGCCGCGGTGCGCGGCCAGGAGGAACTCCGCCGGGTCCAGCGCGCCCGCGCCCGCGGGCAGCGCGCCCGCCAGCGGCCGGGCCGCGATGGTCTCCAGGTCGCGGATGTTGCTGCGCATCGCGAGGTCGGGGTCGGCCGGCCACTCGCCGATGACGACGCCGGCGAGCTGCACGCCGCGGTGCGCCATCGCCTCCAGCGTGAGGGCGGTGTGGTTGAGGGTGCCGAGGCCGGGGCGGGTCACGACGACGGCGGCGGCGCCCAGCCAGCGGGCGAGGTCCGCGATCGTGTTGCCCTCGTCGTCGTAGCGGACGAGGAGGCCGCCCGCGCCCTCGATCAGCACCAGCCGCCGGTCGCCGGACAGGTCCCGGACGCGCTCGGCCACCTCCGGCAGCCGGACGGGCGGGACGCCGGCGCGGCGGGCCGCGGCGGCGGGCGACAGCGGGTCGGGGAAGCGGGCGAACTCGTGGACGTCGTCGAGGCCCGCGAGGCGCCGGACCGCGTCGAGGTCGCCGGGCTCGCCGGCGCGGACGCCGGTCTGCCCGGGTTTGACGACGGCGACGGACGCGTCGCGCGTGGCGGCGACCGCGGCCAGCGCCGCGGTGACGACGGTCTTGCCCACGCCCGTACACGTCCCGGTGACCACGAGCACACTCACAAGGCGGCACACTAGCGCGGGGCCGCGGGGCGGTACGTCACCGGATCCCACAGTCTTCGGCGGCCGACTTTGTACCGGCGGCGCCGTGGAACCCGGTGGGGCGGCGGCCCGTCCAACCCCCATGGCCGGTCCGTACCTCCGGCGGGTCCCGGTGCTCGCCTGCGCGGCCGTGGTGTCCTGCACGGCCCTGACCTCATGCGGCGGCTCGGAGACGTCCGGGCCGCCGCCTCCCTCCGCCACGCCGACCGCGTCCCGGTCCGCGCCCGGGGAACCGGTGGGTGAGCGGCTCGTGCTGCGGTGGCGCAAGACGGGCGGCATCGCGGGCATCGGCGGCCCGGGAAGCCTCCCCGAGTTCTCCCTCTACTCCTCGGGACGCGCGATCGCCGCCGCCGAGCGGCCGGGCAGCCGGCCGCCGGACCGGGAACTCACCCAGTACCGCCTGAAGCCGCGGGCGCTCCGGCGGCTGCTGGACGGGGCCCGCGCGGCCGGTTTCGACCGCTCCCACACGGTCGGCTCCGACCAGATCGCGGACGCGGTCGTCACCGTCGTCACGATGGGCGACGCGACGACCAGGATCATCGAGCCGGGGTGGCCGGGCAGCGGGGAGGCGATGTTCCTCAAGCACCTCGACCCGGACGGTTGGCCCGCGGACGACCAGGCCGCCCCGCCGGGGCCGTACACGCCGGAGCGGACGGCGGTCCTCGCGGGTGAGATCACCGGGGGCGGAACCGCGAGGCCGTGGCCGCTCGGCCCGCTCGGCGACGGCGTGCGGGCGGCGGGCGGCATCTGCACGCTGGCCCCCTCGGCGAAGGTCCCCGAGACCCGCCCGGGGACCGCGTGGCGCAGCGAGGGGACGACGTACTCCGTCCGCCTGCGCCCGCTCCTTCCCGGCGAGTCCTCCTGCGGCGACCTGGACTGAGCGGCGTCCACGAACGTTCGCCGGGTCGGCGAACCGGCGAACCCGGGCTAGCGGGCGTCGAGGTCGGCGGCGACCTCGCGGGCCGTGGCGGCGAGGTCGGGGTCCAGTTGGTCGAGGCGGGCGTCCAGGTCGTCGGCGAAGCGGTGGCGCTCCAGGTCGGGGGCCGGGCGGGCTTCGGGCATCCACGCCGAGTGGATCAGGAACGGCATTGTCGTGCCGTTGGGCGGGGCCAGTACGGCGATGGGGCCGCGCCCCACGTCGGAGGCGTCGAACAGCTCCACGCGGAACCGGTCGTCGTTGTGGACGGCCACGACCAGGTATCCCTCGTGCCCGCCGGGGTTCGTGCCCGCGTAGCGGCTGCCGCCCCGGCCGCGTGGAACGAACGACGGGGACGTCGGGTAGTCGTCCAGTGCGAACGTCCATTCGGACAGGGCCTTGAGGTCTTCGCGGTCGTGGGTGACGAGGACGGCCGGGGTCTCCTCCGCGGGGAACAGCGAGGGGTCTACGCGGCCCTCGTAGTTGCGCAGGGCCCGCTGGTTGATGGCCTCGGGGTGGAAGCCCAGGTAGATGAGGTGGTGCCGGGTTGGGTCGGTCTGGCCCTCGATGCTCCAGTCGATGGCGGACAGCTCGGCCTGCCACCACCGCTCCGGGTCGCTGGCACGTGCACGCTCCCGCACCTGGCCGCTCTCCGGGTCGAACTGCAGGACGGTGGTGAGCGCGGGCGTCATGCCGTGGCAGTACATGCCGCGCAGGGCGGGGTCGATCGGCCGTCCGTAGACGTCTATGTCGTCCTCGCGCAGGTACATTCCGATGTCCACGCCTTCGCTGTGCTCCATCACGACCTGGACGCCGTCGGAGTCGTCGTAGCGGGCGTAGAAGTGGTTGACCTCGGGGGCTATGCGGAACTGCTTGCAGGTGACGCTTTCGCGCCCCGGGGTGAGGTCGTCCTTGCGGATGAGCAGCACGGGCCCGTCGGGGTTGTTCGCGGTGGTCCGCTCCCCGCCGAAGACCTCCTCGGGGTCGATCTTGTAGGCGGTGTCGGCGAGGACGAGCCAGTCGCGGGTCTGGGTGATGGTGTGCGTGGCCTGCGGCAGCACCGCGCCCTCGACCTCCCAGCGCCGGACGCGCGGTCCCTTCCCGTCGTACCCGATGACGGAGACGGCGCCGGTCAGCACGTCGCGGCTGATGCTCCACAGGCAGTCGCGCTCGGGGTCCACCACCGGGTGGGCGGTGGTCGAGACGAGCGGCAGGACGGCCTGGTCCATGGCGGGTTTCCAGTCGTCGCGGTGCCCGACCTCGGCGACGAACCGCAGGGTCACGGGGTCGACCTCCACCGGGCGGCCGGCGTCCCAGGTGGCGAAGAGCCGGTCGCCCCACGGCAGTGGCGCGGTGTTGGCGGCGTTGACGAACCCCCAGGGCGAGCCGGTGCCGACCGGCCCGGCGGTGAACAGGTCGGGGCGCTTGCGGCGCAGCCGGACCGACGGGGTGTCGAGGACGCGGGCGCGCCAGGCGAACCGGCCGGGGGGCGCGCCGTCGGTACCGGCGGTGAGCGACAGCCTGGCCATGATCCCGTCGCCGAAGAACGCGTGCAGTGGGCGGGTCCGCTGGTCGGAGGTGCTCACGACGAAGTGCCCGCGGACGTCGTCCGGCCACGCTCCGGCGACGACGTCCAGGTCCAGGTCGGTGAGGTCCTGCCTGGCAAGGATCGAACGCGGGACCGGCATCGGGCACCTCCGGGGGTCGGCCTCCCGCCAATCAACATGGTCCGCCCAGACGTCGTCAAGACCCTAACGACTACTGTGCGGGCAAGCGCTCGCTTGTTACGGTGCGTGCATGACGGCTCGGCACGGTGGTGACACGGCGATCGCGGAGATCCGCAGGCACGGCGTCGAAACGATGTTCACGCTGTCGGGCGGGCACGTCTTCCCGCTCTACGACGGCGCGGTCGGCGAGACCGGCGGGCGGACCGGCACCGTGCCGGGGACGGAGGCCGACCCCCGCATCCTCGACGTCCGGCACGAGCAGACCGCCGTGTTCGCGGCGGAGGCCACGGCGCGGCTCACCCGCCGTACGGGGCTGGCCGTGCTGACGGCCGGGCCGGGCGTCACCAACGGCATCAGCGGCGTCACGACCGCCCACTTCAACGGGTCGCCGGTCGTCGTGCTCGGCGGCCGCGCCCCGCTCGGCCGGTGGGGCGCGGGCGCGCTGCAGGAACTCGACCAGCCGCCGCTGCTGGCGCCCGTCACCAAGCTGGCGATGACCGCCACCGGGCCGGACACGCTGGCCTCCGACCTCGCCCGCGCCTTCACGACCGCCGCCGCCCCGCACCGCGGCCCGGTGTTCCTCGACGTCCACATGGACCACCTGTTCGGCCCCGCCGGACCGGCCCGCGCCGGGCAGATCCCCGACCCGCCGGAGCGGCCCGCCGATCCGGAGCGGCTCGCCCGCGTCGCCGAGCTGCTGAAGGCGGCGCGGCGTCCCGTCCTCGTGCTCGGCTCGGACGTGTGGATGGACGGCGCCGAGGAGGCCGCCCGCGCGTTCGCCGAGGAGCTGCGGCTGCCCGTGGTCGCCAACGGGCAGGGGCGCGGCATCCTGCCCGCCGGGCACGACCTGCTCGTCACCCGCGCCAGGGGCGCCGCGTTCGCGGACGCCGACCTCGTCATCGTCGCGGGGACGCCGCTCGACTTCCGCCTGGGCTACGGTTCGTTCGGCGACGGGACCGCCAAGGTCGTCCATCTCGCGGACGCGCCCTCGCAGCTGGTACCGCACCTCCGCCCGGCGGGCTCCGCGGCCGGGGACCTGTCCCTGCTGTTCACCGACCTCACCGCCGCCTGCGCGAAGGCGGGGGTGTCCCCGGGCACGTACGGGGACTGGCGGGAGAGCCTGCGCGACGCCACCTACGCGGCCATCGCCGGCGACATCGACCTGCTCGCGTCCGGCGCCGACCCGATCCATCCGCTGCGGATCTACGGGGAGCTGTCCAAGGTCCTCGACGACGACGCCGTGGTGATCGGGGACGGCGGCGACTTCGTCTCGTACGCGGGCAAGTACATCGAGCCGCGGCGCCCCGGCCGCTGGCTCGACCCCGGCCCGTACGGGTGCCTCGGCACCGGGCTCGGCTACGCGATCGCCGCGCGCCTCGCCCGCCCCGCCGCGCAGGTGGTGCTGCTGCTCGGCGACGGCGCCGCGGGGCTGTCGCTCATGGACGCCGATAGCCTGGTGCGGCACGGCCTGCCGGTCGTGATGGTGGTGGGCAACAACGGCTCCTGGGGTCTGGAGAAGCACCCGATGCGCATGCTGTACGGCTACGACGTGGCCGCCGAGCTGCGGCCGCACTGCCGCTACGACGAGGTCGTCCGGGCGCTCGGCGGCGCCGGGGAGCTCGTCACCCGCCCGGACGAGATCGGGCCGGCGCTGCGCCGCGCGTTCGACTCGGGCGTCCCGTACCTGGTCAACGTCGCCACCGACCCGGACGTCTCCTACCCCCGCAAGACCACCGGTGTCTGAGCCGCTCTCCGAGCCGGCTTCCGGGCCGGTCACCGTCCGCCCGGCCCGCCCGGACGAGTACGAGCTGGTCGGCGACCTCACCGTGGAGGTCTACGTGGACGGCGGCCTGGTGTCGCCCACGTCCTCCTACGTCGGCACGCTCCGGGACGCCGCCGACCGCGCCGCCCGGGCCGACCTGCTCGTCGCCGAGTCCGGGGGCGAGGTCGTCGGGGCGGTCGCCTACTGCGGGCCCGGCAGCCCCTACGTCCAGATCGCCGGGCCGGACGAGGCCGAGTTCCGCATGCTCGCCGTCCGGGAGAAGGCACGCGGCCTGGGCGCGGGCACCGCCATGGTGCGGGCGTGCGTCGGCCGCGCCCGCGCGGCGGGACTCCGCGGCCTGCGCCTGTCGACCCAGGCGAACATGGTCGGTGCACAGCGCATGTACGAGCGGATGGGGTTCGTCCGCACCCCCGACCGCGACTGGGTCCCCGCACCCGGCGTGAAGCTCCTGCTCACCTACGTCCTGGTGTTCTAGCGACCGGGGTCCGGCTCCAGGTCACCGTGCTCGGAGCAGCGGGCCGTCCAGCCCAGGGGCGTGACCTGGACGACCAGGCGGCGGCGGCAGTGCGGGCAGTAGCGCGGCGGCTCCATCCGGCGGGCCTCGCGGCACGCGCCGTGGTCGCGCCCGGCGGCGGGCTCCCCGCACCTGTCGCAGTAGGCGCCGCCCACCGGCGGGGCGCCGCGCATGCGCGCCACCAGCCCGGTGTCGTAGGCGCCGCCCGCGAATTCGGGACGGTCGAGCAGTTCCCGCAGGAAGGGCAGGTTGGTCGGGAGCCCCTCGATGCGGAACGCGTCGAGGGCGGCCCTGGCCCGGCTCAGCGCGTGTCCGCGGTCGTCGCCGTGGACGCACAGTTTGGCGAGCAGCATCGCGTAGTGGGGCGTGACGGTGTCGCCCTCGACGTAGCCGGCGTCGATGCGGATGCCGTCGCCGACGGGCTCCTCCCACACCTTGATGTCGCCGGGCACGGGCAGGAACCGCTGCGGGTCCTCGGCGTAGACGCGGAACTCGACGGCGTGGCCCCGCGGCGCGGGGACGGCGGACGGGCCGGGCTCGCCCGCGGCGATGCGGAACTGCCATTCGACCAGGTCGATGCCGGTGACCAGCTCGGTCACGGCGTGCTCCACCTGGAGGCGGGTGCTCAGCTCCAGGAAGAAGAACTCCTGCGCCGCGGGGTCCACGAGGAACTCGACGGTGCCCGCGCCGCGGTAGCCGACCGCCTCGCCCGCGCGGACGGCGGCGGCGAGCATCCGCTCGCGCAGCGCCGGGGGGACGCCGGGCGACGGGGCCTCCTCCACGACCTTCTGGTAGCGGCGCTGGACGGAGCAGTCCCGGTCGCCGAGCGTCACGACGGTGCCGTCGTTCAGGCCGAGGATCTGCACCTCGACGTGCCGGGCGCCGTCCACGTGGCGTTCGAGGAGGATGTCGTCCTGCCCGAACAGGCGGGCGGCGCCGGTGCGGGCCGCCTCGTACGCCGCGCGCAGCGTCGCCTCGTCGCGGGCGGCGGCCATGCCGACGCCGCCGGCGCCCGCGGCGGGTTTGACCATCACCGGGTAGCCGATGCGCCGGGCCTCCTCGACCGCCGTGCCGGCGTCGGGAACGGGCTCCCACACGCCGGGCGCGACGGGGACGCCCGCCTCCTTCATCAGGTTCCGCGCGTTGATCTTGTCGCTCATCCGGGCGATGACGAGCGGCGGCGGCCCGACCCAGACGCGGCCGTGGTCGGTGACCGCACGGGCGAACGCGGCGCTCTCGGCGAGGAAACCGTAGCCGGGGTGGACGGCCTGCGCGTTCGTCCGGCGCGCGGCCTCCAGGACCGCGGGGACGTTCAGGTAGCTGCGCGCGGGGTCGGCGGGGCCGAGCAGGACGGCCTCGTCCGCCTCCGCCACGAACGGCAGGTCGGCGTCGGCGTCGGAGTACACCGCGATGGTCTTGATGCCCATCGCGCGCGCCGTGTGGATGATCCGGCCGGCGATCTCGCCGCGGTTCGCCACGAGCACGGACTCGAACACCTGCGCACTCCCCCTCGCGGATCGCGGGGCCCGCGCCCCGGCCTACAGAGCCTAGCCACCAAGGTTCACCGAGTGCGCCGACTTGTGGCGAGTCGGTGAGATGACGCCGTTCACAACACCCGGAGCCGACGAGGCGCCGGCCCGGACGGCGTTCGGCGGACGGCGCGCCGGCGGGAGGCGGCGCCACCGCGTCCGCGCCCCCTCCGCCCCTCCCCGCCAGTGACATCGGCGAAATCACCAGTCTTCTTCCCGTTGTTTCGGCGTAATTACTGCTCACCGGTCCGCGACGCGCAATTGTGCCGAGGCACAATTGACATCACATCGAGGGTCGTTCACTGTGTGGGGCGTCGCGGCCGACCGTTTCCGCATTGCCGCGGAATCATCCGTGAAATCCTCACACTTCGGTCTGCCGCCGCATGCAGAAAATGCGCCGCAGTTTTCCGCTCGGCGCGGCTCCCCAAGGAGGAGACCCTTGTCCCTCAGAAGATTCCTCGTCGTCTGCGGCGCCGCAACGATGCTGGCCGGCACCGCACTGCTCCCCGCGACCGCCCAGGCCGCCCCCAACCAGGACACCCCCGCGCAGACAGCAAGCGCCGCGCGGACCGTCACGCTGCGATACGGCCCCTACACCATTCCGGCGGCGGCCGGCGGTGCGCACGGAATGCTGCCGGACCAGGTCAAGTTCAACATCCAGAAGCCGTGCGAGAACTGCTATGTCACGGGCTTCAAGCCGAATCTCGTCTACCCCGACGGCGGCAACGCCAACATCAACACCGGGCCGATGCTGCACCACGCGGTGATCTTCAATTCGGCGGCGCGGGACACCGTGTGCGGCGGACCGCAACGGGTGCTCGCGTCCGGCAACGAGCGGGTGGAGAGCGTCTTCCCGGCCGGGTACGGGTTCCGGATCGGGTCCTTCGACCGCTGGACGCTCCTCGCCGACCTGATGAACCACGCGCATGAGGAGAAGACCGCCTACGTCGAGTTCACCTTCACCTACCAGCCCGCGTCCGACTCGCGCATGACGCCGGTCACCCCGCTCTGGCTGGACGTCGGCGGCTGCTTGGACTCCACCTGGGACACCCCGCCGCAGCAGAGCGAGAAGTCCAGGACGTGGAGATCCACCATCTCGGGCGACCTCGTCCACATTCGCGGGCACGTGCACCGCGGCGGCATCGCGGTGCAGACCGAGAACGCCTCCACCGGGCAGCTCATGTGCCGCAGCGTGGCGGAGGAGGGCGGCACGCCGGAGTTCATCGACCACCACGGCCACGCCGAGATCTCCGACATGCCGTCGTGCGGCGGTACCCCGATCGGCCGGATCGGCCGGGGCGACACCCTGAAGATCACCGCGTCCTACCGGGCGTCCGAGGAGGGCTTCAAGGACGTCATGGGCATCATGACCGGCTGGGTGGCGGAGAGATGATCTCGCTGGACCGGCTGACCGAACCGGTGCTCGCGCTGTTCCGCGCCGTCGTCGGGCTGCTGTTCCTGTTCCACGGGACGGCCTCCCTGTTCGGTGTGCTGGGCGGCAACCGGGGCAGCGGCGAGGCGGTGGAGTTCGCCGCCTGGCCGGGCTGGTGGGCGGCGCTCATCCAGTTCGTCTGCGGCGGGCTGGTGCTGGCCGGCCTGTTCACCCGCCTCGCGGCCGTGCTCGCCTCCGGTTCGATGGCGTACGCGTACTTCGTCGTGCACCAGCCGGACGGGCTGCTGCCGATGCGCAACGGCGGCGAGAGCGCGGCGATGTTCTGCTGGGCGTTCCTGCTGATCGCGGTGCTCGGGCCGGGCAGGTGGGCGCTGGACTCGGCGCTCGCCCGCCGCCGCGCCGAACCGGTGCGGGCCGTGTCGTCGACCTGATCCCTTGAGGCGAGGGGCCCGGTGGCCGCCGGGCCCCTCGCCGCGTCAGGTGCGGCGGTGCGCGTCAGGTGCAGCAGTGGTCGTGCGCTTCGGACCGGCCGGGGTCAGATCCGGCCGGGGACCGCGCCGGACCCGGACGCAGCGCCAGGATCTCCGCGAGCACCGACAGCGCGATCTCGGGTGCCGTGCGGGCGCCGATGTCCAGGCCCGCCGGGGTGTGCACGCGGTCGCCGCCTGCCAGGGACGCGGTGACCGCCGCGCCCCGTTTCCGGCTGGCGATCAGGCCGACGTACGGGACGCCGGCGCGCAGCGCGGCCGTGAGCAGTGCCTCCTCGTCCCGTCCGTGCGTGGCGACCACGACGGCCGCGGCGTCCGGGCCGGGCGGGTCGGCGGTCCCGGCCGGCCGCGCGTCGAACCCGGCGGCGCGCCCGACGTCGACCAGCGCGCGGGCGACCGGCCCGTCCCCGTACACGGTGACGAGGGCGGGCGGGATCACCGTTTCGAGGAACACGTCGAGCGTCCCGCCGGACAGGCACGGGTTGGTGACCGTGACCAGCCCGTCGAGCGGCGACGAGTCGGCACCCGGGGTGATGCGCAGCAGCGTCGACTCACCGGATTCGAGGAGCCGGAGCGCCTGGTCGCGCACCGCCGACTCGGCGCACTCACCGCCGACGAACCCCTCCATCGTGCCGTCGGGGAGCACGAGCGCCCGGTCGCCGGTCTTCGCGCTCGTCGGGCGCTCCGCGCGGACGACCGTGGCCAGCACGTAGGGCGTCCGCTGGGTGCGCAACGTCTCCGTCCTGTCGTTCATGGGTCCGTCCTGTCGTTCATGGGATCGCCAGGTCCGTGCGGAAGGGCCGGCCCTGGATGACGCGCCAGACGTTCGCCGGGGTGAGCGGCATGTCGGCGTGCCGGACGCCGTAGGGCCGGAGCGCGTCCACGACGGCGTTGACGATCGCGGCGGGCGAGCCGACCGTGGCGGACTCGCCGACGCCCTTGGCGCCGAGCGGGTGGTGCGGCGACGGGGTGACGGTCTCGCCGAGCTCCCAGGACGGGCACTCCATCGACGTCGGCAGCAGGTAGTCCATGAACGACGCGCCGAGGTGGTTGCCGTCCTCGTCGAACGCCATGACCTGCATGAGCGCCATCCCGACGCCGTCGGCGAGGCCGCCGTGCACCTGGCCCTCGACGATCATCGGGTTGATCCGGACGCCGCAGTCGTCCACCGCGACGAACCGCCGGACGGTGACCTTGCCGGTGCCCGGGTCGACGTCCACGACCGCGATGTAGGCACCGAAGGGGTAGGTGAGGTTGGGCGGGTTGTAGACGGTGGTCGCGTCGAGGTGACCTTCGACGCCGTCCGGCAGTTCGAGGCTGCCGTGCGCGGCCATCGCGATCTCCTGCATGGTCGCGCCGGACGACGGGTCGCCGCGGACGATCCACCGTCCCGGCGTCCATTCGAGGTCCTCGGGGTCCGCCTCCAGCATGGCGCCCGCGACGATCCGGGCGCGTTCGCGCACCTTCCGCGCGACCACGGCGGTGGCCGCGCCCGACACCGGGGTGGACCGCGACCCGTAGGTGCCGAGCCCGAACGGCGTCTGGTCGGTGTCGCCGTGGACGACCTCGACGTCGTCGACCGGGATGCCGAGTTCGTGCGCGACGATCTGCGCGAACGTCGTCTCGTGGCCCTGCCCCTGCGTCTGCACGGAGATGCGCAGCACCGCCTTGCCGGTCGGGTGGACGCGGAGTTCGGCGCCGTCGGCCATGCCGAGCCCGAGGATGTCCATGTGCTTGCGCGGGCCCGCGCCGACCGCCTCGGTGAAGAAGCTGATGCCGATGCCCATGAGCGGGTCGTCGCCCCTTGCACCGGCGGCACGGGCGCGCCGGTCGGCCTGCTCGGCGCGGAGGTCGTCGTACCCGGCGATGTCCATGGCGGTGCGCAGGGTGCGCGGGTAGTCGCCGGAGTCGTACTCCCAGCCGGTCGGCGACGAGTACGGGAACTGCTCGGCGCGCAGCAGGTTGCGCAGCCGCAGCTCGGCGGGGTCGGTGTCCAGCTCGGCGGCCAGCAGGTCGATCATGCGCTCGACCAGGTAGGCGGCCTCGGTGATGCGGAACGAGCAGGCGTAGGCGACGCCGCCGGGCGCCTTGTTGGTGTAGACGCCGGTGACGGCGCAGTGCGCGGCCTCGATGTCGTACGAGCCGGTGAACACGTGGAAGAACCCGGCGGGGAACTTCGTCGGCTGCGCGGTGCCGTTGAACGCGCCGTGGTCGGCGAGGACCCGCACCCGCAGGCCGCGGATGCGGCCGTCGCGCGTCGCGGCGATCTCCCCGCGCATGTGGTAGTCGCGGGCGAAGGACGTGGTCATCAGGTTCTCCGACCGGTCCTCCATCCACTTGACGGGGCGGCCCGTGACGATCGAACCGACGATCGCGCAGACGTAGCCGGGGTAGATGCCGACCTTGTTGCCGAAGCCGCCGCCGATGTCGGGCGAGACGACCCGGATCTTGTGCTCGGGCAGTCCCGCGACGAGCGCGTACACGGTGCGGTGCGCGTGCGGCGCCTGGGTGGTGGTGTGGACGGTGAGCTTGCCGGTCACCTTGTCCATGTCGGCGACGATCCCGCATGTCTCCAGCGGAGCGGGATGCACCCGCGGGTACAGCATGTCCTGGGAGACGACCACCTCGGCGTCGTCGAAGACCCGGTCGGTCTCCTCGGCGTCCCCGGCCTCCCAGTCGAAGATGCGGTTGTCGGCGCGTCCCTCCACGTCGTCGCGGATGAGGGGGGCGCCGTCGTCCAGGGCGGTGCGGGCGTCGACGACCGGGGGCAGCGCCTCGTAGTCGACGTCGATCAGCTCCAGCGCGTCGCGTGCGGCGTAGTGGGTCTCCGCGACGACGAACGCGACCTCCTGGCCCTGGAACCGGACCTTGTCGGTCGCGAGGACGGCCTGGACGTCGTTGGAGAGCGTCGGCATCCACGCGAGGTTCAGGCCCGCGAGCGTCTCGCCGGTGATGACAGCCCTGACCTGCGGGTGCGCCTCGGCGGCCGTGGTGTCGACCGAGAGGAGCCTGGCGTGGGCGTGGGGGCTGCGCAGGATCGCCCCGTACAGCATCCCCGGCAGCTTGATGTCATCGACGTAGTTGCCCTTGCCGCGGATGAAGCGCGCGTCCTCCTTGCGCGCCACCCGGCCGAACCCGTGGTGCCCGTTGGGGCCGCCGTGCCCGTTGGGGCCGTGCCCGTCGGGGTTGCTCGCGCTCATGGGGTCACTTCCTCGGGCTTCTCGGCGGGGTGCTCGGCCGCCCAGCGGACGGACCGGACGATGTTCTCGTAGCCGGTGCACCGGCAGATCTGCCCCGACAGCGCCTCGCGGATCTCCGCCTCGGTCGGGTCGGGGCTGCGGTCGAGCAGCCACCGCGACGTCATCATCATCCCGGGGGTACAGAACCCGCACTGGAGGCCGTGGCACTCGGTGAAGCCCTGCTGGACGGGGTCGAGCTCGCCGTCCCGTTCCAGTCCCTCCACGGTGCGGACCTCCCTGCCGGACGCCATCACCGCCAGGACCGTGCACGACTTCACCGGCACGTCGTCCAGCCAGACCACGCAGGCCCCGCAGTTGGACGTGTCGCACCCCCAGTGCGTCCCGGTGAGGTCCAGTTCGTCGCGGAGGAAGTGGACGAGCAGCAGGCGCGGCTCCACGTCGCGCGTGCAGGGCTGCCCGTTGACCGTCACGGTGATGTTCATGCCTGCAACCTCCCGTAGGCGCGGCGCAGCGCGCGTGTGGTCAGCTCTCCGGCCAGGTGCCGCTTGTAGTCGGCCGGTCCCCGCTGGTCGGAGCCGGGGTCGCAGTGCTCGGCGGCGACCCGTCCGGCCTCGGCGAACACCTCCTCGGACGGGACGGCTCCGCGCAGCACCTCCTCCGCCTCGGGGGCGACGAAGTGCTCGGCCCGCACGGCGGTGAGCCCGATGCCGGCGTCGGCGATCCGGTCGCCGTCCAGCCAGAGGGCGGCGCCGGCGGCGGCCAGCGGCCAGTCCCCCACCCGCCGCTCGACCTTCTCGTAGGCGCTCGACCCGCCGGGCCTGATCGGCAAGCGCAGCTCGATGAGCAGTTCGCCCGGCTCCACGACCGTCTCGTAGGGGCCGGTGTGGAACTCCCGGAGGGACACGGTCCGCTCGCCCTCCGGCCCGCGGATCACCGCGGACGCCTTCAGCGCGCCGAACGCCGCCGACAGGTCCTCCGACGGGTCGGCCTGGCACAGCGAGCCGCCGACCGTGCCGCGGTTGCGGACCACCGGGTCGGCGATCACCCGCTCCGCGTCGTGCAGGATCGGGAAGTGCTCGCCCGCGACCGCCGAGTCGAGCAGCTCGGCGTGCCGGACGAGCGCGCCCACGCACAGCATGCCGCCCTCGATCCGGATGCGGGACAGCTCCGTCACGTCGTTGATGTCGATGAGCGCCTCGGGCTGCGCCAGCCGCAGCTTCATCATGGGCAGCAGGCTGTGGCCGCCCGCCACCACCCTCGCCTCGTCCCCGTGCCGGGCGAGCAGCGCGAGGGTCTCCTCCACGGTCGTCGCCTTCGCGTACTCGAAGTTCGCCGGTACTTGCACGACGCCCCCCTCGAAGTGGGATGTGACCGGATTCTCACTCTGCCCGTACGCTGGGACAACACCCGAATAAGCGAAGGGTTAACGGGTGGCCCGGGAGGCTGGACCGGCGTATGACCCTCACGCAGCTCGGCGCCTTCGTCCTCGTCGCCCGGCTCGGCTCGGTGAAGGAGGCGGCGCGGGCGCTGAACGTGAGCGAGCCGGCGGTGTCGCAGGCCCTCGCCGCGCTGCGGCAGCACCTCGACGACCCGCTCCTCGTCCGCGGCCGCGACGGCATGACGCTGACCGAGGGCGGCGCCCGCCTGCTGCCGATCGCGTCGCAGATGGTGGTGCTCGGCGCGGAGGCCGAGGGCGCCGTGCGGGCCGCCCGCGGCGCCCCGGAGGCGCTGCGGGTGATCGCCGTTCCCGCGATCGCGGAGTTCGTCGCGACGCCGCTGCTGGACGCGTTCGCCGCCCGGCACCCCCGCGACGTCGAGGGCGCCGCGGGCGTGGTGGCCGGGCGGGAGATGCCCGTCCTGCTGCACAACCGCCTCGCGGACGTGGCGCTCGGCCCGCGCCTCGCCGACGATCCCGGCCTCGTCAGCGAGCCGGTGTTCCGCGCGAGCCTCGTCGCCGTCGGCGTCCACGCCGCCCCGCGCCCGCGCTGGCTGGTGGACCCGTCCGGCACCGACCCGGGCAGCGCGACGTCCCTGCTGCTGCGCCGCCTGAAGGTGCCCGAGGACCGGGTCCGCGTCTACCCGAACCAGACGGCCGCGTGGGCGGCCGCCGCCGACGGCGACGGGCTCGCCGTCGCGCTCGCGCACCTGGTCGCGCCGCGCGTGCAGCGCGGCGAGCTGCGCGTCGTCGCGACCCCCGCCACGCCCGTGGAGATCCGCTGGCACGCCACGACGCTGGCGCCGGACCGCCGGCCGCCCCTGGCGGGCGCATTCCGACGCTTCCTTGCCACCGCCGACGCCCTGCACATCATGCGCTCCCCCGGCTCGGGCGTCCCGCCGTCCCGGTTCCGCCCGCCGGTGTACGTGACGATCTGGAGCTGACCGGGGCCGTGTTACGCGGCCCCGGTCAGCGCGGGATCAGCCCGCCGCGATGACCGTGGCGCGAGAGGCCGGTGAAGAACAGGATGCGCTCGGCGGTCGTCGGCTTGCCGGCGTCGATGTGCGCCATGATCCCGATGTTGCGAACCTTGGCGAGTGCAAGGGTTGTGGCTGTCATCGGAATCCTCCCGTTCTCTCGATGACGACCGCCGCCGGACAAGATCGTCCCTTCACGGCACGGGAGACGGTAACGGCGGCGGACACGCGAGAGCGAAGGCTTTTCGGGCCGGAGGCGGGGGCGGCCGTCCCTAGGGAGTGCGGCGGCGGTCGATCTCGGCGAGTGTCTCGATGACGCTGCGCAGGTGGGTCCGGGCGGCGCGTTCGGCCGCCGCCGGGTCGCGGGCGCAGACCGCCTCGATGATCTCCAGGTGCTGCGGGAGGGATTCCTGCGGGCGGCCCGGGTGCATGGCGAGCCGGAACTGGTGCCGGACGTTCTGGGCGCGCAGCCGCTCCAGGACCTCGGCGGCCGTCCGCTGGCCGCTGATCTCGCGGACGCGGCGGTGCAGCCGCTCGTTCAGCCGGGAGTAGCCGAGTACGTCGCCGGACGAGACGGCGTCGCCCATCTCCGCGCCGATCGCCCGCAGGCCGGCGGCCTCCCGCTCGGTGACGCGCTCGGCGGCCTTCGCGGCGCACAGCCCCTCGATCACCATGCGGACCTCGGTGATCTCCACGGCCTCGGCGAGGGAGACCGCACGGACGCGGGCGCCGCGGTTCTGGACGCGCTCGATCAGCCCCTCGTTGGCCAGTTCGAGCAGCGCCGCGCGGACGCTGGCGCGGCTCGCGGCGAACTGCTCGGACAGATCGGCCTCGATCAGCCGCTGGTTCGGCACGAACTCGCCGCTGAGGATCGCCTCGCGGATCCCCTCCGCCACGTCGCGCACAGCCGCTCCGAGATTGTCGCCAATTTTGTCGCTCATCTAAGGTAGCTCAGGCAGCGGCGGCTCCGAGGAGGACAAGTATGCCGACCATCGCGGTCCTGGGGCTCGGCGAGGCGGGCGGCGCGATCGGCGGCGATCTCGTCGCGGCCGGGGCGGTGGTGCGCGGCTACGACCCGGCGGTGCCCGCGCCGGGCGGGATGACGGCGGCCGGGAGCGAGGCCGAGGCCGTCGCCGGGGCCGATCTGGTGCTGAGCGTCAACAGCTCCCATGACGCCCCGGCGGCGCTCAGGGCGGGCGTCGGCGCGGCCGGCGCCGGGGTCGTCTGGGCCGACCTGAACACCGCGTCGCCCGGGCTGAAGCGCGAGCTCGACGCCGCCGCGAGAGCGGCCGGGGTCCGGTTCGCCGATGTCGCGATCATGGCTCCGGTGCCGGGGCGCGGGCTGCGCACGCCGATGCTGGCCTGCGGCGACGGCGCCGGGGACGTCCGCGCCCTGCTCGGGCCGCTCGGCGCGTCCGTCGAGGTGATGGACGCGGCGGCCGGGGAGGCCGCGGGCCGCAAGCTGCTCCGCAGCGTCTTCTTCAAGGGCCTGGCCGGGTCGGTCGTCGAGGCGCTGGAAGCGGCACGTGCGGCCGGCTGCGAGGACTGGCTCCGGCAGAACATCGTCGACGAGCTGGCGGCCGCCGGGGACGCCACCGTGGAGCGGCTCGTCACCGGGACCTACCGGCATGCCGTCCGCCGCGCCGCGGAGATGGAGGCCGCGGCGGCCATGCTGGACGAGCTGGGCGTCCCGCCCACGATGTCCACCGCCAGCCGCGACCTCCTGGAGCGCCTCTCTAGCTGACGGGGGGTGTGCCGTGGGTGTGGAAGGACTCGATGGTCTTCAGGCCCCATGCCTGGCCCTTCGCGCGCTCCGCCTCCGTCCAGGTGATGGTCTTCCAGTCGGGGGCGAGAACCAGGCGGGCGCTCGCGTTGCACAGCTCGACGCGGTTGCCGCCCGGCTCGTAGACGTAGAGGAAGAACGTCTGCTGGATGGCGTGCTTGTGCGGTCCCGTCTCGATGAAGACGCCGTGGTCGAGGAAGATGTCGGCGGCGCGGAGGATGTCCTCGCGGGTGTCGGTCGCGAACGCGATGTGGTGCAGGCGGCCGCTGCTGCGCGTCCAGTCGCGCGTGTAGACGAGGTCGTAGGACTTGTTGGTGAAGGTGACCCAGCGCCCGGCGATCGTGCCGTCGTCCAGGCGGATCTGCTCGGTGGGGTGGCCGCCCAGCACGTCCCGCAGGAACTCGGTGCTCGGCTCGACCTCGGCGGCCAGGAAGTTGACGTGGTCGAGGCGGCGGACGCACACGCCCCTCGCGGGGTACGCCTGCGCCTGGTTCTTCAGCGACGGCGCCAGGTCCGGCGGCGCCTCGTACCACTCCGACTCCCAGTAGATCTCCAGCTCGTGGCCGTCCGGGTCGCGGAACACGTAGGTCGGGCCGATGCCCGGGTCGCCGTCGCGCCAGCCGATGCCGAGGCCCGCGTCCTCGATCGCCCTGACGCGGCGGTCGAGCGCCTCCTGCGACGACGCGCGCAGCCCGGTCCGCCGGATGCCGGACGTGCTGTGCGCGGTCAGCTTGAGGGTGTGGTGCTCGTAGTCGTCCCAGGTCCGCAGGTACACCGAGTCGCCCTCGGCGCCGTTCTCGGTGAGGCCCATGACGCGGGTGAAGAACCACAGGCTCTTCTCCGGCTCGGGCGTCAGCAGCTCGACGTGGCCGACGTGCGCGATCTCGTGCTTGATGGTCATGGTCCGCTCCGGGGGAAGACTGTTCCGTCGAAGAGCTTGCGGGCCGTCCGGACGACGCCGGCGCGCCGGACGGCCGTGCCGTCCAGCTCGACCGCCACGTCCAGGCGCCCGGTCGGGTGCTCGATGCCCAGGGGGGCGCCCGGCGGCGGGAGCTCGGCGAGGTCGTGGCCGACCGCGCCGTCGAGCAGCACGGCGGTGGCGACGCTGACGGCGCCGAGCACCCCGATCGAGGTGTGCACGCGCACCGGGATGAACGTGCGGGTGCAGATCGTCCCGCCGTCGCGGGGCGGCGCGACGAGGGTGGTCTTCGGCACCGAGGCCGCGGTGACGTCGCCGAGCCCCATCAGCTCGCCGGCCCGGAGCCGCAGCTCCTGGACGCGGTCGCCCAGCGCGCCCAGCTCGTCCGGGCCCTCGTACCCGGTGACGCCGAGGTCGGCCGCGGCGGCGACCACCACCGGCATCCCGTTGTCGACGCAGGTCACCTCGACGCCGTCGATCAGGTCGCGGAGACGGCCGGTGGGAAGCAGCGCCCCGCAGGCCGATCCTTCCGTCTCCGCGAAGTCCAGGACGACCGGGGCGGCGGTCCCCGGCACCCCGGAGATCGCGGTGTCCCCGGCGTAGCGGACGGCGCCGCCCGGCGTCGGGAACGTCGCGGTCGCGACGCTTCCGGAGTTGACCATGCGGATGCGGACGCTCGTCCGCTCGCCGCCCGCCTCGACCAGCCCGCGCTCGACGGCGAACGGCCCGACTCCGGCGAGCAGGTTCCCGCAGTTCTGCCGGTCGGACACCGTCGGCTCCGCCACGCCGAGCTGGAGGAACAGGTAGTCGACGTCGGCGTCCGGGTCGGCCGAGCGGGACACGACCGCGACCTTGCTGGTGAGCGGGTGCGCGCCGCCGATCCCGTCGATCTGGCGGGGGTCGGGGGTGCCCATGGCGCGCAGCAGCAGGTCGTCCCGCTCGCCGGGGTCGGACGGCAGGTCCCCGGCCAGGAGGTAGGCGCCCTTGGACGTGCCGCCGCGCATCAGCATGCAGCGCACACCGGTGCTCACGGCTCTTCGGACCCCGCGTACTCGGCGTAGTCGACGTACTCGATGCCCATCCCGGGCAGCCGGGCGCGCAGCCCGTAGCGGTCGAGGCCCAGCTCGCCGCGCCGGAACGCCTCCCTGGTCGCGGTCTCCTTCTCCTCCCGCGCCTTCGCGGCGGCGACCGCGCCCGCGACCTCGCCGCGCGGGACGCACAGCACCCCGTCGTCGTCGGCGAGGATCGCGTCGCCGGGCCGGATCGTCCGCCCGCCGATCGTCACCGGCACGTTCACCGAACCGGGCGTCGCCTTCACCGTCCCCTGCGCGCTCACGGCCGCCGACCACACCGGGAAGCCCATCGCGTGCAGCTCCGCCACGTCCCGGACGCCGGCGTCGATGACGAGACCGCGCACGCCCCTGTGCTGGAGCGCGGTCGCGAACAGCTCGCCGAACATCCCGTCGGTGGACGGCGACGTGGTCGTCACGACCAGCACGTCGCCGGGCCGGCACTGCTCGACCGCGACATGGATCATCAGGTTGTCGCCCGGCCACGACAGCACGGTCACCGCCGTCCCGCCGATGCGGGAACCGAGGTGCACGGGGCGGATCGACGGCCCGAGGAAGCCCGTCCGCCCCATGGCCTCGTGGACGGTCGCGACGCCGAACCCGGCCAGCGCGTCCACCGCCGCGGCGTCGGCGCGCGGCGGGTTCGTGACGACGACCGTCCTCACGCCAGGACCCCCGTCGTCTGCGGGTACAGCCGGACGTACGCCTCGGCCATCGTGTCGTGCGGCAGCCCCAGGTTCGGGCCCGCGTTGCGCTTGAGCTGCACGCCCCGGCGCTTGGCCAGGTCGGTGTAGTAGTCCCACATGTGCTGCTGCGCGGGCAGGCACTCCATGGCCCTGCGCTTGCGCTCGAACACCGGGGTGATGTCGAGCAGCACGTCGGGCTTGAAGTCGCACTGCTCCGGCTGGTGCGGCTCGAAGAAGAACACCGGCGGCGCGCCGAGCGGCTCGCCGGGCGCGTCGTATCCGATGGCCTGCGCCAGCACCCGCGCCTGCAGCGCCATCCGCGCCGCCGCCGGGTGATCGCCGTTGTAGGGGTCGGCGAGGGTGTGCGTGAGCACCACCGCCGGCGCGAAGTCCCGGTACACGCGGACGAGCCGGTCCACGAGCTGCCGCGACTCGACCAGCGGGTAGTCCCCGGCGTCCAGGAACTCGATCTCCGCGCCGAGTTCGGCCGCCGCGGCCTCCGCCTCGCCCCTGCGGATCTCCTTGATCTCCGCCAGGCCCTTGCCCGCCCGCCACGCCTTCGCGGACTCGCCGCGCTCGCCGTAGCTCAGGCACACCACCTTCGCGCGGTCGCCGCGCTCGGCGGCCAGGGCGATCGCGCCCGCGGCGCGCCACACGAAGTCGCCGGCGTGCGCGCTGATCACGAGCAGGGGGCCGGGCGCGGCGGTATCGCTCATGGCACCACACTGTGTGCCCTTGTAGCCCAAATTGTCAACAATTCTGCGAACACTAGGTGTGCCGGCGGGAACCGATCTGGTCGAGCAGAAGGCGGCTGAGCCGCAGCCGCACCGGGCGCCGGAACGCGGAGGCCACCGCGGGCCCGCCGGTGGGGTGGGAGGCCGGCGGGCCGCGCGGTGGCCGGATTCGCGAGGGCCGGTTCGCGAGGCCGGGTCGCGGGGAGGGGTCAGCCGTTGGACGGGTCCAGTGAGCCGATGGCCTCCGGGGTGAGCTTCGCGCCGCGCTCCCGCTGCGGGTAGTCGCCGACGTCGATGCGCGCGACCTCGCGGGCCGTCCGGTAGTCGATCACCGAGATCTGGTTCTTCTCGGAGAGCGAGACGTAGCAGTCGTGCCCGTTCGGGGAGGTCTGCGTCCAGTACGGCAGCGCACCGGGCTCGTAGTGGACGGTCCCGTCCGTGGCCAGCCCCGGCCGCGACACGATGGAGACGTAGTCGTCGATCGTCCCCGCCATGCAGAGCTTGCTCTCGTCGGCGTTCATGGCCATGCCGTGGTGGGCGGAGTTCTGCGGGTAGTCGTCGGGCTTCAGCGCCGCGCCCCGCTCGCTGAACGGCATCTCCACCGTCCGCGTGATCTTCCCGGCCGCGAGGTCGTACTCGACGAACCCGTTGAGGTAGGAGAGCTGCGCGTACATCGTCTTGTTGTCGCGCGTGAAGACCGCGGGGCGGATCCCGTACTCGAACTGGTAGGTGCGCAGGTGCCGGTAGGTGTTCGCGTCCACCGCGGTGACCGACCTCGCCCCCTTCAGCCCGTTGAGGGCCTTCGGCAGCGAGGTGATGCCGATGCTGGAGTTGTAGAGGGTCGTCCCGTCGGGCGAGTAGTCGTTGGCGTGCGGGTAGCTGCCGGTGGCGAAGGTCGACACCAGTTGCCCGGTCGCGGTGTCGATGACCTCGGCCTTGCTCGCCGTGGTGGCGCTGACGACGAACCTCGTCCCGTCCGGGGACAGCGCCGCGTGGTCGGCCTTGAACCCCTCGGTCTTGCGCCGCCACAGCATCCGCTTGCTCGCGATGTCGAACGCGACGGCGTCCGACAGCACGCCCCGCGAGACGTAGATGGTCGTGCCGTCCGGGGAGACCGCGATGTCGTCGACGAGCTTGCGGTAGCCCTGGATGTTGTTGACGACCTCGTAGCCGATGCGCTCGACCGGGTTCATCGCGTCCAGTCGTTCCTGCAGGTCCGGGACGACGTTGAGCGAGCCGAGGTTCTCGTAGGTGGCGGTGTCGATGAAGCTGACGGTGCCGCCCTGGCCGTTGCCGACGGCCATCACGTCCCGCAGTTGCACCGCATCCGCCCTGGGGACGGCGCCGGCCAGCGCCGTCACCGCCGTCAGCAGGGCGCACACGAGCAGCGCGGCGGGTCTCCGGAGACTGAGGGAGGGCATGAGTACCTCCTGAGTGGGGGGTGGTCTCCAGTCTGAAAACGGCCGTATTCTGACTTGGTTACTGGACGGTAAGACAAGAGGCCGCTCGACACAAGGCCCATTCGCGGGAAAATGCCGTTCCAGGGCGCGGAGGGAGCGACGTGGCAGGAAGGCGCGCAACGCCGACCGGCAGGTACGGCGGCAGATCGGCCACCGAGCGGCGCGCCGAGCGCCGCCGCAGATTCCTCGACGCGGGCCTGGAGCTCTTCGGCCGCGGCCCCGGCTACCGCGGCACCACCGTCGCGGCCCTCAGCGAGGCCGCCGGGCTGTCCACCCGCCAGTTCTACGAGGAGTTCGCCGGCCTCGAAGACCTCCTCGCCGAACTCCACCTGGAGGTCAACGACACCGCCGAGCAGGCCGTGGTCGCCGCCCTGCCGGAAGTCGAGGGTCTTCCCCTCGCCGAGCGCACGGCCCACCTCTTCCGCGCCTACGCCGCGAGCATCACCGCCGACCGCGCCCGCATCCGCATCGCGTTCGTGGAGGTCGTCGGCGCCGGCCCCCGCATCGAGCGCCAGCGCCTCGCCCGCCGCGCCCGCTGGCTCGACTTCATCTGCGCCGAGGCGGCCGCCGCCGCCCACCGCGGCGAGATCGCCGACCGCGACTACCGCATCGCCGCCGCCGCCTTCACCGGCAGCATCACCGGCCTGCTCCACGACTGGGACGCCGGCTGGGTCGACGCCACCCTCGACGACCTCATCGAGGAACTGACCCTGCTCCTCCTGGCCCGCCTCCACGCCGCCGACGGCACTGATGAATAGACGCTTCGTCAGCACGCCCTTACCCCCGTTGACGTATGTGGAGAAGTTCGGTTAGAAGCGGGACGGGAGCTTTCTCGGCGAATCCCGGGGGACGGAGGACGATCTTGACGAGGGTCGTTTACGCTGCGGACGGACGAGAGCTCGCCGTTGAGGAATGGGGGGTCCCGACCGGATTTCCGGTCTTTCTGCTGCACGGCACGCCCGGCAGCAGGATCGGTCCCCTTCCACGGCCCATGGCCCTGTACCAGCTCGGGATCCGGCTCATCACCTTCGACCGGCCCGGCTACGGCCGGTCGGACCGGATGAGCGGACGCGTCGTCGCCGATGTCGCAGCCGACGTGGGGCTGCTCGCCGATGTCCTGGAGCTGGAGAAATTCGCCGTCCTCGGCCGCTCCGGCGGCGCCCCGCACGCCCTCGCATGCGCGGCGCTGCTCCCTGGCCGGGCGACCCGCGCCGCGGCTCTCGTCGGGCTCGCGCCGGCGCAGGCAGAGGGTCTGGACTGGTTCGCGGGCATGGCGCCGTCCAACACCAGGGAGTACATGGCCGTCCGCGGCCAGGGGCCGCTCGTGGCCGCCAGGCTGCGCTCGATCGCCGACCGGATCCGCGCGGACCCGGCGCAGCACGTCGCGAACCTGTACGACGGACTCACCCAGTCGGACCGCCGCGTGGTGCTGGAGGCGGGAATGCGCAGGATGCTGCTGGAGACGTTCGCGGAGGCGTTCCGCACGTCCGCCGACGGCTGGATCGACGACCTGCTCGCCTTCTGCGCGCCGTGGGGGTTCGAACTCGGCGACATCGTCGTCCCGACGATGCTGTGGCACGGCGCGAACGACACCTTCTCCCCCGCCGGGCACTCCCGGTGGCTGGCCGACCGGATCCCGACCTCGACCGTCGTCGTCCAGTCCGGCTCCGCCCACTTCGGGGCGTTCAACGTCCTTCCGGACGTGCTGACCTGGCTCAGCCGCCCGGGCGGCCACCGCTCAGAGCGGCTGTAGTTCGAGGTCCCGGTCCACGCGGACACCGTCTTGGACCTCCGCGATGACCGGGTGCGGATGCCTCTCGGCGAGGACCATCAGCCCGGCGACCGCCCGCTCGCGCAGCTCTCTCGCCTCCGAGACGCGGCCCATCCCCTCCAGGGTGATCGACAGGTTGGACCGGCAGGTGTGGGTGTCGGGATGGTCGTCCCCCAGCAGCCGCGACAGCATGACCATCGCGTCCCGCTCCCGCGTCTCGGCCTCCGCGAAGCGCCCCGCGTCGCCCAGGCAGTTCGTGACGTTGTCCGCGGCGAGCGGGACGAACGGGTGCTCGGGGCCCAGCATCCGGGTGAGTTCGGACAACGCCCGCTCCGAACGTTCGCAGGCCTCGTCCAGGTCGCCGGTGCGGCGCAGGTGGTATCCGAGATTGTTCTCGATCATCGCGGTGTAGGGGTGGTCGTCGCCCATCACGCTTCGGTACCTGGCCAGCGCGGCGCGGGTGCGGTCCCGGCCCCCGACCAGGTCGCCGGCATCGGACATGCAGGCCGCGACCTCCAGGTCGGCGGGCACCGTGTCCGGCGACTCCGGGAAGTACCGCTGGTAGCGGGCGTAGATCTCCTCCGCCAGCACCAGCGCCTCCTCCCGGAGACCCGCCCTGCGCAGCGAACGCGCGAGGCTCTTGCCGGTGCGGAGCGTGTCGAGGATCTGGTCGCCGATGACGTCCAGGTATCTGCGGTACACGTCCCGGAGGATGTCGACGGCCTTGTCGAAGTGCCCGGACTCCCGCAGGTCCCGCGCCAGGTTCGACTCGGAGTACAGCGTGTAGGGGTGGTTCTCGCCGAGGAGGAGGCGGCGCCCTTCCAAGGCGTGCTTGTCGTAACGGTAGGCGCTGTGCCAATCACCGGTGAGGCGGTAGTCGAGTGCCAGGTTGTACGCGACCATCAGCGTGCGCGGATGGTCGTCGCCCCAGGGCTCGGCGGCCTGCTCGTACGTACGCTTGTCCAGGGCGAGCGCCTCCTGGAACCTGCCCTTCGCCCGCAGGTCGGCGGCCAGATTGCTCGCCGTGATGAGCGTGTGGGGGTGCGTCGGGCCGAGCGCGGCCGACTGCTGCTGCCGCTGCAGCACCTCGCTGTCCAGCTCGTACGCTTCGTCGAGTCGCCCCTGCGAGCGCAGCACGTTGGCGATCTGCGACTGGAGGAACAGCCACTGCCAGTGGTCGCGGCCGAGCTTGCCGCTCCACTCGGCGGCCAGCTCCCGCCCGGCGGCCATCGCGCTGTCGAACTCGCCCCGCTTCCACTGGTACCGGACGAGCTCGGTGAGCATCTGCCGCACGTCCTCGTCGTCGCACTGCGCCGCGGCCGAGGGCTTCACGTGCGGCAGGATCTCCTCCAGGTTCGGCCAGTTGGCCGGATCGTCGGTGTCGCCGTGCTGCGGCCGGGCCCCCAGCAGGATCCTGTGCACGTCGTGGCGGGTCGCCTCGGCGACGTCCGGGGCCAGCCCGTGCCGGATCACGGCCTGGACGAGCGGATGCACCTGGATGGAATTGTTGCCCTGGTCGACCTTGGCGAGCGCGAACCGGCTGATCTCCCGGACGTGCTTGCCGATCACCAGCTTGTCGCGGAGCGTCTCGTCGTGGCGGGCGAGGATGCGGGCCGCCTCCTTGCTGTAGACCAGGTCGAGCGCGATCGGCTCGGAGGAGAAGAAGGCGAGCAGCTCCAGCAGCCGGGCCGCCGCCGGGGACGCCTCGCGCAGCTGCCGGAACGTGACGCTCCAGGTCATCGCCACCGACTGGGGGAAGGACTCGCCGCTGCGCTCCAGCGTGGAGGCGGTCTCGTGCTCCAGCTCGTCCAGGTACTCGCTCGCCGGCATGAACGTCGAGGCGAGCCAGGCGGCGGCCTGCTCGATCGCCAGCGGCAGGTGCCCGAGCGCCTTGCCGATCTTGCGCGCGTTCTCTTCGGAGATCTCCTGGACGCGGCGCGTCAGATGCTCGGCGGCCTCGCTCTCGGTGAAGACGTCCACCTCCAGGGGCGTGCCGAGCTGCGTCCAGGCCGGGTCGCGGGAGGTGATCAGGATGTGCCCGTCGCCACCGGGCAGGTAGGACGCCAGTTCCCCGGGGTCGTCGGCGTTGTCGAAGATGAGCAGCCAGCGGGAGGTCGGCTCGCCGCGGCGCAGCGCCTCCAGCGCCGCCGCGGCGGCGTCGGCGAGGTGGTCACCGACCCGCAACTCCATCTGCTCGGCGAGGTTGGCGAGACCGACCCGGATCGAGTCGGGTGACTGCGCGCTGATCCACCACACGAGGTCGTAGTCGGCCTTGAACCGGTGGGCGTACTCCAAGGCGACCTGGGTCTTGCCGACACCGCCGAGGCCGTGCAGCGCCAACGGCGTGACGATGCGCCGGGTCGTGCCGAGCAGTTCGTCCCGGATCGCCTCCAGGAGGCGACCCCGGCCCGTGAACACGGCGTTGCGCCGGTCTGCGTTCCAGATGGCCGGCGCGGTCCGGGCGGCGCCGGGGAAGCGCGGCCCGACCCGGGAGTGCTCAGCCGGGTGGTCGAAGTTGTAGCCGGGTCGGCCGAGCGCCCGCACCAGGTCCTCGGCGCCGCCGCTCTCCCCCTGCCCGGTGAGGTCGAGCGGGACGCGGTCGCTGAACGCCGAGCCGAGCGCGGCGCCTTGGACCCGGACGACCGTCAGCCGGCGGTGCGGGGCCGCGGTGCGGCTGCCGAGCGCGTCCCATACCCGCTGCGCCTGCGGGGATTGCACCGAGTCGGGGGAGACGAGCACGATCGTGTGCTCGTCGGACCCGGCCGGCTCCTCGTCCGGCATGTCGTACGGCGCCGCGTCGACGCTGCGGGCGGTGACGCGGAACCCGGCGCGGCCGAGCACCAGCGCCATCCAGTCGACCCACGGCCGGTCCGCGGAGGCGTAGCTGATGAGGACGTCGGAGATCTCCGCCGGGCCACGCCGGGTGAACCGTTCGAGGGTGGTGAGCCGCAGTTCCTCGTCGATGGGCGAGTACTCTCGCACCCGCCCGTCGGTGATCACCTTGGTGAGCCGTTCGAAGGCCGCGAGCATCGAGTTCGGCGAGCCCGGCGCGTCCCCGAACGTGGCGAGGGTCTCCTCGAAGGCGTAGTAGGGCCGGTACGGAATCTCGATGGAGAGCCAGTAGCCGTTCGCGTCCTGCCGGGGCATGCCGCGCGGAAAGCGGTCGAAACGCGCGCGGGCGTACGCGCGGCCCGCCTCCACCTTCGCGTTCTCGCCGAAGTCGATGCGCATGGGAACCGGCAGGATGCGAATGGGCCGCACATGGTCGCGCCTGTCGATGTTCATGGCGATGTCGGCGGCGCCGTCGATGCTCTGGTAGCTGAGCGTGAAGCAGTCGACCAGGACGTCGGGAAACTGGAGCGTGCAGATGTCGGCGATGTCGCTGTACCCGGTGCGGCTGTCGATCAGGACGTAGTCGTAGTGCCGCCGCATGTCCTCGCGCAGCGCGTCGAAGAACTGGCCGCCGCCGAGCCGCCCGTAGAAGTTGTCCCAGTCAAGGGTGCGGGTGAGCGAGGAGTAGTTCCTGTTCTGGCGTCCGGCGGAGATGAAGTCGAGCGTCCCCTCCCCGGGGAAGTCCCAGTCCAGGGTCACCGCGTGCCGCAGCACCCGGGCGTACTCGCGATGCCAGTCCCGCCGGTCGTCGTCGTGCCTGGTCGTCGTCGCCCAGGAGTACTCGTCGAGCATGTCGATGACCCCGGGCGTCGAGGTCAGGATGTCCTGGTCGAGGAACGGATGGAAGTACTTGTGCAGCCCCGGGGATTCCAGGTCCCAGTCGATGACCAGGACCTTCTGCCCGGCGGCGGCCATGATCCAGGCGACGTTGGCGAGCGCGCTCGTCCGCCCGGTGCCGCCCTTGTACGAGTAGAAGGTGACGATGGTTCCGTTGTTCGCCATGGGGTTCTCCTCGCCTAGGGCCCTGGGTCCCGGAGCCGCCGCCGGGGTGTGGAGGGCGGGGCCTGCGGCGGGTGCACGTCGGTGGTCTTCAGGTGCCGCATGAGCGCCTCGTGGGCGGCCTTGGGCAGCGCATCGCGGAACGCCGGGGCGGAGGTGACGTGCGGCGCCGAGCCCTTCAGCGCGGCCGCCTGGGGCAGTACCTCCGCCACGTCCGCGCCGAGCTTCTCGGCGCATTCCGCCGTCTGCGGATCCTCGTAGTTGAACGGGGCCAGGACCTGGACGGGGTCCCGGTCGACCTCCCGGAGCCATTGGCCGATGTCCCGGTCCTTGACCGCCCACGGGTCGACGACGAGCAGCCCGGGCGCGCCCCCGAGGTCCTGCGGCGGCCCGTCCGCGCTCGCGAGAATGGAGTCGTGACCGAGTTCGCTGAGCACCTGCCTGGCGAAGGAGCCGATCGGCATCGTGTGCTTCTCGGTGCGGAACGGTGTCCACTCGCGGGGCGTCCGGCCGTAGTAGTAGGTGTCCCGGTCGGGCGGCAGCCGGCCGATCGCCTGCGCGGCCAGGGTGAGCCGGATCGCCGGGCGCGGCGATCCGGGCGCCGCGCCCGCGAACGGGCTCTGCACCGTCGCCAGCGCCGGGACCTCGCTGAAGGGAAGGGCGCATTCGGCGGCCCGGTCCTTGATGACGGTGGCCAACCGCAGCACGGTCTCCTTGTACTGCTCGCGGAACCGGCCCAGCTTCATGATCCCGTAGAGGCCCTCGCTGCCGTAGGCGGACGGGAACCCCGGCGGGATGTTCTGCAGGTTGTGCAGCGATTCCGGGATCTCGGTCATTTCCATCCGCGTCCACAGCGCCGGGATGATCGCCGGTGGGGTGTCCAGGCCGGCGGTCTGCGCGTGGTAGCGCTTCAGGAAGGCCGCCCATTCCCTGCCGCAGTACTCGCTGGTGAAGTAGGCGGGGGAGAACAGCGCGACGAAGACCCGGCAGTTCGCCAGCGCGTCCGCGAGCTGGTCCGGCCACTCGGTGCCCACGTCGATCTGCTTGTCCATGAAACCGGGATTAAGTGCGCCCGTAGCATGGCTTATGTCCTGGCAGAGATCGTTAAAGAACTTGGTTACCCAGCGGTCGTTGTCCTCGGGCCGGTAGCGCGGCCTGGCATAGCTCAGGAAGAAGTGCGGGCGCGCCTCTTCCACCTGCTTTCGTCCCGCCATGCCGCTCCCTCGGGGGTTTCATCATGTATAGCGGCAGGAGCGGCAAGATTACAGCCCGTCAAATGTGGAGTTTTACCGTTTCGGCCCCGGGTCTGAAACGTCCCAGGACTCCAGTGTCCGGCGCATCGTCGCAACGAACTGCTCGCCGAGCCCGGTCAGGGCCCCGCAGTCCTGGAGCGCGCCGGTCGCCGCCAGCGTCTTCGGATACCAGTCGCCGAAGTTCCGGGCGGCCTCGGCGGCGGTGTCCGGATCCGGGTCCCGCGCCCGCCGGAGCCAGAAGTCGGCGACGGCGACGTGCGCGTACGTCCCCTGCAGGAGCCCCTCCAGGGGACGCGGGTCCTGGCGCCAGGGCGCGTGGTACAGGCGGTCGTCGGCCTTGTCGTAGAGGTCGGCGAAGTCGAGGACGGCACCGAGTTTCACATGCTGGAACTCGTGCAGGATCAGCAGGCACAGCATCGCCGGGGTCTCGGGCAGCGCGATCGCGACCGACCCATAGGCGTCCCGCGCCGCCGAGCTGACGCTGGCGCCGGACGCGGGCGGGTCGAGCGGGACGATCGTCGTCAGCGCCTCGGAGATCGCGGGTGCATACTCCGCGTACTCCTTCTCCAGCAGCGTCCACGCCTCCTCGAAGAAGGCGTGCCACCGCGCGAACGCCGCGGCGTCCAGGCGCCCGGCGGCGGGGTGGTCGTGGCAGCCGCGGAACGGGTCGAGGTCGTCGAGCGCCACGGTGAACGTGCCGGCCGTCAGGTGGCGCACCGCGTCGAACCGTGTGGCGCCTTCCACGTCCAGGCTTCCGGCGTCCACGCGGACCCTGGTCTCCTGCCGCCCCGGCACTTCGTGACGTCCGATTCCCGGGAAGTAGACCGAGCCGTCGCGCACCGGGACGGGCAGGGTGAGATTCTCGGCCGCTCTGGCCGCGGCCAGGCATGCGACGGTGGCCAGCAGCCCGTCGTCCCGCTGCGGAGCGGGTCCCGGGCCGCCCGGCCGGTTCAGGGCGCGAAGCCGTTCCACGGCCCAGGCCCGCACGTAGGGGTGCGACAGCGCCCAGTCGTAGGCGTCGGAGTCCGCGGCCCCAATCCGCTTGATCGCCTCCCAGGCGTCCGATGGGGCGGTGGCGGCGCCGACGGCCGCGAGCAGGGACCGGCGGCCGATCGCCTGCGCGGTCCCGAGCCGGGCGATCGCCGCCCTGTCGCCGTGCCCCGTCGCCACCGACCGCACCACGGCAGGCGACAGCACGTGCGGCGCGCGGGTGGTCCGCTCCTGGACGTGGCCGATCAGCGCGAGAAGATCACCGCAGTAGACGCTGGGGTTCGCGAAACCGGTGCCGTCACCGCGGTACCGGTGGGCGAACAGCCCGCCTCCACAGGTGGCGACGACCGGGCATTCCCGGCACTTCTCGCACAGGGCCGCCAGCCCGCCCTGCCGTGCCCCGATGCCCGCGTGCCGCCCGACGTCGTCGATCGAGTGCCGGAACACGTCCATCCCGGTGTCCGGGGCGCCGTCGAAGGCCGTCTTCAAGGAGTCGGCCTGTTCGTAGGCGCCGTCGGTCTCCACGACCAGCAGGTCGCTGGCCTCCAGCCCGAGCGACTCGGTGAGGGCGGGGCCGCCCCGTGCGGTGCTGATGATCGAGTCGAAGATCCGCACCGGGACCGGCCGGCCGTCGTCGAGCCACCGGTCGGCGACCGCCTTCAGCCAGTCGCCGGTTCCGGCGGGCGGCGGGCGGTCCCAGGTGTGGTGCGGCCAGAGGAAGTCGATCGCGGGCGGTGCGTGCGCGATGAGCGCCTCGTAAACCGCGATCGGGTCGTTCGCGACGTCGACGGTGCACAGCAGCCCGGAGTAGCGGTCGGGATACTCGCGGCGGAGCAGGTCGATGGCGCGGACGGCCTTGTCGTAGCTGCTGCGCCCGTCCCGGTAGCGGCGGTGCCGGTCGTTGGCCGTCCGGTCGCCGTCGAGCGAGATGCCGACCTTGATGTTCTGCTCGCGGAACAGTTCACAGTACCGCCGGTCGAGCAGGACGCCGTTGGTGTGCATCCGCAGGTCGATCTCGCATATACCGCTGAGCGGCTTCCGCAGGGCGATGGCAAGGTCGCGCAGATGGCCTGCTCCGGCCAGCAGGGGTTCTCCGCCGTGCAGGACCAGGCAGACCTCCGTGAGACCGTGGGCTCGCACATGCTCGGCGATGCGCTCGGCCGTGCGCTCCATCGTGCGCACGGCCATGGCGACCGGACGCCCCCGCCAACTCTGGTCGGCGTGCTCGAATACATAGCAGTGGTCACATGCGAGGTCGCACCTGCTGTGCACCTTGAGCACGAATTGCCGGAACGGTGTTGACGGAGGCATGACGGCGTAATCTGATATCAGATGAAAGAGTTGAACGCCGCGACCCGGACGGCTTCTGAGCCCTCCCCGTTGACCTCTTCCGTTCTGGTCAGTCGCGCCACGATGCCGATCGCCTCGGGCTCGAACGCCAGCTCCTCCGGAGGCAGCTCCCGCAGGTCGGTGAGTTCCGCTGCGCCCGCTTCATCAACAAGAGTATTCATGGTTATCCATCCGGCAGGGTGACAGTGCGTGGCGACAGTATGCCCGTCCGTGGGTTCCGATATCGCGCGGACCGGCGTTATGGGACCCCTTGGGTCCCGCACCATCGAACTTTTGTGCGGACCAGAAATCCTCCACGCCCGGCAGCGTGCCACAATCCAGTTTCATTGTCTCCATTTTTGGCGCGTCCGTTATCACGTCGCCGCACGGGTCCCACCTCATTGGACCGGCTCCGGCGCCCGTCCCCTGGTCACAACATCCTACGATCCGGTGGCCAATGTCGGACATCTCGTAACTGTGGACTTCTACACACAACCTTGACGCGGACAAGAGCTGACATTCCACTCAAAGTGTGGAGGCACTTGCCGAATCACACTATCCTGCTCTTTTCCGGGCGGCGGACACCAGTGCGGTCACCGGGCAGCACAGGCTGCTCGTCGCGACCGGGATGCGACTCGTCGCGCTACTCACCGCCGCCGTGATGGGGACGCTCACCCTCGAGGTGAGCAGGGTCGACGCGGCGGCGCTGCTGGCGGCCACGGGACTCGGCGTGGGCCTGGTCATCGAGGTCTACCTGCTGACGGAACGTCCCGACCGGCAGTGGTACGAGGCGCGCGCGGCAGCGGAGTCCGCCAAGACTCTGGCGTGGCGGTTCGCGGTGGGCGGTCAGCCCTTCGGGGTGGACGAGGACGACCACACCGCCGAGTCGCTGCTGCTGCACCGCTTCTCGGTCATTCGAGGCAACCTGCGTGCGCTGGTCATCGACGCCGACGGCGACGGCGGGCTCCAGGTCACCGACGAGATGCGGGAGCTTCGCGCGCAGGACCTCGACGGGCGCAGGCGCGCCTACCGGACCGGCAGGATCGAAGACCAGTATCGCTGGTACGCCCGCCGCTCAGCGCAGCACGGGCGAAGCGTCGCACGCTGGTCGGTCTTCCTCGCCTCCCTGGAGGCGTGCGGCCTGGTCGCGGCCGTCCTCAACGCGGTGGGGATGCTCGGCCTGGACCTGCCGGGCATCGTGGGCGCCATCGCGGCCGGCGGGCTCGCCTGGGTGCAGACGCGCCAGCATCAGCAACTCGCCACCGCGTACGGCATCGCAGCGCAGGAACTCGCCGAGATCGCCTCACGGGTCGAGTGGCCCGGCACCGACCCGGAGTGGGCGCACTTCGTCGACGAGGTCGAGGAAGCGATATCCCGGGAGCACACCCTCTGGTGGGCTTCCCACGTGTAGATCACGGACCTGGTGGAAACCATCCTGCGGCCGCGGCGAACGGCCACCGGAAGACGAACGGCCACAGGAAGAGGAGGGAGGGAGGTCTATGCGGATCGCCATCACCGGGCATCGGGATCTCGACGAGCCGACCACCGTCATGGTGGACGAAGCGATCCGCAGGGAGCTTCGGGCTCGCGGCACACGCGACATCGTGGGCGTGTCCTGCCTGGCCGCCGGAGCCGACCAGATCTTCGCACGCGCCGTGCTGAGCCTCGGGGGGCGTCTGGACGTCGTCATCCCCGCCACCGGCTACGCCGCGGCGCTGGGGCCCCGGGCACGGGACGCCTTCGAGGAGCTGAAGGCACACGCCTCACGGGTACGGGCGCTGCCACACCTCCTCCCTGGACCTGGGCCCTACCGGGAGGCGGGACTGATGATGCTCGACCGGGTCGACCATCTCATCGCCGTATGGGACGGGACCCCGGCCAAGGGCAGCGGCGGAACCGCCGAGATAGTCCAGCACGCCCGGGGGCGGGGCGTCGCCGTACACGTCATCTGGCCCCAGGGCGCTCGGCGGACCGGTGTGTCAAGGGAGTGATTTGGCGACGTTCAGGCCGGGGTGGCGGGGTTGTGACGGCGAGTTGTGACGGCGAGGTGTGCGCCCGCGGGGCCGGTGGTTCGTCTTGAGTCGAGGTTCCGGGGCCGGGTTCTAGGGGGCCGACTTGGCGGTGTGCACGTCGGGGGTGCTCGGGGTGATGACGGCGATGCGGGCGCCCGCGGGGTCCGTCAGGATGGACAGGCGGCCGCGGTCGATGTCGGTCGGCGGGACGTGGATGTGCGCGCCCAGCTCGGCGGCGCGCTCGACGAAGGCGGCGCAGTCGGCGACCCAGAAGTAGGGGGCCCAGTGGGACGGTGTGTCGGGCGCCCACCGTTCCTCCAGGGAGACCATGCCCGCCACGGAATGGCCGTCGACCTTCCACTCGGTGTAGGTGGGCACGTAGTAGGCGCGGTCGACGGCCTCCCAGCCGAACACCCGGCCGTAGAAGCGGCGGGCTTCGTGGATGTCGGGAGACGACAGCTCGACCCAGCACAGGGCGGACGGCTCGTCCACCACCTCGGCGCCCTTGAGGTCGTAGCCCCGCCAGAGGGCGAAGTCGGCGCCCTGCGGGTCGGAACAGTGGGCCAGCCGGCCGAGGCCGGCGATGTCCACGGGTTCCACGAGCACCTGGCCGCCGGCGGCGCGGACCCGGTCGAGCGACGCGTCGAGGTCGTCGGTGCGGAAGTAGACCGTCCAGGACGATTGCTGGGTGTCGTCCACGAGCTCGTACATCCCGCCGATCGCCGGGCCCTGGACGTCGCCGATGGTGAAAACCTCGTACTCCCCCACCTCGCCGGTGGTCAGCGTGTAGGCGTACCAGTCGAACACCTCGCAGTAGAAGTGCTTGGACGCCTCCAGATCCGGAGTGGCCAGCTCCACCCACGACGGGAACCCGGCGAGGTACTCGGTCACCTCGGGCATGGCACGCCTATCGCAGCTCGCATACCTTCACGCTAGGTCGGCGTGCGCAATTTCCGGACGGCAGAACGACCAAGCGCCTTCTATGTTTCGGACGGCCACCGCGGACCGGCCCTACTGGTCGTCGTCGGCGAGGCCCGTCGCGCGGAACTCCCCGGATCCGGTGCGGAGCTCCTCGGGGTCGCGGTCGGACGGCCGCGGGGTCTCGGGGCCGTCCGGCCCGGCGCGGACGATGTACTCGACGCGGACCACGCGGAAGAGCCGCCCGAGGACGGTGACCTCGGTGCGGCGCGTCCCGTCCCGGAGGTGGGCGGCTGCGGCGCGGTACTCGGCGAGGACGGCCGGGGAGGGCCGCAGCATCTTCGGCACCAGCGTGTCAAAGTACGCGGCGAGGTGGTCGCGGACGCGGGCGGGGCTGTGCAGGAAGGGGCCGTGCGGCGGCCACGTCCCGTTCTCCCGCTCGGCGGCGGCGAACCTGGTGGCGAGGCGGACGACGCCGGGGTGGGTCGCCAGCGCACGGCGGGCGTCGCGGGTGACCTCGGACGGGACGCCGGGCCCGCCGGGGACGTGCTCGCCGAGCAGCTCCGCGCCGCTCATCGGCCGCGCGGGCGGCAGCAGGCCGTGGTCGAACCGGTCGGGATCGCGGCGGGTGCGGGGTTCGGGGAGGTCGTCGGGGTCGGTGGGCCGCGGCGGCTCGGGTCCGTCCGGGCCGAACCGGCAGAACCTGTCGGCGCGGACGACGCGGAACACCCGCCCGGCCACGGTCACCTCGTCGAGGTGCCCGTGTTCGAGGAGCGCGGCCCCTTCGCGGTAGGCCGCGTGGTCCGCCCCGGTGGAGTGGAACCGGACCATGTTCCGGAACCACCAGGCGAGGGACTCGCGGGCGTCCTGCGGGGACATCCGCTCCATTCCCGACATCATCCAGCCGCCGGGGACCTGTTCCATCACCCCGTACGTGGAGCCGTACCAGAGGACGACGGGACGGGTCCGCCGCGCCAGTTCGTCGCCGAGCCGGGGCGGGCGCGCCCCGGCCGGCAGGGATGGGGGGAGATCACCGGCGAGAGCCGCACCATCGCTTCCTGCCATGCCCTCCATCGTCACAGGGACGGCGTGGCGCCGCCCGCGATTCGGCGATCTCGATCGCCGGCCGTGACGCAGGACACGTGAATCGGCGGGGTCAGGACTTGCGCGCCCCGATGGCGGCCGCGATGGCGGGCCAGCTGCGCTTCAGCTCGCGCTTCCAGTACTTCCAGTTGTGCATGCCCGGCCCGTACAGGTGCGAGGTGACGGGGACGCCCGCCTGCTTGGCGGCGGCGACGAAGTTCTCGGCCATCACGCCGGAGAGCTGCTCGCCGATGCGGCCCGCGTTGTGCGGCGGCGTGTCCGGGCTGTCGAACGGCCCCGGCTCGCCGTTGCCGGACGAGACGTAGACGCCGATGCCCTTGAGCTTGGCCACGTTGACGGCCGCGTCGTGCTCGCGCCAGTTGCTCCGCGCGGTGATCGGGTCACCCCAGATCGAGATGCCCGACTCCCGGTTCATGGCCGTGAGGATGGCCGGCATGCCGGGTGCGCTGATGTTGAGGGCGCCGCTGTAGGACGCGGCGTACTTGAACGTCCCGCGGTGCCGCTCGGCGTAGATCATCGCGCCCTGCCCGCCGGACGACAGGCCGATCGCGGCACGGGTCGCCCCGGCGTGGAAGTTGCGCTCCATCAGCGGGATGACCTCGCGGATGTGGAAGGTCTCCCACTCGGGGATGCCGCCCCTGCCGCCGTTGTACCAGTTGGCGTAGGAGCCGTTCCAGCCGCCCTCGGGCATCACGACCATCGCGTTGTACGGGCCGATGGTCTGCTCGATGTCGGAGTCCTTCGTCCAGGACGTGTAGTTGTTGTTGCCGCCGTGGAAGGCGTACACGGTCGGCCACGTCTTGGTGGCGTTCGCGCTCCACCCCTTGGGGACCATCACGCGCGTCTTCACCTTCGCGCCGAGCGCGGGGGACGCGATCTCGACGTCGAAGATCCGCGAGTTGATCTTCTTGACGCCGGTGATGGTGGCGCCGTTGGGCGCCTTGGCGTACTTGCCGGACCCGGCGCCCGCGGGCAGCTTCGGCTTCTGGCCGCGGTTGCGGGCGTTGGTGTCGGGGTCGGTGGGCGCGGGCCCGCCGCCGCCCGTCTGGAACGGGTTGGTCCCGGTCGGCACGTCGGGCAGCTTGACCGGCTTGGCCGACTTCGTCGGCTGCGCGGCGGCGCCCGGCGCCGACGGCTGCGCCGCGGGGCCGAACGAGGGCACCGGTTCGGAGTCGCCGACGGCGTCCGACAGCTTCTTCGGCACGCCCACGCCGGCCTGCGCGAGGCCGACCATGACGGCGGGCAGCAGCACGGCCGCCGCCGCGGTGCCCGCGATGGCGATCTTCCTGTCGGTACGCTTCTTCATGGACTCCCCAGACGGCCCGGGCCACGGCGGCCCGATGCTCCCATCCATACGCCCGACGAAACTACTGTCCCCGTCGTCACACCCGCAAGTATTGGGCATTGAATGCAATAAAGGCGAGATGATCCGTCACGCCACGTGATGTGCCGCCCGTCACACCGTGCGTCATGGACGGATCGACTGCGCGTGCCGGAAAACGTTCAGCGGATCCCAATACCGCTTGACCTCCTGCAGTTTCGCGTAGGCGTCCTTGTAGTAGAGCGTCGCCGACGGCTGGCCCGAGCCGTTCCAGCGCTCGTCGTCCAGGTCGGTGTCCGGATACCCGATGTAACAACCGTCTGTGACGTCGCCTCCGGCGATGGGGACGCCGCCCGTCCCGGCGAACGTCGCCCGGTAGGTGTCGCGGATCCACGCGAGGTGGTCGTCCTCGTGGGCGTCGTGCCTCGTCCAGTAGACCTGGTACTGGAGCTTCAGGATGGAGTCGCGCTGCCGCACCGCCGTGTCGTGCAGGGGCCGGTTGATGGCGCCGCCGTAGGAGTCGACCTGGATGAGCGCCTGCTTGTTCACGTAGCCGGTGTACTCCTCCTTGCCGAGGTAGGCCCACATCGCGTCGATCTGCTGCCTGGTGAACGGCTTCCGCAGGTAGGCGGACTTGTACTTCCCGCAGCGGTTCTCCCCGCTCGCGTTCAGTGTCTGGGTGGCCGTAAGCCACGGCATCACCCTGGGAATGTCCATGTGGACGAAATGCTCGCCCATCACCGACCGCATTTTCGTCGCCGCCGGCCCGATTCGGCCGTCCACGGCCTGGATGAAGTCGGTCATCGCCTGCGGCCCGTCGGGGTCGTCCACGTCGACCTGGGCGAGAAGCCCGATCTGGCCGTTGCTCACATGGTTGAGCTTGAGCAGTGCGAACAGCTTGCCGGCCGCCGTGGACGCGTCCTGATGGTCGCGGAAGTACTCCCCGTACGCGGTCACGAGCGCGGTGAACTCGTCCTTGGTGAAGTCCTTCCAGTCCCAGGCGAGGGCGGTCAGCAGCACCTGTTTCGGCGGTTCGGGCAGCCCCCGGAACCAGAACCGGGTCACGACACCGAAGTTCCCGCCCCCTCCCCCGGCGTGCGCCCACAGCAACTCCCGTAGGCGCTCGTCCTCGTCGTCCCGCCTCGCCACGACGAGCTTGACCGACTTGTCCGCCCTGACCACCGCCACCTCCACCGCGTAGAGGTAGTCGACGGTGAGCCCGTGCTGACGTGACAGCAGCCCGAACCCGCCCGCCGGGATGTGCCCGCCGAGCCCCACCGAGTAGCAGGACCCGCCGGGCAGCGCCTTCCCGCTGACCGGATACAGATGGCTGTAGACGTGCCAGTTCGTCGCCCCCGCCCCGACGCAGTACGCCTGCATGTCGCCGTCGTAGGACACCCCGCACATGGGGCTGACGTCCAGGATGACCCGCACGTCCTTACCGCAGACGAAGTCCTCGTAGCAGTGCCCGCCGGACTTCACCGTGATCCGCGTCCGCTCCGGGTCCACCGCGACCTCGTGCACCGCCTCCGCCAGCGCCGCCCGCGCCTCCTCGGGCGTCCGCACCAGCCGCACGTACTCCGGCTCGGCGATCCACCGCTGGTTGAACCCCCGGCTCAGCGCCGGATACCGCTTGTCACCGGGCCGGACGACGGTCGTGGGCAGTGTCGAGATCTCACTCATCGATTGCATCGCCTCCGCGCCGCAGACACCAACGCGAAGAACCCTTCCCCGCCGACCCCGCAAAGCAATCGATCAGTGACAGACGGTTAGCTTCCCGGAGAGGTCGCTCCCAGGTCGGCCAGAAGGGCGTCGGCCACGGCCTCCTCCAGGATCGCGGCGCCGGAGGCCGTCAACGCCTGCGCCAGACCGCCGTCCCAGGGCGCCTCGGTCACCCGCCCCGGCGACGGGTGCGGCCCCGGCGTCACGTCCAGTGCCGCCTTGTAGTCGCTGGACGACATGCGCCACGGCCTGGCCTGGGTCTTGGCCATGACATAAGCGGCGATCCGCAGACCTTCACCGTCGAAATCGCCGTGGTAGTGGAGCGCCGTCCCATCGCGGCCGATCGCGCGCAGGAGGCGAATGACGGCGCTGTTCGGCCAGCCCGAGGAGCACACCAGCGGAGGGCAGCGATCCCCGAACCGCCGCAGGGCGAGCGCGAGGACGGTGGGGTTCTCGGTCACCCGCACATCAGGAACGTCCAACCGGAGATCGGGCGAGTCGCTCAACTGCTGGAGGGTCACCACGGATGCCTGGCCTGCGTCCGCCCACAGCCGGAGAGTCTGCGCCAGTACTCCCCGGCCGGGCGGTCTCAGGCCCGCGACCAGGACGGTCGTGGACAACGCGTCGCACTCGACTCCCGCGTCCTGCCACAACGCCCTGCGCTCCTGCGCGTCTCCCGGCGGCGCCGCACCCTGGAGCGCGGCCAGCGCACGCAGAACGAGGCCGGTAAGGCGGTGCCCGTCGTCCAGGGCGTGCGAATCGCCCAGGACGTCGGTGGCGAACGACGCGAGCGGCCGTCCGTCGGACGGCAGTGCCGCCAGCACGCGGAGGGCCTTTTCGAGCAGGGCGCGCGTGGCCGGGACCGACGCCGATACGAGCCCCTGGCGCCGGACGTCCGCGACCCACCCGAGCAGCGCCGGTTCGGCCGCGACCACGGGATGCCGTTCCAGCCATGCCCACAGCTCGTCCCGCTCGCGCTCCTGTTCTCTCCTGTCGCGCGCCCGGTCGCCGATGGGCCCGCGTATCTCCTCGGTGACCGTCCTAGTGTCGGAGCCGGAGATCTCCAGGAGGACGGCGTCCAACCGCGCCACGGACAGCGAGACCGTGGCCGGCGGGTAGCGGTCCATCCCGAGGAGGTCGGCCAAGGCGGCTCGCTGGGCGTCGTCCAGGTCCTTGAGCGTGACCCGGCTGACCTGGACGCCCGTGGAGAACCGCCGGTGCAACTCCGCCCACAGTGGCCTCAGGTCGGCCGCCCGGAGCCGATCGGGAACGCTCATGCGAGCGCGTCGCCTTCCATGGTCTCGGTGTCGGCGGCTTCATTGTCGGCGGCTTCACTGTCGGCGGCTTCACTGTCGGCGGCTTCCGTGCGGTGCCCGTCCCAGACGAACCGGGCGGTCGTCACGGCGTCGTCGCCGTCGCCGGTGATGAGCTGGTGGATGGCGATGCCGTCGAGTTCGCGGTAGTCGCACCATTCGTGGTCGGACGTGAGGACCAGGTCGAGTTCCAGGTTCACCAGCAGGTCGAAGACCTGTCCCCGGTTGGCGGTGTCCACGCCGACGAAGACCTCGTCGAGCAGGATGAACCGGGGGCAGCGGGGATCGGTCTGGTAGTGCGCCGCGACCGCCGCGAACAGCGGCAGGTGCAGCGCGATGGCCTTCTCCCCGCCGGACAGCGCGCCGTGCAGCTTGCGGGTGAGGTCCTGCCAGCCCTTGCCGTCGCCGCGTTCGAGCCGGACGGTGAAGCGGTGCCAGGCCGTGTAGTCCAGCACCTCCATGAGCTGCTCCTCCCAGCTCGCCGCCGTGTTCGCGGCCCGCGCCTCCTCCACCCGGTCGCGGAAGAACCGGTACAGGGCCTCCCGGTCCTCCTCGTTCAGCCGGGTCGGGTCGCGCAGAAGCAGGTCGCGGGCGGCGCGTATCCCGGCGCTCTGCTGCGGGTCCACCTGCCAGACCAGCCGGACCGCCACCCGCGACGCCGTCCGGACGCGTTCGAGCCGGCGGTTCATGCCCTCGACCAGGTCGTTCGCCTGCCGGATGCGGTCGGCCAGGTGCCTGCGCGTGTCCCCGGCGAGCGTCCGGTCGAACAGGTCGCGTTCCTTGTCGGTGATGTCCTGCCGCCGCTGGTCGCGTTCCGCGCGCAGGGCCGCGCTCAGCTCCGCCGCGCCGACGCGCACCCCGTTCATGGTGGCGGTGAGCACCTGCACGTCGTCGTCCTGGACGAGTTCGAGGTCGGCCTGGTCAGCGAGGACGTCCCGCGCATGGTGCATCGCCTCGGACAGCCTGGCCTCCGCGTCCCGCACGTTCTTCGGCTCATGCGGCGTCTTGTCCAGCGCCGCGCTGACCGAACGCGCGCATTCGAGCGTGGCCTGCACTCCGCCGTCCGGGGCGAGCGAGACGTCGAGCCCGGCGTCCGCCGCCAGATGCCCGCCGGCCAGATGCCGGAACCGCTCGGCCACCTCGTCTCGCACGCGGACGGCCTCGTCCCGCGCCCGCTCGGCCGCCGCGACCGTGGCTCTCAGCTCGCCGATGCGCGTCCCGAGGTCGTCGAGTTCGGCGCGGAGTTCCTGGCAGCGGGCGCGGCAGCGGTCGGCTTCGGCCTTGGTCTCCCGCAGGCCGTCCAGCACCTGCCGGTGCTCCGCACCGATCGAGGCATCGATGGTCGCCACCCGCTCGGCGAGTTCCGCGGCGGTCTCCATGGCCTCCACCGCGCGGGTCCGCGACTCCGCGGCGGTGCGCTCGTAGTCCCGGGCCGACCGGTCCGCGTCGGCGGCACGGACGCGGGCGGCGACCAGGGCCGTGCAGTGGTCGACCCACCGGTTCCCGGTCTCCCGCGCGTCGCGGACACCGCGCACCAGCGTCTCCAGCGCCTGATCGTTCGTGGGCAGCCCGTGCTCCGCGCCGAGCGCGGTGAGGTCCCGCAGCGCCGCGGTCACGGCCTTCTCGCGGTCGTGCAGCCGCTTCTCGTCCCGCTCGTGCTCGTCGCCGCACCGCGCCACGGCCCGGTCCGCCTCGTCCCTCGCCCGCGCGGCCTCGATCACCGGCCGGTGCGGGGGCCGGTCGCCGAGTTCCGCCCGCAGTGCGGCGCGTGCGGCGTCCACGCCGCGGAGTGCCTCGTCGCAGTCGGCGGCCTCCTGCCCGAGGGCGTCGATCTCCGCGTCCAGTTCTCCGATGCGGCGGCGCCGCGCCCGTTCGCGTGCGGTCGCGCCGATGAACGCCGGTTCGGGTTTCCGCCACCGGCCGGTCACGGTGCCGAGCCGCCACGACCCGTCCGCGCCGACGGCGGCGAGGTGGTCGGCCTCCAGCGCGGTCCCGCCGTACGCGACACCCGCCAGCACGCCCGTCAGCACCTCCGGCGGAACCCCGGCGTCCGGCTCGGGCACCAGGACGTCGGCCAGGCTGGGGCCGGGGCCGGGACGGGCGAGGAGACGCGGCGCGAACGCGTCGTGCTCCTCGCGGAGCAGCGAACCGTCCGGCATGACCCACACGTCCAGCATCCCCGCCGCCTCCAGCGCGGCCTCGATGCCCGCCTGGGTCTCGGGGGCGACGTCGGCGGCGAACGCGACGAGCGTCCACAGCGGTCCGCCGGGACGGCCCCCGCGTTCGGCGGGCCGCGTCCGGAGCGGCTGCGGCGCGATCGTCCGCCGCCGGTTCAGCTCCTCGCGTTCCCGTTCCCGGACGGCCAGCCGTTCCGCGACGTCGTCGCGCCGCATGCGCAGCTCGCCCTCCTCCTGGGCGAACCGCTCGATCGTCCGGGCCCGCGCCGCGAACACGATCTCGTCGCATTCCCGCTCGTCCTCGACGGCCTCGGCCAGCGCCTCGCCGTCGAGTCCGGCGAGGTGCACGCAGGCCCGCGCCCAGCGGGCGAGTTCTTCCGCGAGCCCGTCCCGGGCCGTGGTGTAGGCGGCGCGGGCGGTGTCGCGCCGCCCGGTCGCCTCCTCCAGGCGGGCGCGGCTCGCGTCCCGGTCGGTCTCCGCCTCGGTGCGCCGCTCCAGCGCCCGCCGGTGCCGGTCGATCGCCTCCTTCAGGTCCGCGATCTGCTCCTCCCGGCTCCCGGCGGCGGACCGGATCAGGTCCCGTGCGCGCCGGGCCGCCGCGTCCGCCGCCGTCTCGTCCACGGCGGGGGGTACGGACGCGCGGGGCGTCTCACCGTCGATGGCGGCGTGCATCGCGTCGGCCGCCTCCCGATGGACGGCCGCCAGGCCGGCCCGGTCGGCGGCACGGGCGGCCTCCTCGGCGGCCTGGTCGGTCAACGAACGCCGTGTGGACGCGTCCGAGAGGGCCCGGTCGGCCGTTTCGCGGCGGCTCTGCGCCTCCTGCGCATGGCGTTCGGCGACCTTCCGGCTCTCCGTCACCGCCGCATCGGCCTTGCGGGCGCTCTCCCGCAGCGTGGCGAGGTCGCGGCCCGCGCGGTAGGCGTCGCTCTCCAGCAGGGCCTCACGGCGGGCGCCGAGCCTCCTGGCGAGTTTCTCCTCGTCCTCCAGCAGCCCGGCCGCCCGCGTGTGCTCGGCGACTGCGCGTTCGTAGTCGGCGCGGCCGGTCTTCGCCTCGTCGGTCAGGCGGCCCATCGCGGTTCTCGCGGAGATGAGGCGGGCCGCGGCGGCGCGGAGGACGCGCTGGGCGTAGGTGCGCTGGCGGGCGGCGAGGCGGTCGGCCTCCTGGACGTGGCCGTCCAGCCGCCGCAGGTCCTCGCGCTGCCGGTCGAGGCGCTCGAACCCCTCGGCGATCTCGTGGATCTCCCCTTCGCCGAGCGGCGGCAGCGCGCTGGACAGCAGGTCCGACAGCAGGCCGGGGTCGAGGCGCTCGGAGAGCTTGGGGGTGCGGAGCTGCCGCAGCGCGGTGAGCAGCGAGTCGTAGCGCTGCTCGGTGAGGCCGCCGTAGAGGGTCCGCCGGACGGTGGTGCGGTAGGCGTCCGCCGACTCGTGCACCTTCCCGTGCTGCCCGATGGCCTCGGCGAGGTGGGCGCGGGTGAGGGGCTGGCCCGCGTCGCCGGTGAGCGCCAGGCCGCCGGGGACGCCGACGCGCTGCTCCGTGGTGAAGTACGCGACGGTGACGTTCTTGGTGTTGGCGGTGGCCTGCAACCGGGCGCCGCAGGTGAACCGGCGGGGGCCGTCGGCGAATTCCAGCCAGACATACCCGACGCGGGTCTTGCCGGTGTGGCCGTCCCCCATGAGGTTCCAGTGCATGGTCCGCTCACTGCCGCCGAACGTGGACAGGCGGCTGGGTTTCAGGCTCGCGTCCAGGAGATACGGCAGCAGCAGTTCGAGGACCTTGGACTTGCCGCTGCCGTTGGGCCCGCGCAGCAGCAGCCGGCCCTTGTGGAACTCGAAGACCTCGTCGTAGTACCGCCAGACGTTGAGGATCCCGGCGCGGACGGGCCGCCAGCGTGCAGGCGGTGCCCCGGCGGGCACGAGTTCGGTGACGGTCATGGCTCCTCGCGGTTGACGGTGTACCGATGGGCGGCGGGCATGGCGTGGACGAAGCCGCCCTCATCTCTCGCCAGCCCGAACCCGGTCAGGACGGCAAGGGCGTCGCTGGCGAGCCGCTCGGTGCCGCCCTCGGACTGGTACGCCATGGCCCAGCGCGGACGGCTCGCAAGGAGGCGCGCGGCCTCGTCCACGAGCCCGTCCATCGGCAGCGGCCCGGCTTTGACGAGTTCGTCCAGCAGCAGGAGGGCGGCCACCTTCGCGTGGTTGCCGTCGTCGGGGAACTTGGAGTCGGTGGCGAGGGCGTCGGGGTCGACGAGCAGGTAGCCCTCGGCGCGTTCCTCGAACTCCAGCCCCGCCTCCTCCGCCGCCCTGCGCAGGATCTGCCGTCCGGTCAGCGAGGCCGCGTAGGCGAGTTCGGCCTCGCTGAGATCGTCGCGGTAGACGACGGGGTCGTCCAGCAGTCTGCGCAGCAGCGAATGCCTCGCCCACAGGTTCCGCTGCGTCTCGGTGGAGTCGTCGGAGCCGTAGCGACGCTCGACGGTCAGGTCCCCGAGATCCGGCCAGTCCGTCTCCGGCAGCCGCGACGGCGCGACGGGCGCCGACAGCAGCCGGATGACCCGCGTCGCGTCCACCCGGTAGAGGACCTTGGCCTCGGCGCTGTCGAGGAAGGCGTCGGTCGCGCCGTCGACGGCCGTCACGGCGCCGTGCTGTTCCAGCAGTTTCAGCGCGTCGACGAAGGCGGCCCGCTCGTCGCCCCGCACGGGGTCGAAGGCCGGGACGCCGTCGTCGGCGGCGGCCGCCTGCACCACCCGCTGGGCGAGCATGCCGATCGTCGTGACCGGCGCGGCGAGGGCCTCGGCGGCGGCCAGGCACAGCAGCGTGTACCTGCGCCGGTCGAACGGCGCGCGGGTGGAACGCCGCCTCCGCGCCGGACGGGACGGATCGGCGTCGCCCCGCACCTTCACCAGCCGGGCATAGCCGAGCCGAGGTTCCACGAGCAGCCGCCAGCCGCAGAAGTAGTCGAACCACGGCGCGAGCGCCGAATGGCGGCGGCGGACGAGGTCGAAGTCGTCCGGATCGGTGTGGATGGAGATCAGCGGCCGGCCGAGCAGCAGCCGGATCGCCCGCGCCATCTCTTCCCGCTCCGCCTGGGCGAGCTGGTTCTTCAGCCTGCTCATGCCTGCCTCCCGTGGGGGGCGACCCCCCACACCCCCCGGTTCGCTGCGCTCATGCGCCCGACACCCTGCGGAACGGCCCGGCTGCGAGGAAGCGGATGTCCACCAGGTAGTCGGGGCCTTGGAGGCGTCCCTTCGCCGTGCGCAGTTCCGCGGTTCGGCCGTCCGGGGGCGGCCACAGCCGCACCTCGATACGGCCGTCCGAGGTGAGCGCCCGCCGCAGCCCGTCCGAGTCGGGACGCGCCGCGAGGGCCCGGCCGATCAGGTCCAGGAGCCGGCGCAGCGTGTCGTGTTCGACCCGTCCGAAGGCCGACAGCCGCAGCGCCCCGTCGGTGGCGAGCCGGTGCCAGGCCGCCTCCAGCTCCGCCCGCTCTCGCCGGGCACGCTCGCGCCGCTCGGCGCGCAGGGCCTGGACGTCGCGGACCTTGGCCGTCCGCCCCACCCGCTCGGTGCGCCCGCTGGTGCGCAGTAGCGCCGACACCTCCACGGGCGGCGTCTCCTCCCAGCTCGCCGCTGTGGGGATGGGCTCGCCGTCGGCGTGGGCGAGGTGGGCGTGCCGCGCAGACGTCAGCCCGAACGCCGTCCCCCACAGCCGGTGGGCGTCGTCCTCGGACGGCGCGTTGGCGAACCACCGGGCCAAGGTCCGGAAGTCGGACGCGGCGCTGGACGACCGCCGCCGCGACTCGGTGATCCGGTCGAGCACCTGGAGCAGCGACACGATCGCCCGTCGCGCCACGTCGTGCAGTTGCCGGACCCGTGGCGTCCCCTCCTCCGGCCGGAACCACAGGAGGAGGCCATCCCATTTGGCCCTGCGCGCGGCCAGCCACGCGACCGCGGGGTCGTCACCTTGCAGCGGCGGCAGCTCCGCGCCGTCCAGCGCCCGGCCGTGCAGGACGCTCACGCCGCGCACCTCCACCTCCTCTAGCGCGGCACTGATCGCATCGGCGCGCATGTCCAGGTTGGTGACGAACTCCTGCAGATAGGCGACCGTCGCCCCCTTCACGTCGTTGAACGTCGTGAGGTCGGCGCCCTCCGCCCGCATCAGCCGCTGCAGCTCGCCGTTGAACGATTTGGTGTTGTTGCGCAGCGCGTCGAGGTGCCCCTCCAGCTCCTGCAGCGTCGTGAAGATCCTGCGGTTCACGCCTGGGTCGTCGTCCTTGAGCAGCTCGCCCAACTCCCCGAGCCGGTCGGCGATCGCGTCCAGCACGGCCGTCTGCAGCGCCCCGGACGAACTCAGCACGGCCAGCGCGTGCTGCACCCCCGCGAACGCCGCCTCGCCCTTGCGCGTCAGCGAGTACTGGAGGTTCTTCCGCTCGTACTCCTCGGCCGTCGCGTAGCTGCCGGCGTGGTTCTGCACGACGTCGAGGAGCCCCCACGAGGCGAGCTGCCCGAGCGCCCGCGTCAGCCCGGCGTCGTCCACGGGCGCGTAGAACCCGACCTGCCGCAGCCGCTCCCGCACCTGGTCGAACGTCAGCGACGTCTCCAGCCGCTCGTTCGCCTCCCCGAACGCGTACATGACCGCCGTGTGCAGGTCCGCGAGCCCGGTGGTGGTGAAGTCGAACATCCCTTCCGGCACCCGCGGCAACGCCATCCCCCGCTCTCCTCTCGGCACGACTCACGGGAACGGATCGAGCCTACGCATGTCCCCCGGCGAAATTCTCCAGCACGGAGATCTGGAGATGGGCGGCGCAGCAGGAACCAGGAGAACGCAGAAGTGCACGAGCACAGACTTCCCCGGGAACCGGGTCGAGCCCGGCCGCCGTCTACGCGGCCGCTTTCAGCAGCAGGTAGCCGGCCCGGCCAGGCTCATTGATCCGATATCTCCAGGAGCCGCTGGCGGAGGACGTAGCCGTCCGTGGCCCTGATGAACACGTCATCGCCCCGGACCGCCATCCATATGGGGCGGTCCGGATCGGCGATGATGCCGAAAGCCGGGAACTCGCGCCTCAGCTTGGCGAGGTAGGCCGCCGTGCTGGGCCGCCAAGCCCGGTAGGCCGAGGCGTTCAAGCGGGGGCTCCCAGATAGCCCTTGATCATCACCAGGGCGTCGGTGATGCGCTCGGACTCGGCGATCGGCTGCTGCCACGACGTGAAGAACCAGTAGCGGTTCCCGTCCTCTTCGTTAGGCCGGCAGGTGACGGTGTCGCCCGCGACCCCTCGGGCTCCGCAGCAGGTCCGCGCGGTGGACGTCGTGTTCCGGACGACCAGCCCTCCGGCCACGTGGTGAGTCGTGAAGCCGTGCGCCCTCAGGTGCATTTCGAGCGCCTTCAACCGCACGTACGACTCGACGGCTGGGGACTCGTGCTCGGGAATGCTCACGGCCGCCTCCTCGTGGACTCGGCAAGAGCGATCCGCTCGGACAGCCGGGTCTGGGCGTCGCAGAGCAGCCACAGTTCGCCTTCGTCCTGCGCCCGCACCTCGTTCAGGCAGCCGTTGAGCGTCTGGTAGTCGCTCAGGCCGGTGAGGCGGTGCGCACGGAATCCGTCGTCCAATCGCTCACCCCGCCAATCGGACATCGGGGGCAATTGCCCTGTCTTTTCGTAATTATTCGATATCGACCTCTTTGACATGTCGGGGACCTCGTTGTCTGTCGTTGCGGCGAAAAGTTTGCGAACAGCCTCATGGTCCGGGTTAAAGTGCGCCAGTGACCGTTCCACACCGCCGGTCAAGTTGAGCCAAGATCAACTCAACCAGCCCTCGCTGGTCAACTCCCCGGAGGCTCCAAATGGGTGAAAATCGAGCGCGCACCTTCTTCGGCACGGAACTCCGCCGCATGCGTGACAAGGCCAGACTTACAGGCAAGGAGCTCGCCGACGCTCTCGGCTGCACCCCGCAGTGGATCAGCACGATGGAGAGCGGCCGCAAGGTATCTGAACAGAGCGCACAAGATCTCGATACCTTCTTCAGGACGGACGGCCTATTTCACCGCCTTTGGAAGCTCGCCAATGAAGTCGAGGTCCAGACCACTCTCCCGCCGGGCTTCGTCGAGTATCAGGAGCGCGAGAAGAAAGCTGATGCCGTCAGGGTCTACTCGGCACTCTTGGTAAATGGTCTCTTCCAAACCGAGGACTACATTCGTTCCATGATGGCGTCCCTCGACGGCCCCAGCATTGACGAACTCGTACAAGAACGACTCAGGCGACAGGAAATTCTTACGAGGCAAGACAGCCCTCATGTGTGGTTCACCCTCGATGAGGGAGTCCTCCGGCGGGTAGTCGGCGACAAGACAGTCCTGCGCGAGCAGCTCCGCTTTCTACTGGAACTAAGCGAGCGCCCCAACACGATGATCCAGGTAGTCCCACAGGACGTGGGCTACTACCCCGGCCTGACCGGAAGCTTCACTCTTCTCGGCTTCAACGACGGCATAAATGTCGCTTACACAGAGTCAGCGGGAATGGGCATGCTCATTGAACAGCCGACGAGGGTACCCGAGTATGTCGTACGGTATGACTTGCTGAGAGGCTACGCACTGCCTGTCGGCGAGTCGCGAGCCTTGATAACTGCTGTCATGGAGAGCCTATGAAGGACATGCCCAGCGTTCACTGGCGTAAGAGCAGCTACAGCGACCATTCCGGGGGGAACTGCGTCGAGGTGGCAGGTCTCTGGCGTAAGAGCAGCTACAGCGGCCATGAGGGCGGCGACTGCGTTGAGGTGGCGGACCTTGCCCCCATGGTCGGTGTGCGTGACTCCAAGGATCCGGAGGGGCCGAAGCTGACCTTCAGTGCCTCGGCATGGTCGGCGTTCACCCGCTCGGTCAAGAGCAGCGCGCACGACCTCACCTGACGCCCCCCGCTCGACTCCGCGAGCCCTCGGCCAGATGCGGCCGGGGGTTCGTCACATTGAGGCCCCTGCCATGCACACGGCCATCACCGCGCGCCGCCCCTCCTGGGACAGTCTCCGTTGTCGGTAGTGCCCGGCCCCCTCACGTCCGCGGCACGATCCGGTCTCCGGTGCCGTGACCCCGGCGGGGTGGGGGCCGGGGTCACGGTGGTGGGACCGGCTCGGCTGACGTCAGGCCGAGCCGGTCACCGGAGGTCAGGCCGCGGCGAAGTCGTACGTCGCGGTGACGGTGGCGGAGCCCGGGCACAGCCAGCCGCTGGTCTTGTTGACCGTCTGGTCGGCGAACGTGGCGGTGACCGGGAGGTCGGTGCCGCTGAAGCTGCCGGACAGGTTGCCGCCGTAGGTGCAGCCGATGGCGCTCATCGAGAAGCCGTTGAGGCTCGCGACGCCGTTGTTGAGGCTGCCGGACCACGGCAGGTTGTTGGGCGTGACCGTGACGCCGCAGCCGCTGACCGAGGCGGAGGTGATGGTGAGGTTGCCGTTGGCGTCGATGGTGCCGCTCAGCGTCGAGCCGGTGCACTCGGCGGCGATGCCCGCGTCGATGACCATCGTGCCGTTGAGCGTGGCGGTGAAGTCACCGGCCGTCCAGGCCATAGCGGGGGTGGCGGTCACGGCGACGGTGAGGGCGGCCGCGGCGGTGGTCGATGCGATCGCGGCCAGCTTCTTCGTGGTGCGGGACAAGGTGGTCCTCATTTCGAACGGTGGGCGTCGCGCCTGCACCCGAAGGAACGGGGTGGGAGCCCTTCGACCCATGCGCCACCACGCCCGTGGCCAATGGACGGCGGGGGCGGCATGTTTCGAGGACGGGAGCCGGAGCGGCCGTGTCCGCATCGACACGGGCCCCAACGAGTAGAACGCGTTCTATTAACAAGGTAAGCAAAGGTGATGTTCTGGTCAATACCCAATCAAAGTATCCGGTATTCCGGTCACAACTCGGCCGTAAATCGCGATACGAGATGTCCATAAATCGACGTCACCGGCTCGTCGCCCCGGCAAGGACGGTCACGCTCCGCACCCAGGAGAGGCCGGGCCGAAACCCCTCGGTACCAGCACGGGAACCGACCCGGATGAGAACCTGTTACAGCTTGAACAGCGCATCTCGATGGGCCATTGAAATTTCACAACGGCATCGATTGATCTGAACCGGGGCCGCGGCGACCCGGCCCGCGGGAACCCTGGCCTGGCCTTTCACGCCTCCGGCCGGGGGTTTCCGCCGATGGGGCGGGCGGCCGGCCGGCCATTGTCAAGCGTTCCGTTCCCGTTCATGGTGACGGCACCCCCCAGCGCCCGTGCGCTTCCTTCAGGCATCCCGCAAGGCGATCGCCGGGCGCGCAGCACGAATGCAGGTGCCCGTATGAACAGTGCACGGAAACTGTGCTCCCTCCTCACCATCCCGTCGGCACTCGCCCTGATCCTGACCTTCGCCCCCGCGGCCGCGGCCGCCCCCGCCCCGGACGCCGCGGCGCAGTACGTGGTGACCGGTCCCGGCACCGCCCAGCAGCGCACCGAGGTGGCGCGGACCGGGGCGGCGATCGACGACGTCCGGACGGGCGAGCTCTCGGTCACCGCCATCCCGGCGGAGGTGCGGGCGATCCGGAGACTCGGCTACACGGTGCGGGCGGCGCCGCCCGCGTCCCCGGCCCCGGTCGAGACCAAGGCCGCGACGTCGTACCACACGTACGCCGAGATGCGGCAGAACGTCGACTCCGTCGTCGCCGCGTACCCGCAGATCGCGCGGCAGTTCGTCGCGGGCAGGTCGTACCAGGGACGCGACATCGTCGGCGTGAAGATCAGCGACAACGTGGCGGCCGACGAGAACGAGCCCGAGGTGCTCATCATCGCCAACATCCACGCGCGCGAGCGGCTCACCGCCGAGCAGGCGCTCGACTACATCGGGCAGCTCACCAGCGGGTACGCGGGCAACAGCCGCATCAGGAACCTGGTGAACGGGCGCGAGATCTACATCATGCCCATGACCAACCCGGACGGCCAGGTCTACGACATGACCAGCGACACCTCCGCCGGCCGGTGGTGGCGCAAGAACCGCCAGCCCAACTCGACCTCGACGGGCACGGACCTCAACCGCAACTTCGCCTACCGCTGGGGCTGCTGCGGCGGCTCGTCCGGCAGCGGCTCCAGCCAGACCTACCGGGGCACCCGCGCCGAGTCGGCCCCCGAGACCAAGGTGATCGCCGACTTCGTGCGGAGCCGGGTCGTAGGCGGCACGCAGCAGATCAAGATGTTCCTGGACATCCACTCCGAGGCGGAACTGGTGCTGTGGCCGTTCGGCTACACCTACAACAACACCGTCCCCGGGACGATGACCGCCGACGACGAGCTGGCCCACCGCACCATCGGCCGGGAACTGGCCGGGACGAACGGCTTCGTCCCGCAGCAGTCCAGCGACCTGTACATCACCGACGGCACCACCATCGACTGGACGTGGGGCCAGTACCGCATCTTCTCCTACACCTTCGAGCTGGGCGGAGGCAGTTTCTACCCGCCGCCGTCCGCGATCGACCGGGAGGTCCAGCGCAGCCGCGAGGCCCTGCTGCGGCTGACCGACTACGCCGACTGCCCCTACCGGTCGATCGGCAAGGAGGCCCAGTACTGCGCCGCCTGACCCCACGGGCATGAAAGGACCGGCGGGCGGTCGCCGCCCGCCGGTCCTGGCAGATGCGAAAAGAGCGAGACTTCAGCTGACGACTCTCTGCAGCGATAGCCCTCCTTACGGTCTTCCTGCTCCGTGACGTACGCGCACCGGGTCGTCCCCCGGAGGTGAGCGCTGCCGCCGCATCGGGAGGCCGCTCCCGGCGGGCCGGGCGGCGCGCCGCACAGCGGGCGGTGCCGGGAACGAGAACGGGAGATATCGCCACGGTCGCCCGGCCGGCGGCGTCCAGGGAGGTGCGGGCGGCCCAGGCCGGGTGGGCGGTCCGCCGAAACTCGCCGCGACCAGGGCGTCGAACTCGTCCCTCAGCCACTGCTCGTCGGCGCAGATCAGCTCTGCGAACTCGCGGTCCACCCGCCGCGGCACGAGGCGCTGCATCTCGATCACTCCCCGGAAACCCTCTGCACGTTCACCAGGTCATCGACCGACTACACCATTCCTATACCCAGACGTGCAGGAGCTTGTCAAGTGCGGCTGGAGGTATCCACCAGGGCCGCCGTGCAGAGCTCGGCCCATCCCCTCGTATGCCGCGGGAGTACGGCGACTGGACGTATCTTGGTGCAGGCAGGAGCAGGCTGCGAGACAGAGACTTGACGTCTGACAAGAGGATTCCTACAATCTGAGTTGCAAGTTCCTTCTGTGGCGATCAGGCATCCGGGCCTCCGGGGCCCGGGCATCTTCGGAGGTGAAGCATCATGCTGCTGACGTCGATCGACCCGTTCGTGCAGGAGTTCGAGCGCCAGTTCGACCGGGCGTTCCGCCAGTCCGCCGGGAACGGCACCGGCGCGGGCATGCCGATGGACGGCATCCGGCGCGCCGACGACGTCGTCCTGCGGTTCGACCTGCCCGGTGTGAACCCCGACTCCGTCGAGATCACCGTCGACCGCGGCGTCCTGTCGGTGACCGCGCACCGCGAGGAGGAGATCGGCGAGGACGAGCGGCCGTTCATCCGCGAACGGACCATGGGGTCCTTCACCCGCCGCGTCTACCTGGCCGAGCACCTCGACGCCGACGCGATCGAGGCCGCCTACGACAACGGCGTCCTGGCCATCCGCATCCCGGTCCTGGAGAAGGCCAAGCCCCGCAAGGTCACCGTCCAGGCGGAGCGCGGCCGCAAGGCGCTCAAGAGCTGACCGGAAGCATCCGGCGACGGATCACCCGCGGCCCGGTCCCGCGCTACACCGGGACAGGGCCGCGGTCTCATTGGCCGTAGAGGCGGGAGAAGGAGGGGCGTGTGAAGCTGCCCATGGACGACGAGCACGCGGCCCTGTTCACCGTGGGACAGGTCGCCGACATGCTCGACGTGCAGCAGGCGTTCCTGCGCCGCATCGACCAGCACCAGGTCGTCTCGCCGCAACGTTCGGCCGGGGGCCAGCGCCGCTACAGCCGCCACGAGATCGGCCGCATCCAGCAGGTCGTCACCATGATGGACGAGGGCATGACGCTGCCCGCGATCCGCCGCATCATCGAACTCCAGCACGAACTCGCCCAGGTGACCCGCGAGCGCGACGAGCTCGCCCGCCGCCTGGAGGCGACCTCGGGGCCCCAGGTCAGCAGACCTTCACCGTCCGGGTGATCTCCTGCTGGCTGGGGCCCTGCAGGACCAGCCGGTAGGTGTGGGTTCCCGCTGCTTCGGCCTGGATGCCGCTGGTGCTGAACGACGGGTCCGCCTGGAACTGGATGGGGTGCCCCCTGCCGAGACGGCCGTCGAAGTAGATGCTGAACTTGATCAGCGTCGGGTTCTCGCTGCCGGTGATCCTGTACCGGAAGGGGGAGCCGTCGCCGTCCTCGCAGGCGGCGCCGGTGCCGACGGTGAAGAAATCGATCCGCGCCGTGGGACCGGTCGGCCCCGAGCCGCCGCCGGAGCCGCCGCCGGAGCCGCCGCCGGTCCCGCCGCCCGTCCCGCCGTCACCGCGACGGGCCTGCCGTCCGCGCCGTACCCCAGGTAGACGACCCCGGATCAACCGAAACGTTCGCGGAGGGCCGGGAGAAGGTCGGCCTCCGCCCACGTGCGGAAGTCCTTCTGCTGCTCGGCCCCGGACTGGCAGATCGACAGGTGGGTGAAACCCGCGTCCGCGAACTTCTGGACGGCCTCGACGTAGTCGTCCACGTTGTCACCGCACGGGACGGCCCCGGCCACGTCCTCGGGACGGACGGTCTGCACCGCGGCCTCGAAGTTCACCGGGCCCGGCAGTTCGGCCATCACCTTCCACCCCGGCGACGAGAACCTCCAGATGCGGTGCGCCCGCTCCTTGCACTCGTCGTAGTCGGAGCCGTAGGAGACGGGGATCTGTCCGTAGACGGGTCTGCCCGCGCCGGCCTCGTTGCGGAACAGGTCGACGACGTCCCCGTTGGGCTGGTCGGAGATGAGCAGGTCGGCGTGCCGGGCCGCCAGCCGTCCGGCGCGCGGGCCGTCCGCGGCCACCCCGATCGGGACGGGCCGGTCCGGCAGGTCGTACAGCTTCGCGGAGTCGACGGTGAAGTGCCGGCCCCGGTAGTTGACGTAGTCGCCGCCGAACAGCGCCCGGATGATCTCGACGGCCTCCGCGAACATCTCGTGCCGGACGTCCACCGACGGCCAGCCGCGCCCGACGACGTGCTCGTTGAGATTCTCGCCCGCGCCGAGCCCGAGCGTGAACCGCCCGTCCGACAGGACGCCCATCGTGGCGGCCTTCTGCGCCACGACGGCCGGATGGTAGCGCATGATCGGGCAGGTCACCTGCGTCATCAGCGGGATGCGGTGGGTGGCCTGGGCCAGCGCGCCCAGCACCGACCAGGCGTAGGCGGAGTGGCCCTGGTCCTCCAGCCACGGGAAGTAGTGGTCGGAGACGGCCGCGTAGTCGAAGCCCGCCTCCTCCGCCTCCACCAGGTCGGCGACGAGCTGCTTGGGCGGTGTCTGCTCGCAGAGCAGCGTGTATCCGAATTCCATGCCCGTTCGCATACCCGCCCGGACGCGCTGAATCGTCACTGCCGGTCCGTGGTCCGGAGACGCGACACGCCCCTCTTGGCTACATTGAGTGACCTCTGGTATACATAGAGCTATCTCGCTGCGACCTGCAGTGAGGCAAGGGACATCCGGTATCCACCTTGAGATCCGGGCGTGACAAGGAAGAAAAGGAACCACATGAAGTCCTACACCTACACCGAGCTGGAGCAGCTGACCGGCGAGGTCCTGCCCGAGCGCGCCGTTCTGTCGACCCTGCTCGTCGGTGGCGGCGGCGAGAACGAGAACGCCAACTTCAACCTCAACCACGGCGGCGGCAACGGCGACGGCGGCACGACCGCGGTCGTGCCGAACTGCCAGAGCGTCATCAACTCGAGCCAGGGCGTGGCCGCGGTTCTCGCGCCGGTCCACAACTCCTCGTTCACCTGCGCCGGCAGCACGGTGGTCTCGGGTCACTGATCCGACCGAGCATGACCGCGGGCTCACGCCCGCAAGGGAAGGGCTGGCGTTCGCCCGCCAGCCCTTCCCCCTTTTCTCCCGACAACGCAAAGGCTCAGAACGATGACCCCTACGCGCACCCGAACGCTCTCCTACGCGGAACTGGACCGGCTCACTCCCGAGATCCTCCCCGAACGGCTGCTGCTGTCCACCGCCCTGCCGCGCGGAGGCGACGGCTCCGGCACCACCACGATCGTCTACGCGTGCCAGGCGACCTACTCGTCCGGAACCACCGGCCTGCTCGGCACCGGCCTGCTCGCCCAACCGGCGTCCTCCACCCTGACCTGTGTCCCGGGCACCGTGGTCCACCAGGACTGATGGGCACACCAGCCACGCCGTCCGTGGACGGCACAGAGCCACCGGCCGCGCTCGTCCTGCCCGCGCTCGCCGAAGGCGCGGAACTCGTCGGCGAGTTCAAGAACTCCGGCTACCGCGAGCCGCCTCAGCTCGTCCTGCTGCCCAACCGGCAGCTCGCCCGGCTGCCACCGCTGCTCTTCATCGTCGCCAAGGCCCTGCACGACCACCGCCACCTCGCGGGTGAGGACGTCGGCCGGGCCCTCGACCAGGTGGCCGAGGCCGTCAGCGAGGAGGCCGGCGCGCGGCTCACCGCCGAGCAGATCGTCTACCTCGTCGACCGCAAGCTCGCCCCGCTCGGTGTCACCACCTACAGTGACGGCTCGCCGCCGCCGGTGGTCAAGGCCGACCCGTTCCTGGCGCTGAAGTTCAAGGTCGCCGTGTTCCCCGAGTCGTTCACCTGGTTCATCGCCGGGTTGTTCTCGTGGCTGTTCCGGCCCGCGGTGCTGGCGCTCGCGCTCGTCGCGTTCCTGGTGAGCGAGAGCTGGCTGCTGTTCTCGCAGTCGATGGTCGGCGCGCTGTCGTTCACGATTCTCAACCCGGTCACGATCCTGCTGGTCCTGGGGCTCGGGATCGCGTCGTGCGCGTTCCACGAGGTGGGACACGCCGCGGCGTGCCGGTACGGTGGTGTCCGGCCCGGGGTCATGGGCTGCGGGATCTACCTGGTGTGGCCGGCGTTCTACACCGACATCACCGAGTCGTACCGGCTCGGGCGCGGCGGCCGGCTCCGCGCCGACCTCGCCGGCGTGTACTTCAACGCCATTTTCGTGGTCGGGCTGGCTCTGCTGTACCTGCAGACGGGGTACGCGCCGCTGCTCGTCACCGTGTTGTACGTCAACCTCCAGATGATCCAGCAGCTGCTGCCGACCCTAAGGTTCGACGGGTACTACATCATGTCGGACCTCATCGGCATCCCCGACCTGTTCAAGTACATCGGGCCGATCCTGCGGCGGACGCTGCTGCGGCGCCCGGCGGACGCGCGGCTGCGGGACCTCAAGCGCTGGCCGCAGATCTTCGTCACGGTCTGGGTGCTGACCGTGATCCCGGCGCTGGCGTTCCAGATCGGCCTCATCATCAGCCAGGTCCCCGCCCTGATCGCCAAGGACTGGGCGATGATCCGCCAGCTCGCGCACGACGCCGCGAACGGGGCGGGCGCGCTGCAACTGCTCACGTCCGGGCTGCAGATCATCCTGCTGATCCTGCCGCTGGCCGGGGTAGCGCTGATCCTGTACAGCCTGGGCCGGCAGCTGGTGCGGTGGGCCGTCCGGTACGTCAACGGCCCCTCCCCCGACCCGATGCCGCACTCCTGAGTACCCACGCCCGGGTTCCAGCGGTGCGCCGGGCGCCCCATGCGGGCGCCCGGCGCATCCTTTCCCAGCGGCCGGTAATGCATTTTATACGCTTTACAAAAGAAGCTTCGGGATCGCGGACGACGGGAACCTACTCCGAGTAAGTAGCGAGATCCACCCCATCCCGTCCCCTGCCGAGCACGATCATCACCGGGCCCATCCCCGCCCGAAGGCGACCGGAGTCGAGGGCGATTCCGGGGTCGCACATCCGCCGCACGACGGCACCCCCCTTTTCGAAGGCCGGCGTACCCTGTCCGGCCTTTCCCGGAAGGCTCCGCATTGCTTCACCGCGTCACCGCCGCCGCCTGCACGGCGGCCCTCGCCCTGCTCGCACCGCTCGTCCCCGCCCCGGTCGTGGATCGTTCCACCGCGCTGGCGGGCACCGGACCCCGGGTCGTCGCCGAGACGTCGGTCGCGCCCCGCACCGTGGACCTGACCATCGACTCCCCCGCCATGGGCCGCACCGAGAAAGTCCGGCTCCTCCTCCCGCGGGGATGGACGAAGGACACCGGCCAAACCTGGCCCACCCTCTGGCTCCTGCACGGCGGAGTCGACGGATACACCGCCTGGACGCGCGATACCGACGTCGCCGAACTCACCGCCCGCACCGGCGTCATCGTCGTCATGCCGAACGGCGGACGCTGCGGAAACTACTCCGACTGGTGGAACTACGGGGACGGCGGAACCCCGCAATGGGAGACGTTCCACATGACCGAACTCCGACGCATTCTCGAACGGGACTACAACGCCGGGCAAAGGCGGGTGATCGCCGGTAATTCCATGGGCGGTCTCGGCGCCATGCTGTACGCGGCCCGCTTCCCCGGCATGTTCGAGGCCGCCGCCGCGTTCAGCGGATACCTCGACACACTCCTCGGCCACGAGCCGGGGAAGAGCTCGACCGGCTGGGGTCCGGCGCTCGCATGCCCCGGCACCGACTGGCGCCGCGTGTGGGGCCACCCCGACGCCCAGGCCGCGATCTGGCGCGCGCACAACCCCGCCGACCTCGCCGGGCGGCTGCGCGGCGTCCGGCTGTGGGTGGCCAGCGGCAACGGCAAGGCCGGGCCGCTAGGCGGGATGCCGTTCACCGACCCGGTCGAGGCCGCGGCCCACGACCACGCCCGGTCGTTCGCCGGGCGGCTGCGCGGCCTCCGCATCCCCGTCACCACCCGCTTCTTCGACGGGCAGCACGACTGGCCGTACTGGGAGCGTGGGCTGCACGAGGCGTACCCGATGCTGCTGGACGCCCTCGGCCGCACGTAGCGGCCGCGGCGGGGAGGGCGCTCAGGTCTGCCGCAGCGCGTCCATCGCGTCCTCGTCGCTTCCCGGCGGGCCGTTCCACTCCACGAGCAGGACGGTGGCGTCGTCGTCGAGGTGTCCCGCGTGATGGTCGAGGATGTTGTGGATGAGCCGCCGCAGCGTCTCGGGGACGGACATCCCGTCCTGCTCGTGGCGGATGATGAAGTCGACGAAGCGGTGGAGGCCGAACTCCCGCTTCTGCGGGTCGCGGGCCTCCACGATCCCGTCGGTGTAGAGCAGGACACGGTCGCCCGGCTGGAGCTGCTCGCTGCACAGCTCGGGCTCGACGCCGAGGTCGGTGCCGAGCGGGGTCCCGGGCCGGCAGTTCAGGGTGGTCACCCACCGTCCGCCGCGGATGACGGCCGGTTCGGGATGCCCGTACGAGGCCCACGACAGAACGCCGGACTGGATGTCGAGTTCCGCCAGCACGGCCGTCACGAAACGCCCCGATCCGTCGTACCTGACGAGTTCCTCCTCGATCGCCTGGCCCGTCTCGGGAATCCCGGCGCCCCTAAGCCTGCTGCTGCGCCACGCCGCGATCGCGAGGCTGGACGTCAGCCCCGCGGTGGTGTCGTGGCCCATGGCGTCGAAGACGCCGAGGTGGACGGTCTCGCCCGCCAGCGCGTAGTCGAAGGTGTCGCCGCCCAGCTGGTAGGCGGGCTCCAGCGCCGCGCCGATCACCACCTGGTCGTTGGCGAAGGTCATCGGCGGCAGCAGCCGCCACTGGATCTCCGCCGACACCGTCATGGGCCGGGTCCGAATCAGCCGCGAATAGGAGTCGCTGTAGGGGCCCTTGCTGACGATCAGCAGGGCCACGAGGCCGGACAGGTACGCGGCGTCGTCCATCGCCTGCTCGTCGTCCTCGCCGGCGGTGACGCGGAGGACCCCCACCCGCTCGGCCCCGTCCAGGATCGGGAGCCACCGATGGCAGGTCCCGTCGTCGAACACCTGGCCCTTCACCGGCCGCATGGTCCGGAACACGCGCCCCGGCAGCGTGCCCTCGACCTTGTACTCGGGGATCTCGTCGCCCGGGTCCTGCCCCGCGTCGTGCCCGCGTCCCGTCAGCAGCCGCAGGACCGTCTGCCGCACGTCCGCGACGTAGATCACCACGTCGCCCAGGCCGGAGTCGGCGGCGTGCCGGGCGACGGCGTCCGGCAGCTGCTCCATGGACATCAGGTGGCTGGCCGCCACCAGCTCTCTCAGCATCGGTTCGCCGCCCTAGGCCGTGGTCCGTCCGCTCGGTAGTGGTCCCGTCCGCTCGGTAGTGCTCCGGCCTTCCACTACCCGTCTGGACGTTTCCCATGTGGCCGGCGGTCCGAGACGGGCCACACATAGGGCAGGTCATCCGGGGTGCCGGGGAAGAGAGCGCCGTAGAAGCCGGGGTCCTTGCGGACGAGGGCCGACCGGTGGCTCAGGTGGAACCCGGCGTCGCCCAGCCAGGGCGGCAGCTCGCCGGCGACGGCGAGCCGCCCCTGGTCCCGCGGCCGCCGCACGCCCGTGGCCCCTTCGAGGTCGGCCAGCAGCGTCCCCGCGCACGTGTCGCCGTGGCCGAGGTCGCACCAGTGGCGGCAGACCTCCAGGCCGTAGCGGACGAGGGCCTCCTCGTAGCCCGTCCACATCCGCGCCGCCGGGTGGTGCCGCCAGCCGTACCCGGGCACGGTCAGGGCGCGCAGCACCTGGATCGCCTCGACCCGCTGCTTGCCGAGCCTGCGCGGGTCGAGGACGCGGGCGGTGGCGGCGAAGTCCGCGTACGGCAGGAAGGTCTGCACGCCCCGTCCCCTACCCGGGACCGCGCGGGCGAGCGTCGAGAGACCGCAAAGGCGGGCGTCCGGTGCGATCAGCTCCGGGCGGGGGACGGGCCGCCGGGCAGCGCCGCGGCGATCTCGGGTTTCAGCAGGTCGCGGACGCTCGCGTACGGGGCGCCGAAGTTCAGGTTGGCGCAGCCGTCGCTTCCGCCCACGAGATGGGCGATGCGGAATTCGGCCTGGGTGAGGAACGGGGTCAGGTAGGGCGGGTCGGTGTCCCTGCCCGGTGCGGTGGGCGCCTTCCTCGGGAGGAAGTCGGCGACCTTGAACCGCCCGTCGGGGCTGCAGTTCTCCCATCGGGGCTCGGCCGGCGCCCGCTGCTCGACGCTCGCCTGGAGCCGGCGCACCCCCTCGGCCGTCAGCGTGCCGGGACGGAACACGTCGGCGGCGGTGAGCCTGCGGCCGGTGCGCAGGTCGACGGTGACGACCTCGCCGCCGGGCGACCCGTCCGCCTGCTGGCACCAGTCGGAGAGCTGGAAGTACCGGACGGACACCAGGCGGGGTCCGCGCAGCCCCAGCGTCGTCTCGGTCCCGATCTGCATGGGCCTGCCCGCGCAGGGCGTCTGGCGGGCGCCCTCCCGCGCCATCTCGATCAGCCGGTCCAGCGGGCCGCGCAGCTCGGCGTTGATCCGCCGCTCCAGGTCCGGGTCGCCCAGGCCGGTGACCTTCGCGTACCGCGCGTTCTGGATCTCGATCCTCGCCGGGCCGCCGGTGAGCGTCCGGCTGTCCGCGGCCATCGTCACGACCGGGGCGGGCGGGGGCTCGGCGCCGTCCCGCCCGGCGTAGATCGCACCGCCCGCCGTCGCGGCGACCACGGCGGTGCCGGCGACCGCCATCGTCCCCTTGCCGGCCGCCGTGGCGAGGAAGCCCTTGCCGACGGACGCCCCCACGGCGCCGGCGGAGGCCCCGCCGCCCGTCCCGGCCGCGCCCGCCGCGCCCGCGGTGGACGCCCCGGCCGCACCGGCCGCCCCGGCCCCGGCGGACGCAGGGGCGACCGTGAGCGCGCCGAGCGGGAACAGCGCGGCCAGCGCGACCGCGGCGGCGGCCAGCGCGCGGACGCCGCGCCGCTCCCAGTCGCTCCCGTACGCGGCGGCCGCGGCGGACTCCAGCCACGTGACAAACTCGGCCGCGCCCGGGGGCCGCTCCCCCGAGTCCTTCGCCATCCCGCGCAGGACGAGCGGGCGCAGCGGCTCGGGCACGCCGGCCACGTCGACGGGGGCCGTGAGGTGCCGGTTCATCAGGGCGGCCCGGTCCGCCGCGGCGAACGGCCGGTGCCCGGTCACGCACTCGACGAACACGCACGTCGCCGCGTACACGTCGGTGGCGGGCGTGGCGGGCTCGCCGCGCCACTGCTCGGGGGCCATGTAGAGGGGCGTCCCGGCGGACGAGCCGTGCCCGGCCAGGACGGCGACGCCGAAGTCCACGAGCTTGCTCAGCCCGTCGGGCCGCACGACGACGTTCGCCGGCTTGTAGTCGCGGTGGACGACCCCGACGGCGTGGGCGGCGGCGAGCCCGAGCAGCGAGCCCTTCAGCACGAGCAGCGCCGCCTCCGGCGCCAGGGACCCGTGCTCGCGCAGCACCTCCTTCAGCGCCACCCCGTCGACCGCCTCCATCACGATCGCCGCGCCGTGCTCGCTCTCCGCGAACCGGTACAGGCGCGCCACGTACGGGCTGGTCAGGCGGCCGAGCATCTGCGCCTCGGCGCGCAGCCCCGCGACCGCCGCGGCGTCCCCCCGCCCGAGGTACTTGATCGCGACCGGGGCCCCGGTCGCGGTGTGCCGGGCGAGGACGACCCGGCCCTGCGCGCCGCGGCCGAGCTCGCGGTCCTCGGTGAACTCCGCCAGCCGCCATTCCATCCCGGTCACCCCCGTGCTTCTGGAGCGCGCGGCTCCTGCTCGAACCCCACCGACCGGTGACGTCCCCGCGCGCCGAAATGTTCGCGGAAACACGCCCTCGGTGCCACCTTCGGACAGGGCCACTGGAGGACGGGTGAGATGGGACACACCGCCGGCGGCGGGCGCGCGCGTCCGGGACCGTTCGAAGGCACAGGTCACCGGCCCGGCTTGTCGGTTTCTGACAAACCACCCTGGAAAGGCGCGGCCATGAATGGCCCGAAGGACTGTGCTAAACCCATCTGGGGTCGGCCGAGGCGGAAGGATCTTCATGGGCGCGGCGGAGGATTTCGCGGAGGTCGTCGACACCGGCCGCTATCCGCTGACCGATCCCGGCGGCCCCGGATGGGACGCCGCGGTTTCCCGGACCCGGGACGCGCTGGCCGAATCGGGCTGCTGCGTGCTTCCCGACTTCATCCGGCCCGCGCTGCAGGACGCGCTGAGCGCGGAATGCGCGACGATCGCGCCGCGCGCCCACTACGACGTCGAAACGGTGAACGCCTACAACGTCGACGTCGGCACCCCATTGCCGGAAGACCACCCGGGCCGTATCACGATCGAGCGGGGCAACGCGTTCGTCGCCCGGGACCACATCCCCGCGGACTTCATCGTCCACCGGCTCTATTCCAACGAGCTGTTCCAGCAGTTCGTGGCGGCCTGCTTCGGGCTGCCGCGCGTGCACGAGCTCGCCGACCCGCTGTCGGCGCTCTGCCTCAACGTCGTCAAGCCCGGGATGGAGCATCCCTGGCATTTCGACACCAACGAGTTCACCGTCAGCCTCCTCACCCGGGAATCGGAGGAGGGCGGCGTCTTCGAGTACTGCCCGAACATCAGGTCGGCGGAGGCGGAGAACTTCGGCGACGTGCGCAGGGTACTCACCGGCGACGGCGGCGATCTCATCCGCCGGCTGGCGCTGCGCCCCGGCGACCTGCAGCTTTTCAAGGGACGGTACTCGCTGCACAGGGTGAGCACCGTCGGCGGGAACACCGCTCGGCACACGGCGATCCTCGCCTACAGCGAGCGTCCGGGGGTCATCGGCAGCGTCGCGCGCACGAAGCAGCTCTTCGGCCGCGTCCTGCCCGCACACCTGGCGGCGGAGGGGCGCGCCGTCCGGGTGGACCGGCTGCTGGACTAGGAGACCGCGTGCGCGTTGACACCACCGGAAAGATCTCGCTCGACCACATCTACACCTCGCCCGACCCCCGCGCCTATTTCAGTACGCTGCGCGAACTCGACTACGACATCCCGGAACTGGCGAAACCGCATTTCCGCCGGTTCATCGCGGAATACCGGCAGGCGTCCGGGGTGCCGCGACCGACCGTTCTGGACATCGGCTGCTCCTACGGCATCAACGCGGCCCTGGTGAAATACGGCGCCACCATGGGCGAGCTGTACGATCGCTACGGCGGCCGCGACGCCCACCGGCACACCCGCGCGACGCTGCTGGCCCGCGACCGGGAGCTGATCCGTTCCCATGAACCCGCTGACGACCTGCGCTTCCTCGGTCTCGACGCCTCGGAAGAGGCCCTTTCCTACGCGCTGGAGGCCGGGTTCCTCGACGGCGCCGTCCACGCCGATCTGGAGAACGGCGACCCGACCGACGAGCAGCGCGCGCAGCTCGCGGGGACCGATCTGGTCATTTCCACCGGCTGCCTCGGCTACGTCACCGAGCGCACCATTTCCCGCATCGTCGAGGCGCAGGACGGCCACCGGCCGTGGATGGCGCATTTCGTCCTGCGGATGTTCCCGTTCGACCCGATCGCCGACACCCTCGCCGCCGCCGGGTACGAGACCGTCCGGCACGACGGGCTGTTCCGGCAGCGGCGCTTCGCCACGCCGCGGGAGCGGTCGCTCGTCCTGGACCGCCTCGCCGCCGCCGGCGTCGACCCGGCCGGGCTGGAGACCGGCGGCTGGTTCTACGCGCAGCTCTACATCTCCAAGCCGTGCACCTGAGCACTGACAACACGAGGATCGAAGTGAACGCCAGCGAAGAGATCTCGACCCGCACCTTCGGCAACGAGGAGCACCTGCCGCGGGTGCCGCTGCCGACGCTCGACGCGACGTGCGCGAAGTTCATGGAGTGGTGCGGACCGCTGCTGACCGCCGAGGAGCGGGCGCGGACCGAGTCCGCGCTGGCGGAGTTCGCCCGCCCGGACGGTCCCGGCCGCGCGCTGCAGGCGGCGCTCGAACGCTACGACGCGGCGGAGGGCGTGCACAGCTGGCTCGACACCTTCTGGCCGTACCGCTACCTCGGCCGGCGTGACCGCATCGCCCTGAACGCCAACTTCTTCTTCCTGTTCAAGGAGTCGGCGGAGGGACAGGTCGAGCGCGCCGCCGGGCTCATCGCCGCCGCGCTCGACTACAAGCTCCGGCTGGACGCCGAGGAGGTCCCGCCGGCCGTACAGCGCGGCCGGCCGCTGACGATGGAGCAGCACAGGTTCCTGTTCTCCACCACCCGCATCCCCGGCGCCGAGCAGGACTCCGTCCGCGCCCCCTACACCGCGGAGTGGCCGGGGCCGTCGCGGGCCCGGCACATCGTGGTGTTCTTCCGCGGCAACATGATCAGGATGGACGTCCTCGGCCCGGAGGGCCACCCGCACACGCTGGACGAGCTGATGGCCGGCCTGCAGACGATCATGAAGGCGGAGGCGGCACCGGAACCGTCCGCCGGGCACCTCACCACCAAGGCCCGCGCCGAGTGGGCCGAGAGCCGCCGGGCCCTCACCGCCCTCGACCCCCGCAACGCGGAGGCCCTCGACGAGGTGGAGACGGCGCTGTTCTGCGTCTGCCTGGAGAACTTCGTCCCCAAGAACACCCTCGACGCCTGCGACCACCTGCTCCACGGCGACAGCGGCAACCGCTGGTTCGACAAGGCCGTGTCCTTCGTCGTCTTCGGTGACGGCACCGCGGGCATCAACGTCGAGCACTGCGGCCTGGACGGCACGACGATCCTCGCCTTCGTGGACGCGCTGCTGGAGGCACCGGCCGAACTGGTCTCCCGGCGCTCGGGCGCCGTGTCGCAGGGGCTCCCGGTCGTCGAGCCGATCGAGTTCGTCCTCGACGACGCCCTGCGGGAGGACATCGAGGAGGCCGCGGCGGCCTTCGCCGCCTACGGCGCGGCGACCGCGACGGCCACCGTGTCGTTCGAGGACTTCGGCTCCGCCCACATCAAGCCTCTGAAGATGTCGCCGGACGCGTTCGTCCAGATGGCCTACCAGCTCGCGCACCGGCGCGCGAAGGGCATCACCGGCGCCACCTACGAGTCGATCGCGACCCGCCAGTACCGGCACGGGCGCACCGAGGCGATGCGCGTCGTCACCCCGGAGGTCCTGCGCTTCGTCGACCTCATGGAGGACCCGGAGGCCGGCACCGAGACCCGCCGCGCCGCGTTCCGCGCCGCCGCCGAGGCCCACGTCCGGCGCGCCAAGGAGTGCCAGAGCGGGCAGGCCCCCGAGCAGCACCTCTGGGAACTGCAGCTGATCCAGCGGCGGCGCGGCGCCGAACTGGGCGTCACCGAGCCGCTCCGCCTGTTCGAGTCGCCGGGCTGGGTGACGATGCGGGACGACTACCTGAGCACCAGTTCGGCGCCGTCGGTCAACATCCGGTACTTCGGTTTCGGGTCGACCAGCGAGCAGTGCATCGGCGTCGCCTACGTCCTGCTCCCGGACCGCTTCAACGTCTACCTCAGCACGCCGCAGCCGGTCGCGGACGCGATGCACGTGTTCGCCGACCGCCTCCGCGAGGCCGTCCGGGAACTCCGCGAACTGCTCGCCTGACCGCCACCGGGTGTCACCGGCCCGGCTCGCGGGCCGGTGACACCCGGTCAGGCGGCGGCCAGGGCCTCGGTGGGGCTGAGGCGCGACGCCCGGACGGCGGGATACAGCCCCGCGACCGCGCCGATGACCAGGGTGGCCGCGACGCCGCCCGCCACCGCCCACATCGGGACGACGGCCGGCCAGCCCTGGTAGAGGGCGTACCCGGCGGTGACGAGGACGCCGATGAGCGCGCCCGCGACGCCGCCGAGCGCCGACAGCAGCAGCGACTCGGCGAGGAACTGCGTGCGGATCTGGCCGCGGGTCGCGCCCAGGGAACGGCGCAGGCCGATCTCCGAGCGACGCTCCAGCACCGAGATGACCATCGTGTTCGCCACCCCGACGCCGCCGACGAGCAGCGCGACCGCGCCGAGGCCGAGCAGCAGCCCGGTGAACGCCTCGCCCGCGGCCTGCTTCGCCGCCAGCGCGTCCGACGGGCGCGACACCTCCACCTCGTTCGGCGCCTGCGGGTTCGCGGTCGCGCCCAGCACGCTCCGGACGTCCTCGACGCTCGCCTCCCGCGAACGGGTGTAGATCGTCGTCGGATGCCCGTCGAAGCCCAGCGTGGACTCGGCGGCGGGCCAGCCGACCAGCGCGGCCGTGTCCAGTTCGGGAGCCAGCGGCGCCGGGGCCAGGATGCCGATGACGGTGAACCGGCGGCCCCCGACGAGGATCTGCACGTCCGGGTCCGCGCGGCCGATCCCGAGCCGCTCCGCGGCGGTGGCGCCGAGCACGACCGCCGGGTACGCGCCCGTCGCGGCGTTCAGCCAGGCGCCGTCGGCGAGCTCGGCCCCCGTGGCGGCTCGCAGGTCGGTGCGCGCGGCGTAGGTGGCGATGCCCTTCGTCTCGGTCTCCGGCACCCGGTCCGTCCGGTAGACCTTCGCCTCGTCCAGCAGGCCGGTCGCCGACACCTCCCGGACCGGCGCGATCCGCGCCACCATCGCCTCCGATTCGAGCGGCAGCTGCGCCTCCTCGCCGGTCAGCGTGCTGCCGGGCGAGACCGTCAGCACGTTCGTGCCGAGCGCGGCGAGCGTCCGGTCGAGGTCGGCGCGGGAGGACGACGACACCCCGACGACCGCGACCATCGCCGCGATCCCGATCGCGATGCCGAGCGCCGACAGGAACGCCCGCATCGGGCGGGTGCGCAGGCCCACGGCGCCCACCCTGAGCACGTCGCCCGGCCACATCCGCGCGGGCCGCAGCGCGGGCCGCGGCACGGGCCCCGGCACGGGGGCGGTCATCGGCCCGCCTCCGCCAGCGCGCCCGCGGCATCGGCCGCCGAGTCGCCGACGATGCGGCCGTCGCGCATCCGGACCCTTCGGGGCAGCCCCGCGGCGATCTCCCGGTCGTGCGTGATGACCACGACGGTGGTGCCCGCGGCGTGCAGCTCCCGGAGCAGCGCCATCACCCCGTCCCCGGACGCCGAGTCGAGCGCGCCGGTCGGCTCGTCCGCGAGGAGCAGCGCGGGGTCGCCCGCCACCGCCCGCGCGATCGCGACGCGCTGCCGCTCGCCCCCGGACAGCTCGTGCGGCTCGTGGTCCAGCCGGTGCCCGAGACCGACCCGCTCCAGTGCCGCCGCGGCGCGTTGCCGCCGCGCCGCCGGACGCAGCCCCGTGTACAGGAGGCCGTCCGCGACGTTGTCGAGGGCCGGGGTGCCCGCGGCCAGGTGGAAGTGCTGGAAGACGAAGCCGATGCGGCTCGCCCGCAGCGCCGACAGCCGCCCGTCGGACAGCCGCCCCACGTCGTGCCCGTCGATGCGGACGCTCCCCGACGTGGGACGGTCCAGCGTGCCGAGGACGTGCAGCATGGTCGACTTCCCGGAGCCGGACGGCCCGACGATCGCGGCCAGCTCCCCCGCGCCGATGTGCAGCGACACGCCGTCGAGGGCGCGGACGCCGCCGGGGTACACCTTGGTCACCTCCCGCAGTGTGATCATTTCGGCACCCCCACGAGCGTGCCCTCCGCGATCCCGGGCCCGGAGACCTCGACCTTCCCGTCCGCGAACAGGCCGGTCTCGACGGGGACGTGGGACGAGGCCGCGCCCCGCACGACCTCCACGCCGAAGCCGCCCTCCCGCAGCGCCACGAGCGCGGCGACCGGAACGGTCAGGACGTCCTCGCGCTTCCCGGCGGTGAACGCCACGTCGACCGATGCCAGCGCGTACTCGGCGGCGGCCTTCTTCGCCTCCCCGGAGTCGAGCCAGATGGTGACCTCCACCTTCGTCTCCGGCTGCTGGCCCTGCTCGCCCGGATCGATCACCGTCGTGACGTCGTCGATCTCCGCGGTGACGCTCCGGTCCCCGGGCAGCGTCACCTCGACCTCGGCGCCCTCCTCGGCCATCCGCTGGTCGGCGGTGTCCAGCTCCACGGTCACGGCCTTGGCGGTGCCCGTGTGGTCGAGCACCTTCTTGCCGGGGGCCACCGGCTCGCCCGGGTTCGCGTGGACGCTGTCCACCCGGACCGGGCCGGAGGCGAACGCGACCCGGCCGAGTTCCACGATCCCGGTCTCCGGGGCGCCGATGTCGTCCTGCCACTCCCGGACGGCGTCCGCCGTGGCCGCGGTGTACTCGGTGTCCACGGTGAAGCCGCCGTAGCCGAGCTTGCCGAGATTCGCCTCGAAGCGCCGCACGTCGGAACCCGCCGTCCCGATCGTCAGCGGCCGGTAGGACGGTTTCGACCCGTACATCAGCACGACCGGGTCGCCGTCCACCTCGTACAGCTCGCGGCCCCGGGTGATCTCGTCGCCGCTCTCCGGGAGCCTGGTCAGCGTCCCTCTCGCCTGGCTGATCGCGGTGTGCGCCGGGCCGTGGCCGAGCCGCCCGTCCTCGGTCAGGGTGTCCTTGAGCGTCTGCCTCGTCACCTTCGCGGTGCTCGGCGGCAGGCCCGCCGCCGCGGCACCGGAGTCCCCGCCACCGCCGGCGGCCGCGACGGCCGCGACACCGCCGGCCGCGGCCACGGCGCCGGCGGCCAGCGCGGCCTTCAGGCGCGGCACGCGCCGTCCGCGGCGCCGCGGACGCTCCGGCTCCCGCACCGGCGCCGGTTCCACGGTGACACCGCCCGTCACTTCCGGCCGCCCTGCAGGACGTCCTGGCATGCGCGCTGCGCCGACTCCAGGTCGGGGTCGTCACCGACCGTGTTCCTGTCGATCTTGATGCCGCGCTGGCCCGGCTCCGGGTCCGGGAACTTCTCCACGCCGTTCCGGCGCATGCACTCGGCGAACTGGCGGCCCCGCTCCTGCTGCTCCGGATCGGGCGCGCCGGTGGCGTTCGCCATGGGGTCGTACTGCCGGCACGCCTCCATCGCCTTGTCGACGGTCTCCTTCGGGACGTTCTTCATCCTGAGCCGGATGCCCTCGCCGGGCTTCGGGTCGTCCATCTGGACGCCGTTCTCCCGCATGCACTGGGCGAACTTCACGCCCATCTCGTCCGGGTCCGGCTTGCCCCCGCCGCCCGCCGCGCCGTTCTGCCGCTCGCCGCCCGCCGAGGCCACCCCCGAGTCGTCTCCGCCGTCCGAACCGCACCCGGTCAAGGTCAGCGCCAGGGCGAGCGGCAGCACCGCAAGTATCCGCAGTCGCATGTCGTCTCCTCGTCTCTCCCGGCCGGAGCGGTTCCGGCCGGACGGAGAGCGATGCAACCCGGTCCGGCGTTTCCCCCGCGTTTCCGCGCGCCGAGCCCGAATCCCTAACGGAAACGAAACACCGCGGAGGCCACACTCGGTCCGGAGCCGGTGAAGGGAGCATCATGCGGGTGCTGGTGGCGGAGGACGAACGGCTGCTCGCCGACGCGATCGCCGAATGGCTGCGCGGCGACGCGCACGCCGTCGATCTCGCCTACGACGGCGCCGCCGCCCTGGAACGCGTCGGCGTCAACGACTACGACGTGGTCGTCCTGGACCGCGATCTCCCCCTCGTCCACGGCGACGACGTCTGCCGGGAGGTCGTGCGGGCCGAGACCGCGGCGCGCGTGCTGATGCTGACCGCCGCCGCCGAGATCACCGACCGTGTCGACGGTCTCGGGCTCGGCGCCGACGACTACCTCACCAAGCCGTTCGCGTTCCCCGAACTGGCCGCCCGCGTCCTCGCCCTCGGCCGCCGCTGCCGCCCGGCCGCGCCGCCCACGCTGCACCGCGCCGGCATCACCCTCGATCCGGCGCGCCGCGAGGTGTTCCGGGACGGCCGCTACGTCCCCCTCGCCAGGAAGGAGTTCGCCGTCCTCAATGAACTGCTCCGCGCCGACGGCGCCGTCGTCTCGGCCGAGCACCTGCTGGAGAAGGTATGGGACGAGCACGCCGACCCGTTCACCGGCGCCGTCCGGCTCACCGTCCTGAAACTGCGCCGCAAGCTCGCCGACCCGCCCGTCGTCGAGACCGTCAAGGGAGCGGGGTACCGGATCCCATGAGGCTGTCGCTCCGCGCCCGGCTGACCCTCACCTACGGCGTCCTGTTCCTCGTCGCGGGCGTGCTGCTCCTCGGCGTCACCTACGTCCTGTTCGAGCAGCAGCTCTCCCGCGGCAACACCAGGTTCCTCGCCACCCACACCGGGCCGGGCACGACCGGGCAGACCCCTCGGGACGGCGACCAGATCATGGCCGAGACCAGGCGGCTCTTCGAGGAGGAGCGCGGCGAGCTGCACGACGCGGCCATCACCTCCCTGCTCACCCAGGGCTCGATCGCGCTGCTGGCCGTCGGGGCGGCCGCCGTGGGCTTCGGCTGGCTCATCGCCGGCCGGATCCTCACCCCGCTGCACCGCGTCACCGACACCGCCCGCCGCATCGCCGGCTCCCCCGCCGCCGACCGCGGCCTCCACGAACGGATCGCGCTGCGCGGCCCCCGCGACGAGGTCAAGGAGCTCGCCGACACCTTCGACACGATGCTCGAACGCCTCGACCGCTCCTTCGACGGCCAGCGCCGCTTCGTCGCCAACGCCTCCCACGAGCTGCGCACCCCGCTCACCCTGGGCCGCGCCCTGGTCGAGATGGCGATGCACCGCGAGTCGGCGTCCCCGGACGTCCGGCGGCTCGGCGAGACCCTCCTGCAGATCAACGCCCGGCACGAGCGCCTCATCACCGGGCTGCTGCTGCTCGCCCGCTCCGAGAACGAGATCACCACCCGCGCGCCCGTCGACGTGGCCGACATCGTCACCCACGTGGCGTCCCAGACCGCCCCGGAGGCGAAGGAGGCCGGCATCACCATGGAGACCGAGACGGCCGAGGCCGTCACCACGGGCGACGCCCTCCTCCTGGAACGGGTCGTGCAGAACCTCCTGGAGAACGGCCTGCGCCACAACACCGCCTCCGGCTGGGTCAGGATCTCCTGCCGGCCCCGGAACGACGACGTGGTCCTCGACGTCACGAACTCCGGCCCGGCCATCCCGCCGTACGAGGTCCCCGCCCTCTTCGAGCCCTTCCGCCGCCTGGACACCGACCGCGTGGTGACCGCGAAGGGCGCCGGCCTCGGCCTGTCCATCGTCCAGGCGATCATCCAGGCGCACGGCGGCACGATCGCGGCGGCCCCGCGCCCCGCCGGCGGTCTCCACATGACCATCACCCTCCCCCGGACCCCGGCGGACGCGGAACCGCGCAGCCCGCGGGCGGATCGAGAGGCGGTCGGGAGGATGCGGTAGGCGGTCCCGCGGGCGGTCCGGCGGCCGCTCAGCGGGCGCCGTGCCTGCGGACGTCGCGGGGGGTGACGCCGAAGCGGCGGCGGAACGCGTGGCTGAGGGCGCTCGCGGAGGAGAAGCCGGTCGCGTGGGCGAGGTCGGTGATGCTGACGTCGCGGTCCAGGGGGTTGCGCAGCCGGTCCCGGACGACGCGGAGCCGCTCCTCGCGGATCAGGTCGCGCGGGGTCGTCCCGGCGCGCTGGAGGGCGAGCTGGATCTGGCGCAGCGACCAGCCGAGGTCCTGCGCCATCGCGGCGCCGGTGAGGCCGGGATCGGTGGCGTGCTCGCGGACGTAGCGGCGCACGACCGCCTCCACCTCGGCGAGGTGGCCGTGCGCGGGCGGCCGCTCCCCGCCCGCGACGACGAGGCACAGCAGCTCGGTGATCCGGTCGCAGGCGGCGTCGAACTGCGGTTCGGGGAGGGGCTCGTCGCCGACGGCCCGGACCATGTCGGCGACGACGCGGCCGAGCCCCGCGGACAGGTCGAGGTCGGCGGCGAGCGGTGACTCGGGGTGCAGGCGCCCGTCCACCTCGTGCGCCGGGATCGTCAGGACGAACGCGCGGGCGGGGCGGTGCTGGACGACCCGCACCGGCGCCGCCGGTGACAGCAGGCCGCCGGTCCCCGGGCGGAGCCGCGCCCGGCCCCCGGCGCGGAACACGAGCATCTCGCCCTGCAGCGGGAGCAGGAAGCGGTAGGCGTCCTCGGTCCCGGCGGGGCGGACGTGGTCGGCCCGGTCCGACCGGTACAGGACGAGCCGGTACACGGAGCTGCTCTGCCGGACCGGCCCGCCGAGGAAGTCGTCCACCGCAGGCCCTTCCGCCGCTCGATCCGCTCGCCGGTGACCGCCCGGCACCCGATGATCACCCCCCGGAACAGGTGATCAGCGCCTGGCAGCGTAGTACGCATCCCGCCGCCGAATCAGGTGAATCCAGCGGAAAGTGACGCGAATCAGACGGGGTGTGATCGGGCGATGCGCCCGGCGGCAAGATCTCTGCGCGTGAGCACAAGCGCACCCCTGCGCGATCGTCCTACGGTGCCCGGACCGCGGCGTATTCCGGCGCCGTCCGGCACCCACCCCACCCGGCCAAGAGGCGGTCCGCTCCGGCCCACCTCGCCCGATTCGTGTGCACCGAGGATCTGATGGAGCAATTCCTCCTGGCGACCGCGTTCGTCCTCGTGGCGGGCGCCGGCATCGCCGCCGCGGTCCTGCTGGTACGCCAGCGGCAGGCGACCGCCGCGCTGCGCGAGCAGAACGCCGCGCTGGCCCGTGGCCTGGACCTGCGGGAGAAGGAGCTGCGGCACCTGGCCGACGTCCGGCTGCCCGAGCTCATGGAGTCGCTGAGCAACCCGGGCGTGCGGGTCGCGGGCCCGCTGCACGACCTGGACCGCGAGGCGCCCGAGTTCGGGCGGTCGCTGCAGACCGTGCTGGACCTGTTCGCCGGATCCGCCGCACGCGTGAAGGAACGCGCGGACCGGTCCGCGAAGTCGACGCTGCGGGCGATGATGCGCGCCGTGCAGAGCCTCGCCAACGAGCAGCAGCTCGCCATCTCCACCATGCAGGAACGCCACGACGACCCGGACGTGCTGGAGGGCCTGCTCCGCATCGACCACATGAACGCCCAGCTCGGACGGCGCGCCCAGGCCACCGCCGTGCTGTGCGGATCGTGGCCGGGGCAGCAGCGCTCGGCGTCCTCCATGACCGACGTGGTCCGCGGCGCGACGTCCCGCATCCGCGACTACCTCCGCGTCAACCTGGAGGGCACGGTGAACAGCGCGGTGACGAGCCGGGCCGTGGAGCCGGTCGTGCTGACGCTGGCCGAGCTGCTCGACAACGCCGCGCGGCACTCGCGGCCCGACACCTCCGTCGAGGTCAACTTCCGGTCCGCGCACAACGGCGTCGCCATCACGATCGACGACGCCGGCGTCGCGATGGACGCCGACGAGCTCCAGCGCGCGTCCGACCTGCTGTCGGGCGAGGCGTCGGTGGACATCCACCGGCTCGGCGACCCCCCGCAGGTCGGGTTCGCGGTGGCGGGGGTGCTCGCCGCCCGCTACGGGTTCCGGGTGTCGGTCGACACCCGCTCCCCCTACGGCGGCGTGCGGGCCGTCGTGTTCGTCCCGAGCACGCTGATCACCAGCGTCCCGGACGAGCGCCCGCCGGAGTCCGTGCCCGCGCCCCGCCCGGCGGCGCGGAGCGGCACCGGGACCGAGGACGGCCCGGCCACGGCGGGCGGCCTGCCCAAGCGGAGCCGCGTCGCGGTCGCCGAACGGCCCGCCGGCTCCGGCGGCACGGACGGGGACCCCGGCACGCCGGACACCGGGGAGTGGCCCGCGGCCAGACCGGCCCGGGAGACGGCGGCCGGCCTCGGCGCCTGGCAGCGCGGGACGCGGTCCGGCCGGGCCGCCGTCCCGGCCGAGAACACGGATACCGAGGGCACGGGGACCGAGGGGCCCGCGATCGAGAGCAAGGACCTGCGGCCATGAACGAGGGGTGGAACGGCGCGATGGACGACGGGACGAACCGGCTCGGCTGGATGCTGGACGACGCGCTGCGCATGCCGGAGACGCGCTACGCGATCCTGCTGTCGGCCGACGGGCTGCTCATGGCGCACTCCGAGCGGATCAGCCGGGACGATGCCGAGCGGCAGGCCGCGGGCATGTCGGGCCTGCAGTCGCTCGCCCGCAGCACCGCCGAGTTCTGCGGCTCCCCGGACACCACGTGGCGGCAGACGGTCAACGAGTTCGACGACGGGTACGTGTTCCTCGTCGCCGCCGGACCCGGCGCGTACCTGGCGGTGTCGGCCACGCAGCACGTGGACATGGAGACCGTGTCGTTCCGGCTGCAGGAACTCGTGCAGCGGCTGGGCAAGGAGATGACGAGCCCGCCGCGTCCGGGCGCGGGCAGTCCCGCATGACCCGGCGCGGGAACCGGCGGGCGCTGGTCCGGCCGCACGTCGTCACCGGCGGCCGGGCCCACCCGACCCGCAACGTCTTCGACCTCGTCACCCTCGTCATCTTCAACGGCGACCTGCCCCGTCCTTCCGGGGGGACGCCCCCCCAGACCCCCCGGCAACCGCTTTCGAGCACCGGCCTGTCCCCCGAGAAGCTGCGGATCATCGAGCTGTGCCGCGGCGGCGCGCTGTCGGTCGTCGAGATCGCCGGGCACCTCGGCCTGCCCGTCGGGGTCACCAAGGTCCTGCTGTCCGACCTCGTCGACGACGGGCACCTCACCACCAGGGCCGGCTCGGCGGAGAGCCGGCGGTCCCAGACCCGGCTCCTTCAGGAGGTGCTCGATGGACTCCGCGCTCGCCTCTGAGACGCCCTACCTGCGCGACACCGTGCGGACGGCCCTCAAGATCCTCGTCGTCGGGCACTTCGCGGTCGGCAAGACCACCTTCGTCGGGACGCTGTCGGAGATCCGCCCGCTGCGCACCGAGGAGCGGATGACGCGGGCCGGCGCGCTGGTCGACGACCTCGCCGGCATCGAGGACAAGACGACCACCACGGTCGCCATGGACTTCGGCCGCCTCACGCTGAGCGACGACCTCGTCCTCTACCTGTTCGGCGCCCCCGGGCAGCAGCGTTTCACCCGGCTCTGGGACGACCTGGCGCGCGGCGCCCTCGGCGCGCTGGTCCTCGTCGACACCGCCCGCCTCAAGCAGTCGTTCGAGATCATGGACCTGGTGGAGCGGCAGGGCCTGCCGTACGCGGTGGCGGTCAACCACTTCGACGCGTCGCCGCGCTTCCCGGACGCCGAGGTCCGCGAGGCCCTCGACCTCGCGCCCGGCACGCCGCTGGTCTCCTGCGACGCCCGCGACCGGCGGTCGTCCACCCAGGCGCTGATCTCGCTCGTCGACCACCTCCTCACCCTCGACACGGAGACGCCGTGACCGACCAGCCCCTCCGCGGCGACCGGCCCGCGACCGAGGCGCCCGCCGAGCCGGAGCGCTTCCCCATGTACGGGCCGGAGTTCGCGCGGGACCCGCAGGCCCTCTACGCGCGGATGCGCGCCCACGGCGACCTCGCGCCCGTCGAGATCGCCCCGGGCGTCCCGGCGACGCTCGTGCTCGGGTACGACGCGGCGCTGGAGATCATGCGCGACCCCGACCGGTTCCCGCGCTGCAGCGAGGTGTGGGAGGAGCAGGTCGGGCCGGAGTGCCCGGTGCTGCCGATGATGATGAGCCGGCCGAACGCGCTGTTCACCAACGGCGCCGTGCACGCCCGGCTCCGGTCGGTGATCGTCGACAGCCTGGACCGCGTCGACCCCGCGGCCCTGCGCGAGCACGTCGCGGACGTCGCGAACACCCTCATCGACCGGTTCGCGGACGACGGCAAGGCCGACATCATCGGCCAGTACGCCCGCCCCCTCCCGCTGCTGCTGTTCAACGAGATGTTCGGCTGCCCGCACGCCATCGGCGACAAGCTCGTGCGCGGCATGAGCGCCATCTTCGACACCGTCGGCGCCGAGGAGGGCAACGCGCTGCTCGCGGAGGCCACCCTCGAACTCGTCGCGCACAAGCGCCAGAAGCCCGGCGCGGACGTCACGTCCTGGATGATGCGCCACCCCGCCCGGCTGGACGACTTCGAGATGGCCCACCAGCTCACGCTGCTGGTCGGCGCCGGAACCGAGCCCGAGCAGAACCTCATCGCCAACGGCATCCTGCTCCTGCTGTCGGACGACCGGTTCGGCGGCGACCTGGCCGGCGGCAGCCTGCCCGTCGAGGACGCCCTCGACGAGATCCTGTGGACCGACCCGCCGATGGCCAGCTACGGGACGACGTTCCCCCGCCAGGACATCGACTTCCACGGGTACCGGCTGCCCGCCCACCAGCCCGTCCTCATCAGCTACGCGGCCGCGAACACCGACCCGTCCCGGCAGGTCGGCGAACGGAAGGGCAACCGCGCGCACCTGTCGTTCTCCGGCGGTCCGCACACCTGCCCCGCCAAGAGCCACGCCCGGCTCATCGCGTCCGTGGCCATGGAAACGCTCCTCGACCGCCTCCCCGACCTGGACCTGGCCGTCCCCGCGGACGAGCTGGAGTGGCGGCCGGGCCCCTTCCACCGTGCCCTGACCGCCCTCCCCGTCGTCTTCCCGCCGGCGGGCGAGGCCTAGCCCGGCCGGCTCAGCCGGAGCCGCCCGAGCCTTCGGGGCCGCCCGTGGCGGCGCGGAGGGCGCCGACGACGGCGGCCAGCTGGGTGATCAGCCCGGCCACGCTGGTCTGGTCGGCGCCGTTGACGGTGACCGTGCGCAGCTCGTCCGGCTTGGGGAGCCTCGCCATGATCTCCGGCAGCGCGGCGATGAGCCGGGCCTGCACGGCCGCGGGCGTCCGGTCGTTCTCGATCGCGGCGCGGGCGCCCTCCCGCTCCAGCTCCAGCAGCGCCTGCTCGTGCCGGGACCGCGCACGGGACTCCGCGAGCGCCAGCTCTCCCTCCATGCGGAGCCGGGCCAGCTCGTTGTCGCGCTCGATGCGCAGCCGGCCCGTCTCGGCCTCCTCCTCGTGCCGCTCACGCTCCATCCGCAGGGTGTGCCGGGTCGTCTCGGTCTCCAGCTCGGCGACCTCGCGGGTGTCGTCGTGCTCGCGCCTGGTCCGGCGCAGCTTCTCGGCCGCCTCGGTGTCGAACAGCTGCGACTCGTTGCGGGCGCGCAGCTCCGCCAGCTCCCGCTCGTGCTCCAGCCGCTGCGTCTCCTTGATCCGCGCGGCGGCCATCTCGCGGTGCGCGACCGCCTCCTCGGCCTCCAGATCCGCGAGCCGGGCGATCTGCCCCTGCTCGGCCCGGTAGGGCTTCTGCAGGTTCTCCCAGAGCCGCGACGAGCTGACCACGGCCTCCTTGATCTGGACGGTGACGATCCGCAGCCCGAGCCCCTCGTCGCCCTGCCCGTCCTCGTGCTGACCCTCGGCGACCGCGCGCAGCCGGGCCGTCAGCTCCTCGATGATGGGCTGCTTGTCACTGAGGACGTCCCGCACGCCCATCGTGGACACCTTGTCCTTGATGGCGGCCTCCGCCTGCTCCCTGAGCTGGATGTTCACCAGCCGCATCGGGTCGTCGGCGTCGCCGAAGTCGAGCTTGCGGTAGGCGATCCCGAAGTCCTGGATGATCCACTGCACGTAGCCCTGGACGAGCACGCCCTGCAGTTCCCGGCAGATGCAGTACGCGTTGATCAGGATCGTCTGCGTCGCGCCCGGCACCACGAGGAACGAGTCGGTGGACGGGTTGAACCGGAACGACACCCCGAGCCCGATGTGCAGCGGCTCGGCCCGCCCCCGCCGCGTGTGCACCACGAACGCGTTCGGCGGGACGAGCACGTTCCGCCACCGCCAGAACCCGCTGATCCGCACGTCGACCGGGCCCGGCGCGGAACGGTCCCCGGACGGCGCCGCGCCGCCGAGGGCGCGCTCGCGCTTGGCGAGCGGGCCGGGCGCCTGCGGACCGGCGGCCGCGGTCCCGGGCGCCATCGCCGGGGAACGCCGCGCCCGCAGGTCGTCCTCCAGGACCGCCTGCTCGGCGACCACCTTCTCCAGATACGTATTGCCCTGTCCAGGCGCGCTCATCTCGCTCCTCAGCCCGCGGTCCGGTTGGCGGTACCTTAGTGCGCTTTGAACCGGCCGATGGGCCGGATGCGTACCTCCGGGTGTGGCGACACAGGAGCCGGAGGCTGCCCCGACCGACAGGCCGATGCTCGCCATCGGTGCCGTCGCGCTGGCGCTGGTCGTCCTCGCGCTGGTCGTGCGGCTGGGCGGGGCGCTCAGCGAGACCGCCGCGCCCGGCCTGTCGCAGGCCGGGGCGCTGACGAAGACGGGGCTGACGGTCGCCAAGCTCGGCGGCAACGCCGCCGCCGTCCTCACGGTCGGGTGGCTGCTCGTCGCGGCCGTGTTCGCCCCGCCGCCGTCGCCCGCCGGCCGCCGCTGCCTGCGGGCCGTCTCGCTGACGGCGCTCGTGTGGGCGCTGTGCACGCTGGCGCTGATCGTGTTCACCGCGCTGGACCTGTTCGGCACCGGCATCGGCGGCCTCACCGGGAACATGATGCGGACGCTGCTCATCGAGCTGCCGCAGGGCCGGGCGCTGCTGATCGTCCTCGCCGCCGCGGTCGCGCTGGCGGTCGCGGCGAGCGTCCCCCGCGCCGAGGGCGGCGCCGGATACCTGCTGGCGGGCGCGCTCGCCGCGCTGCTCCCGCCGCTGTTCACCGGGCACGCGGCGAACGCCTCCCACCACGCGCTCGCCGTCTACAGCCTGGCCGCGCACGTGCTGGGCGCCGCGCTGTGGATCGGCGGGCTCGTCGCCCTGGTCACCATCGGGCCCGCGCTCCGCGACCGGCTGCCCGCGGTCGTCGGGCGCTACAGCACGCTGGCGCTGGTGTCGTTCGCCGTCGTCGGGGCCAGCGGCGCCGTCAACGCCTGGGTGCGCCTCGGCGGCGTCAACCTCGGCTCGCGGTACGGGTGGGTGGTCGTCGCCAAGATCGCCGCGCTCGTCCTCCTCGGCGTGCTGGGCCGGTGGCACCGGCGCGCCACCATCCCCGCCCTGCGGGACGGGACGGGCGCGCGGCCCTTCCTGCGGCTCGGGGCGGCCGAGGTCCTCGTCATGGCGGCGGCGATGGCGCTCGCCACCGGGCTGTCCCGCACTCCCCCGCCGGAGAACGCCCCGGACACGCTCGACCTCACCGCGCTGCGCCTCGGCTACCCGATGCCGGGACCGGCGGGCCCCGGCCCCTACCTGCTGGACTGGTGGCTCGACCCGCTGTTCCTCGTCCTGATCGTGACCGGGGCCGTACTGTACGGCGCCGGCCTGCTGCGCGTGCGGGACTGGCCGTGGTACCGCGGTGCCGCCTGGTACGCGGGGCTCCTCGCCGCGTTCCTCGCCACCGGCAGCGGGATCTCCCGGTACAGCATGGTCCTGTTCAGCGCGCACGCCGTCCAGCACATCCTCATCGGGGTGGTCGCCCCGCTGCTGCTCCTGTACGGCGCTCCGCTGCGGCTGGCGGTGCGGGCCATGCGGGGCGAGAACGCGCGGCTCGTCGCCGCGGCGGGCGACTGCCGCGGGATACGGCTGCTGTCCCATCCGGTCGTCGCGACGGCGCTGCTCCTGCTCAGCCTCTACGGATTCTCCGTGTCGCCGCTGTTCCCGCCGTCGCTCAGCAACCACGCGCTGCACACGCTCGCCCTGCTCGCCTTCCTGGTCATCGGGCTGGCGTACTTCCGCGGGACGGCCGGGACGCCGCTCCCGTTCGCCGTACTGCCACTGCACGTCGTCGCCGGGGTCGCCCTGATGCGGGACGGCACCCTCCGCGGCAGCTGGTACGAGGAGCTCGGCCGCGGCTGGGGCGCGGCACCGCTGGACGACCAGCGGCTCGGCGCGCTGCTGCTGTGGACGGCCACCGCCGCCCTCACCACCGCCGTCGCGGTGGCGCAGGCGCGTCACGGGCGGGGGCGGCGGTCCACGACCCGGCTGAGCGCCTCCACGACGGTCGGGTCGTACTCGGCGGCGGAGTCGTGCCTCAGCCGCTCCAGCACGGCCGCGCCCCTGTCCCGGTCGGTGGACTCGCCCACCAGGTCGTCGTAGGCGTTGGCCACCTTGATGATGCGGCTCGCGAGCGGCGGCGCGACCGGCGGTGCCGTGCCGCCGGGGTCGCCCCCCGCCCGGTAGGGGTGCGAGGACACCCGCACGATGTGCGCCACCCGGTCCAGGACGCCCGTCTGCTTGATCACCTCGGCGCCGAGCTCGGCGATGCGGCGCTGCTCCGGCGGGGACGCCAGCACGGTCGCACCGCCCGGGATCGGGTCGCCGAGCGAGAGCTGGCCGATGTCGTGCATCAGCGCGGCGTACTCCAGTTCGAGGAGCTCCTCCTCGGACATGCCGAGCTCGCGTCCCATCGCGACCGCGAACCGCGACACCCGGCGCGAATGCCCCGGCTCCACGTAGCCGCCGACCTCGGTGACGCGCGACAGCGCCCGGACGGTCTGCAGGTAGGTGGCACGGGTCCCGGCGTACCGGCGGAACGCGAACTGCGTCACCAGGATCGGCACCGTGAAGATCAGCAGCGCGGCCTCGCCCATCGCGGTCGTGGCGACCGCGATCAGCATCGCGGTCGCGCTGGTGGCCGCGCACAGCGCCATCTTGGCCTCGATCTCGTCCCGCAGCGCGATCCCGAACCGCGCCCGGACGGCCTCCGCCCGGATCATCGCGGCGATCAGCACGTCGGTGAAGCAGGACGCGATCACGACGACGCCCATCACCGCCAGCAGCAGCTGCCAGACGACGTCGAGCGACAGCAGCGGCCGGAAGCACAGCGCGATGACCGCGACGGTGAACAGCCGCCGCGCCATCGCGTCCAGCCGCGGGGAGCGGCCCACCGCGATGTGCGGCAGCGACCCGACGAGCATCCCGGCGGCGGTGACGGCGACGACCTGCAGCGCCGAGTGCTCGGCGGCGACGACGCCGAGCGGCGCGTCCGGCGCGGCGCCCTCGGGGCCGACGCCGACCAGCAGGGCGTAGCCGATCGCGCCGGCGGCGGCGATCGGCGCGACCTCCCGGTTGCCCGGCATCACCATCCGGAACAGCTCGCCCAGCGCGATCAGCACCCCGAAGATGATCGCGACGTCGGGCTGCCGGAGGCCGACCGCCGCGACCTGCGTGACCGCGACGACGACGAACAGCCCGGCGGTCGCGATCAGCAGCAGCTGGCCGGCGTCGATGCTCTGCCACGGGGCCCTTTCCCGGGCACTCTGGCTGCTCATGGGCGTCCCGTCACCGCCGCACCTCGTCGCCGGCGACCCGCAGGGGGGTGCTCGGGTCGTCGTGGTCCTGCTGGGTGGTCTCCACCACGTCGTCGTCGGGCAGGACGACCGGGCCGGGGGGCTCCCACGGGGTGCGTTCGAGCGCCCGCAGGAACGCCTCCACGATCGCCGGGTCGAAGTGGTCGCCCATGCAGCGGCGCAGCTCCGCGACGGCCTCGTCCACGCTGCGGGCCTCCCGGTAGGAGCGGGTGGAGGTCATCGAGTCGAACGCGTCGGCGACCGCGATGACCCGGGCGAACTCGGGGATCTCGTCGCCGGCCAGGCCCATCGGGTAGCCGCGGCCGTTCATCTTCTCGTGGTGGTGCATGATGCCGGCGAGCGCCTCGTCCAGGAACCCGATCTCGCGGACGATCTCCAGCCCGCGCATCGGGTGCAGCTGGATCGCGGCGAACTCCTCCTCGGTCATCGGGCCGTTCTTCTGCAGGACCTTGGTGGGGACGCCGAGCTTGCCGACGTCGTGGAGCATCCCGGCGTACCGGATCGCCTCGACCCGGTCGGGCCGCATCCCGATCTCCTGCGCGATCATCACCGAGCCGCGGGACACCCGCTCGGAGTGCCCGCGGGTGTAGAAGTCCTTGGTCTCGACCGCCTGGCACAGCGCGGCGAGCGTGGCGGCGTGCGCCTGCTGCTGGACGTACGCCTGGTCCATCGCCCAGCGGGCGATGAGCAGCGGCAGCAGCACCAGCACGGCGGCGAACGGCCCGATGCGCGGCCACAGCCCGGCGATCAGCAGGCCGACCATGCCGTAGCCGAGGCAGCCGACGGCGAGCTGGCCGCTCTCGTGCAGCAGCTCGCGCGGCGCGGCCTGCCGGCTGAGCAGCAGCACCCCGGCCATCAGCGTCAGGTTGACGAGCACGAAGGCGACCAGGGCGCCGAGGAACGGCCCGATGACGTTCTCGACCCAGCGGATCTGCTCGGGGTGGAAGCGGTCACCGCCGAGGAGCTGGAAGACCGTCCCGGCGGCGAAGCCGCTCAGCGCGAACTGCGCGCCGTTGAAGACCCGCTTGACGGGGGCGAAGATCCGCTGGCCGGTGATCACGGCGCAGAAGCCGACCAGCGCCGCGCCGACCGGTCCGAGCAGGACCACCGACGCCAGGCTCGCGGCGAAGCTCAGCGACACCCGGGCGCGGGCGAGGTTGAGCCGCGCGGGCGCCGAGTCGCAGACGAGGAACAGCAGTGCCAGCACGGCGAGCGTGCCCCAGTCGATCTCCGCGAAGGACGACGTCGCGATGAGTCCGCCCGCGAGGGCGACCACGCCGCATACGTACGCCCAGGCGGGGAGTGGGAGTCCACGCATTGCCGCCCCCTCGGGGAGTGAACACCCGGGCCCGTCCGCGGCGGCGCGGGCCCGCGCGGGCCCGCCGGGGACGGAGAGTGTTCGGTTCGACTGGCGGGCCGCCGCCGGGCGTGCGCGTGCCTGCCGGCACTACACCCAGGAGACGCCCTCGGGCATCGTCAGCGACACCGCCGAGGGGCTCTCGCGCCGGCGGTGTCCCGCCGGCCTCACACGCTCGAGCATGGCTCCTTGCCTCCCCCCGCGAACCGGGCCGGCCGGCCTCGCGGCCGGCCACCGGGACCTCGTCGGCCCCGGCTCACCCGGGCGAGCACATACTCCCGAATTCACGGGCGGGCACGTGCTCCCGTCGCTGATTCCGGCCCAAGCCTAACGCGAACTGCCCAGGTCACACAGGCATGCGGGGAAACGAGAGCCAACTGTGAAGCAGCCGTCACCTTAAGTGATCAATTACCCCGGGAGAATACACCGACCGTAATTGCACAGCGTGGATGCACGTCACAATGCACGTGCGTTACCGGGCGTTCCCAATTATCCCCAGGAAATGCCCAGAAAGGACCAAGCATCGGCTTTCCGTCAAGCCGGGGCCATGCGTTCCCTCGCCCATGCCACCGTCTCCGCCAGCCCCTCGCGAAGGCCCACCTTCGGCTCCCAGCCGAGGGCCCGCCGGGTCGCCCCCGGATCGACGGACATCGCGGGCAGGTCGCCCAGCCGCGGCGGCGCGAACTCCGGGTCGTCCGGCGCGCCCGCGGCCTCGGCCACCAGCGTGTGCAGCTCCCGGTCGCTCGTCTGCACGCCGGTGCCCACGTTGAGGCGCCGCCCGCCGCCGTCCCCGCCCGCCGCGCGGGCGAACGCGTCCACCACGTCCAGCACGTAGACGTAGTCGCGGGTCTGGGAGCCGTCGCCGTACACCCACGTGGGACGGCCCGCCAGCAGCGCGTCCGTGAAGATCGAGATGACGCCGGCCTCACCCTCGGGGGTCTGCCGCGGCCCGTAGACGTTCGCCAGCGTCAGCGTCGTGTAGTCGATGCCGTACAGCGCCTTGTACGTGCCCGCGTACACCTCGCCGGACACCTTCGAGGCCGCGTACGGGGACGCGGGCCGCAGCTCGGCGTCCGGCGGGACGGGCAGCGCGTCCGGCACCCCGTACACCGCGCAGCTCGACGTGAACACGACCTTGCGGCCGCCCGCCGCCCGCGCCGCCTCCAGCACGTTCGCCGTGCCCACGACGTTCGTGCGCGCGTCGGCCAGCGGATCGGCGACGCTGGCGCGGACGCTCACCTGCGCGGCGAGATGGCAGATCACCTCGGGGCGGCGGACCGCCGCGCGCTCGACGAGCGCCGGGTCGCCGACGTCCATCTCCCACAGCTCCAGCCCCGGGCGGACGGTGCCGCCCGAGGACAGGTCGTCCACGCCGATGACCTCGTGGCCGTCGGCGACGAGCCGGTCGACCAGGTGGGATCCGATGAAACCGGCCGCGCCGGTGACGAGTGCGAGCACCCGAGAACGATACGACGCTCAGGCGCTGCCGGTCTTCTCGGCGTCACCGGACGCCTTGATGTCCCCGCAGATCTCCTCGATGCGGCCGAGCACCTTCGCGCGCAGGTCACTCGGGGCCTGCTCGCAGCCGCAGGACTTGTTCACCAGCTTCTTGACGGCCTCTTCGAGGCCGTACTCGCGCAGGCACGGGCCGCACTCGTGCAGGTGCTGCTGCACCTCGCCGCAGCCGCCCTGGTCCAGCTCGCCATCGAGATAGGTGTAGACCCGCGCCAGGACCTCGTCACAGGGGGTCTCGTGGTGGTCGCCACAGCTCATGGCTCACTCACCCTTCTCGTTCACCGCGCCGCGGCACGGCACGGTGTCCGGCATCTCGCTACGCAGTACGCGGCAGGCGCGTTTCCCGCTCACTCGACCCCTCCGCCCGTCCGGGTGAGACCGCGGTCCTCAGCGTAGTCCTCCAGCATTCCCCGCAGCTGGCGCCGGCCGCGGTGCAGGCGGGACATCACCGTGCCGATGGGCGTGCCCATGATCTCGGCGATCTCCTTGTACGCGAAGCCCTCGACGTCGGCGAGGTAGACGGCGATGCGGAACTCCTCCGGGAGATCCTGCAGCGCCCGCTTCACATCGCTGTCCGGCAGGTGCTCCAGCGCCTCGGTCTCGGCCGACTTGAGGCCGCTGGACGTGTGCGACGCGGCGCGCGCGATCTGCCAGTCCTCGATGTCCTCGGTGGCGGCCTGCTGCGGCTGGCGCTGCTTCTTGCGGTAGGAGTTGATGAACGTGTTGGTCAGGATGCGGTAGAGCCACGCCTTGAGGTTGGTGCCTTCCTTGAACTGGTGGAAGGACGCGAACGCCTTGGCGAAGGTCTCCTGGACGAGATCTTCGGCGTCCGCCGGGTTGCGCGTCATGCGCAGCGCGGCAGAATACAGCTGGTCCAAGAACGGGAGCACGTCGCGCTGGAACCGGTCGCGGCGCTGCTCCACGGTCTCCGTGGTGCCCTGTACCTGACCCACCCCCTCGGCTGTGGCGCCGCCGGCCTCGGCTAGACCGATGACGTCGTATCCCCCAGACGATAGCGGTCCGCGCGGCCGTCCGACGCGGGCGGGTGTCTGCGCGTCGCCGCGCGGGGCCGCGGTTCGGGGGCTCCGCTGCTGACCGGCAACGGCTGTGGTCATAGGTGTGCACCTCCGCGTTTGGCCTGTGAGACGGTGCAACACCGAAGGACCGCCGCCGATTCCCGGACGGGGGGTGACGCGGCGGACACGGCCGCCCCGCCCGTCCTGCACGGAGGGTGACGCCTCCCGTAATGGGGAAAGAAGTGACGTACACGGCAAGAACAGGAGCAAACGTGCACCCGGTGCTGTCGGCGCGAACGTCCGAGCCCACCATCGCCAGTCTGCGCGACATCTCCGGGGAGGGGGCGGGCGACGCGCTGGCGCGCTACTGGACCTTCTACTGGGCGGTCGCCGCCGCCCAGCTGACCCGGTGGCTGCCGCGGCGGCCGTCCCGCGTGCTGGACATCTCGGGCGGACGCTCCGCCGCCCAGGCCGCCGAGGCCCGGCACACCGTCCTGGAGGTCCTCGATCCGGCCAGGACCGACGGACGCCCGGCACCGGACGGGGCACCGCCCGCGAAGGGCGGCACGATCCCGATCATCGGCGACACCGGCAGCCTCACCTTCCTCGCCGGCGGTTCCGTCGACGCCGTGATCGCCGAGAACCGGGTGCTGTCCCGCCACCTCGCGACCGAGGCCACGGTCGCCGAGATCGCCCGCGTGCTGCGGCCGGGCGGCCGCGTCCTGCTCTGCGTCGACTCCCTGACCCTCGGGATGGCGCTGCTGGCGGAGCGGAACTACTGGGCGCACCTGTCGGACGTCCCGAGCGCCGAGGTCGTCCTCATCCCCTGGCCGGACGGGAGCATCACCCGCTCGTTCTCGCCCCACCAGCTCCGCGAACTGCTGGGCGACGCCGGCCTCGAAGTGGAGTGGATCCGGCCTCGCACGGTGCTGTCCCCGTCGACCGTCGAGCATGTCCTGGCCGAATCGCCCCGCGCCCTCCCCCGCCTGGTCCGCACCGAGCTGAACGCCACGGTTCCGGACGAGTCCCTGGGCATCCACCTGCTGGCGAGCGCCAGGAGGGGGTGACGCCGGCCGGCCCTAACGCCTCCGGTCGTGCGCGGCCTGGCAGGTCACGCAGCGGGCGGCGTCCGGGCGGGCCTCCAGCCGCCCCTCCGGGACGGGCTCGCCGCAGGCGAGGCAGCGGCCGTAGGTTCCGGCGCTGATGCGATCCAGGGCGGCCACCACGCCGTCGCGGTGCTGCTCCAGTGAATGCAGGGCGGCCTCCACGCGGTCGAGGGCGGTGAGGCCGGCCCCGGCGTCCGCGACGGAATTGTCGCGCTCGGGGCTTTCTCCGCGGAGAATGGCGATGGACCGATCCAAGTCCTCGAGCATGGCCTCAAGGCGGGAACGGGCTACGGCGGTGTCCACGACGCTGCGAACTCCTCCCGGCAGGGGGATCCCGGGCAATGCGCTCCGGCTCCGGCCGCCGCCGCGGTCGCGGCCGCGGTCAGAACAAACCGTCGGAATTGCTTCCTGGACTATCCCCAGAAAGCGCGGGTTCTATGAGCTCCGGTCCGTTGTTTCGCACGTTGTTGACCGCCTTTGACACCGGGTAGGCGTCCATTGTCCCGGCCATCGCGGGCACCAGCAGGCTCCGGACCTGCTCGGTCTCGGTCAGCGCCGGGTCGAGCCAGGCGTCCCAGCGGTCCGGCTCGACGATCATCGGCATCCGGTCGTGGATGCGGCCGAGGTCGTCCGGTGCGTCGGTGGTGATCACCGTGCACGTCCAGACCCACTCGCCCGGCCCGACCTGGGAGGACGACCCACCGGACCCCCCGGAACCGCCCTCGGGCGACTTCCACAGCTCGTAAAGCCCTGCCATCGCCATGACCGCACCGTCGTTGGGACGGATGAAGTAGGGCTGTTTCTGCGGCTTCTTCTTGGCCTTCTTCTCGCCCTCGGCCGGATCAGGCGACTCGCCCTGGTCCTGCAGGGTGTACCACTCGAAGTAGCCGTCGGCCGGGAGCAGGCAGCGGCGCCGCGCGAACGCGCGGCGGTACGACGGCTTCTCGTGCACCGTCTCGAACCGCGCGTTGATCATGCGGGAGCCGATGGACAGGTCCTTGGCCCACGACGGGACGAGCCCCCATCTCACCGTCCGCAGCTGCCGGACGGCCGCGGCCTCCTCGAGGGCGTCCTTCGGGCGCCGGTTCAGGACGACCGGAACCTGCTTCGTCGGGGCGACGTTGTAGTCGGGCTGGATGTCCCCGTCGACGGCGTCGAGCTGCACCTGGAACTCGTCCAGCAGCTCCTGCCGCGCTCGGGTGGTGGCATAGCGTCCGCACATGGGTCCCATCCTGCCGTGCTTGAGGCGCGGCGTGATGGGCATGTAGCGGGTCATGCGACCCTTCACGACCCTGGCCCGCCCGTTCGTGGCGGCGCCCTACATCATGACCGGCCTGGAAGCCGTCCGCGACCCGCGCGAGCGCGCCGAGCGGGTGGGTCCCGCGGTCAAGCCGGTGGCCGACCGGATCGAATGGCTGCCGAAGGACCCCGAGACGCTCGTCCGCATGGAGGGCGCGCTCAGCCTCGGCACCGGTGCCCTGCTGCTGACCGGCAGGTTCCGGCGGCTGACCACGCTGCTGCTCGCCGCGCAGCTGGTGCCCGCGCTGGCGACCGAGCACCGCTTCTGGACCGAGGACGATCCCGAACGCCGCGCCAGCGAGCGGTCCCACCTGCTGAAGAACGCCGGCCTGTTCGGCGCGCTGCTGATGGTGGCGACCGAGCCGCGCCGCCCGCCGCGGACGGCGGAGCTGCGGCGCGCCGCGCGGGAGACGCAGATCAAGAGCGGCGCCGAGGCCAAGGCGCTGCGCCGGGAGGCCGCGGCGACGCTGCGCGACGCACGCCGGGAGGCGGCCCGCCAGGTGCGCACCGCCCGCGCCGAGAGCGGACGCAAGGCCGCGAAGCAGGCCGCGAAGGCGGCCAAGGGCGCCAAGGCGGCCAGGCCGGCGAAGTCGGTCACGGTGAAGATCGCCAAGCCGGGCGGCTCCAAGGGCCGCAAGCGGGGCGGCGGCGCGATGCGGGGCCTCATGGCCGGTGGCGCGAAGGCGGGGGCCGCGTTCAAGGCGGGCCGGGCGGCCAAGCCGGGACGGGCCGCGCGGGCCGGGCAGACCGTCAAGGCCGGGACGGCCACCCAGGCGGCGAAGGCCATGAAGGCCGGCAAGACGGTCAAGGCCGGGACGGCGGCGCAGGCGGGCAAGGTCAAGCAGGCCGTCAAGCACTGACTTCCCGAAGAGAACCTTAAAAGAGCCTCAAATCCGTTGAACCGAGAGCCGGGGCGGTCCCGTACTGCCAGTTGACTGACGTCCCCACCACCGTCCACTCGACGAGCCCCGCTCGTCGATCGCCCCCACGGAGACGCCCCGGCCATGGCAGTTCCCGGATCGACCGGTCGCCAGACCGGCGGGTTGCGGAGCCTGCTCCGCCGCCCCGGCGCGGCCCGGCCGGCCTCCGCGGCCGGCCGGGCCGCACGCGACGACGAGATCGTCGCCGAGCTCTACCGCGAGTACCATCGGCCGCTCCTCGCGTTCGTCCTCCGGCTCACCGGCGGTGACCGCCAGTGGGCCGAGGACGTCGTGCAGGAGACGATGATCCGGGCGTGGCGCAGCGCGGACCGCCTCGACGACCGCACGTCCTCGCTGATGCCGTGGCTGGCCACGGTCTCCAGGCGTATCGTGATCGACAATCGGCGGCAGCGCGAGGTCCGGCCGCCCGAGGTCGGCGACGGCCCCCTGGAGAACCTGCCGATGGCGGACGAGATGGACGGACTGCTGCGCAAGGTCGTGGTGGCGGAGGCGCTGGAGGCGCTCTCCCCCGCACACCGTCAGGCGCTGACGGAGACGGTGCTGCGCGACCGTACGGTGAACCAGGCGGCCGAGTACCTCGGCATCCCGGTGGGAACGGTCAAGTCCCGCGTCTACTACGCGTTGCGCGCCCTGCGCGTCGCCTTGGAGGAGAGGGGGGTGACCTCATGAGTTCGCCGGTCGAGCACACCGACGTCGGCGCGTACGCGCTCGGCCTGCTCGAGGAGGGCGACCGGCGGGCCTTCGAGGCCCATCTTCACGGGTGCGGCAGGTGCCAGGCGGAGCTGGCCGAGATGTCGGGGACGGCGGGCGTCCTGTCCGCGCTCGGCGGCGACCCCGCCGGGCCCGCCCCGATGGCGGAGCCGGCCGACGGGCACCGGCCGCCCGCGCCGGTGATCGACATGATGCGGCGCCGGCGGCGGGAGGACCGCCGGTTCCGGCGCGGGGCCTACACCGTCGGCGGGGCGGCGGCGGCCGCGATGCTGGCCGTCGGGATAGGCGTCGGGACGGTGCTCGGCGATGACGGCGAGGCCCGGCGGCAGCCGCCGCCCGTCGCCGTCACCGGCGAGCGGTTCCAGGCGACGGACGCGAGCACGGGCGCGTCCGGCACGGTCGGGCTCGTCGACAAGGGCTGGGGGACGCAGGTCAGCCTGGAACTGCGCGGCATCAAGGGGCCGCTGAGGTGCCATCTGGAGGCGGTGTCCGAGACCGGTGAGCGCAGCGTCGTCGCCGGCTGGCGCGTCCCGGAGAAGGGCTACGGCGTCCCGGGGCAGCCCAACCCGCTCGTGATGCAGGGCGGGACGGGCCTCACCCGGCAGGAGATCACCCGGTTCGAGGTACGGCTCGACGGCGGCGGCACGCTGCTGACCATCCCCCTGTGACCCCGCCGAGCGATCCGCTGGGCCCTCTCCCGGCCCGATAACCTTGGGTCATGCCCACTCCGCATTGGCTCGCCCCGGTCGCCGCTGCCCCCGTGGACGCGACCGTGTCGCTGCCCGGCTCGAAGTCGATGACGAACCGGGCACTGGTCCTCGCGGCGCTGGCCGACGCGCCCGCGCGCATCACGCGCCCGCTGCGCAGCCGCGACACGGTGCTGATGGCCGATGCCCTCCGCGCGCTCGGCACCGGGGTCGCCGAGGACTCCGCGGGCTGGGAGGTCCGCCCGGGTGAGCTGCACGGTCCCGCGCGCGTGGACGTGGGGCTCGCCGGGACGGTGATGCGGTTCCTGCCGCCCGTCGCGGCCCTCGCGTCCGGCGAGGTGGCCGTCGACGGCGACCCGCGGGCGCGGGAGCGGCCGATGGGCCCGATCATCACCGCGCTGCGGGCCCTCGGCGCCCGCATCGACGACGGCGGGCGGGGCGCGCTGCCGTTCACCGTGCACGGGACGGGCTCGGTCGGCGGCGGGCACGTGGTGATCGACGCGTCCGGGTCGTCGCAGCTCGTGTCGGGGCTGCTGCTGGCCGCGCCGCGCTTCGCGAAGGGCGTCGAGGTCAGGCACGAGGGGCCGCCCGTGCCGTCGGCGCCGCATCTGGCGATGACAGTGCACATGCTGCGCGCGGCGGGCGCGGTGGTGGAGACCGGGCCGAACCTGTGGCGGGTCGCGCCCGGCCCGCTCCGCGGCGGCGAGTGGGCGATCGAGCCGGATCTGTCGAACGCGGCGCAGTTCCTGGGGGCGGCGCTGGTCACCGGCGGGCGCGTCACCGTGCGGGACTGGCCGGCCGAGACGACGCAGCCGGGCGACGCGCTGCGCGGGCTGCTCGCCGCGATGGGCGCCGAGGTGTCCCGCGGGCCGGACGGGCTGACCGTGCGCGGCTCGGGCGGGTACTCCGGGCTGGACGCCGACCTGCACGAGGTCGGGGAGCTGACGCCGGTGCTCACGGCCGTCGCCGCGCTCGCCGGCTCCCCGTCCCGGCTGACGGGCATCGCGCACCTGCGCGGCCACGAGACCGACCGGCTCGCTGCCCTGGTCAGCGAGCTGAACGGGCTCGGCGGCGACGTCCGGGAGCTGCCGGACGGGCTGGAGATCCGGCCGCGGCCGCTGCGCGGCGGCGTCTTCCGCACCTACGACGACCACCGGATGGTGATGGCGGCGGCCGTTCTCGGCCTGGCCGTTCCCGGTATAGAGGTGGAGAATCCGGGCACCGTGGGCAAAACTCTTCCGAACTTCACGGAGTCGTGGGCGTCGATGCTGGCGCCCGCCTGACGGCAGGGACGGACCACTGGCCAGACGAACGCACGACTACGACGAGGACGACGTCCGGGTGCGGCCCGGACGCCGCGGGTCGCGTCCGCGCACCCGCCGCCGTCCCGCGCACGAGGACGCCTCCACCGGATTCGTGATCGCGGTGGACCGGGGCCGGTACCGCTGCCTGGTGGACCCGGGCACCGGCGACGAGCGCGGCGTCACCGCGATGCGCGCCCGGGAGCTGGGCCGCAAGGGCGTCGTCGTGGGCGACCGGGTGGCCCTCGTCGGCGACGTGTCCGGCGAGCCCGACACCCTGGCCCGCATCGTCCGCGTCGAGCCGCGGCGCTCCTCGCTGCGCCGGACCGCCGACGACACCGACCCGTTCGAGCGGATCATCGTCGCGAACGCCGACCAGCTCGTGATCGTGACGGCCCTCGCCGACCCCGAGCCCCGCCCCCGCATGATCGACCGGCAGCTCGTCGCCGCCTACGACGCCGGGATGGACCCGCTGCTCTGCCTCACCAAGGCCGACCTCGCCGACGCCGAGGCCCTGGTCAGCGAGTACGCGCCGCTCGGCGTCCCCTACATCGTGACGCGCCGCACCGGGGACGGCGGGCTGCGCGGCGGCCTCGACGAGCTGCGCGGCCACCTGTCCGGCCGCATGAGCGTGCTCGTCGGGCACTCGGGCGTCGGCAAGTCGACGCTGGTGAACACGCTCGTCCCGGACGCCGAGCGGGCGGTCAGCCACGTCAACGCGGTCACCGGCCGCGGCCGGCACACCTCGTCGTCGGCGATCGCGCTGGCGCTGCCCGGCGGCGACGGCTGGATCATCGACACCCCCGGCGTGCGGAGCTTCGGGCTCGCGCACGTCGACCCCGCGCACGTGATCAACGCGTTCGAGGACCTCGCGGCGGGCGCCGCCGAGCGCTGCCCGCCGCACTGCGACCACCTGCAGGAGCTCTGCGGGCTGGACGGCTGGGTGGCCGACGGGCACGCCAGCCGGGCCCGGCTGGACTCGCTGCGGCGGCTGCTCGCCAGCCGCGAGGGAGAGCCCGAATAGGCCGGAAACTCCGGGCGATGCGTCGGTATCGTCTTGCTCCATGGTCCAAGTGGTGGCGGGGCGCTACGAACTCGTCGAGGTGCTCGGCCGCGGCGGGATGGGGGCCGTGTGGCGGGCCCGCGACCGCACGCTCGGCCGGGAGGTCGCGGTCAAGGAGGTGTCCCTGCCGCAGGGCCTGGACGAGGCGCAGGTCGAGCGGACGTACGCACGGACGTTCCGCGAGGCGAGGTCCGCGGCGCGGCTCGACCATCCCGGCATCGTGACCGTCCACGACGTCGTGGAGGAGGACGGGCGGCCCTGGATCGTGATGAGCCTCGTCCGGGCGGAGTCCCTCGACAGGGTCATCGCGCGGGAGGGGCCGCTGCTGCCGGACCGGGCGGCCGCGATCGGCCTCGACCTCCTGGACGCGCTCAGCGCCGCGCACGCCGCCGGGGTCGTGCACCGCGACGTGAAGCCGGGGAACGTGCTGCTGCCGCCGGGCCGCGCCGTCCTCACCGACTTCGGCATCGCGACCGTGGCGGGCGACGAGACGCTCACGCAGGCCGGGGCCATCGTCGGGTCGCCCGCGTACCTGGCGCCCGAGCAGGCGCGCCACCAGCGGGCCACCCCGGCGTCGGACCTGTGGTCCCTGGGGGCCACCCTGTACGCGGCCGTCGAGGGCCGTCCCCCGTACAAGCGGCCCGACGTCTGGGGCGTGATGGCCGCCGTCCTCTCCGACGACCCGGACCCGATCGAGCGCGCCGGGCCGCTCACCCCGGTGCTCCAGGGCCTCCTCCGCAAGGACCCGGAACAGCGCATGGGTCCCGGCGAGGCCGGGCGCATGCTGCGCCAGGTCGCGCACGGAGCCGGTGCCGGCCGCGCCGACCCGCCCGCGTTCGCCCCGCCCGGACCGGGGCAGCGCGACGTGACGCTTCCGCCCCCGCCCGCCGCGCCGACCGTCGAGACGCCCGCGCCCCCGGCCGCGCGCAAGCGCCCGCCGTGGCAGCTGATCCTCCCGGCCGGGATCTTCACCGCCGCGATGGTCGCCGCCATCGTCACGATCGTGGTGTTCACCACCCAGGGCGAGGAGCCCGCCGACCGCGGCAACAGGGCCGGCGGGGGCGCGTCCTCCTCCGCGTCGTCGAGCGCCGGCGTGCCCGACGGATACCGCCCGTACCGGGGGTCGGCGTTCGTCGCGGCGGTCCCCGAGGGCTGGAAGGAGGACGGCTCCGGCGACGACGTGACGTTCACGGACCAGACCCAGGGGGTCAAGCGGGGGGTGAGCATACAGCGCATCGCCTCCACGCCCCGGGGGGATATCGCGGACGGCCTCGCGGACGCGGCGCGGCAGATGCGGAACGACCCGGACTACCCCGGCTACAAGCAGGAGAACTTCGACCGGGACGTCCGGTACCAGGGCGGCCGGGCGGCCGAGCTCCAGTTCACCTTCACCCGGGACGGCGTCCCCGGCCGCGTGCGGGTGCGGGTCTTCGAGCTCGGCGGCGCCGTCTACCAGGCCGTCCTGATCGGCGACCAGAAGCACTGGAACGAGGGTGTGCCGTACTACGAGACCATCCTCAAGACGCTGCGGAGCCCGTCCTGACACGCGAGGCCGGGCGCATGAACCGGCGGGCGGTGCTCAGGGCGACGCTCGTCGGCGGCCTGGCCGCCGCCGGCTGCTCCGGCGGGGAGCCGCCCGCGCCCGGCGGCCGGCCGTCCCGTCCCCGCCCGACCGGCCCGGCCGACTGGAACGCCCTCGCCCGCGGTCTGGACGGCCGGCTGATCCGCCCGTCCGACGCCTCCTACGACCGGGCCCGGCGGCTGTACATCCCGCGCTTCGACGACGTCGAACCGGCGGGCATCGCGTACTGCGAGACTCCCCAGGACGTCGCCGAATGCATCGCGTTCGCGACGTCGCAGGGAATGCCGTGCGCGGTGCGCTGCGGAGGCCACAGCTACGCGGGCTGGTCGACGGGCACCGGGATCGTCATCGACGTCTCGCCGATGGGCACGGTGAAGCGCGACGGCGGCCACGCGGTCGTCGGCGCGGGGACACGGCTGATCGACCTGTACGGCGAACTCGCCGGTGCGGGCGTGAGCGTCCCGTCGGGCACCTGCCCCACGGTCGGTGTGGCCGGCCTGACGCTGGGCGGCGGTCTCGGCGTGACGTCCCGCGCGTACGGGCTGTCCTGCGACGTCCTGGAGTCGGCGCAGCTCGTCACGGCGGACGGACGGGTCCTGACCTGCGGCCCGGAGGAGCACGCCGACCTGTTCTGGGCGTGCCGGGGCGGGGGCGGCGGCAACTTCGGCGTCGCCGTCTCGTTCACGTACCGGACGCACGAGGCCGGCGACGTCACGCCGTTCTCCCTGCGCTGGCCCTGGGCGCGGGCCGCTTCGGTGGTCCGCGGGTGGCAGCGCTGGGCCCCGGCCGCACCCGACGAGGTCTGGACGAGCCTGCACCTCAACACCGACCCCGGCGGCGGGACGCCCACCGTCGAGGTCGTCGGGGTCGCGCTCGCGGACGCCACCGCGCACATGAACGGCCTGGCGGCCGCGGTGGGCGCCGACCCGGTCTCGTCGGCCGTCCAGTCCCGTCCCCACCTGGACGCGATGAAGTTCATGGGCGGCTGTGCGGGCCAGACCGTCGAGCAGTGCCACGCGCGGGGCACCCTGCCCGGTCAGCGGCCGGGCGGGAACTTCCCCAGGACCGACTACGCCGGAAAGTCCCACATCGCCTACAAGCCCCTGCCCGACGACGCCGTCAACGCCCTGCTCGCCCGCTTCGAGCGGGGGAACGACGTCGCGAACCGCTCGGCGCTCATGGACGCCATGGGCGGCGCGATAGCCCGTGTGGGGCCGGGCGACACGGCCTTCCCCCACCGCAAGGGCCTGTTCTGCGTCCAGTACCTGGCACCCGACACCGCATGGCTCCGCGCCACGCACGCGTCGATGGAGCCCTACATGCGCGGCACCGCCTACGTGAACTACGTCGACTCCGACCTCAAGAACTGGGCCGGCGCCTACTACGGCCCCAACCTCGGTCGCCTGCGCAAGGTCAAAGCCGCCCACGACCCGGGACGGCTGTTCCGCTTCCCGCAGGCGCTCTGACCCCTCCGGCCGACCCGGCGGCTACCCCTTCGAGGGCTCCTCGAACAGGCTGCGCGCCCGCGCCTCGGCCTCGTTGAGGGCCCTGACGTGCTCGGGCGCGAGTTCCTCGACGCACCGGGTCATCGCCTCGGTGACCATGCTGAACGCGCTCTCCTCCGCACCCCGCAGCGCCGCCCGGACGCTCGCGGACCTGGCGCCGAGCGCCGCCCATTCCAGTTCCAGCCGCGCGACGGCCTCGTCGAACGCGTGGGACGTCTCGGCTCCGGCGTCCTTCAGCTCGTCCGGGATCGGCCCGCGTCCCGACTTCCTCGCCTGGCCGGACAGGGCCGAGATGCGGCTGGCGAGCGTCAGCCCCTCCCGGGCGAGCGGCAGCACGTCGTGGATGAGGTCGGTGACGGCCTTGGCGAGCTCCTCCACCCGCGTCAGCAGCGTCTGCGTCGCCTCCTCCAGCGCCCCGGACGTGCGCTCGGCGACCCGCTCGGCGACGTCCCGCTGCCGCCTGGACAGCAGGGGGACGATGTCGCGGTCCAGCCGGCGCTGCAGCTCGCGCTCCCGCGCGCCGTGGTCGCCGGGCCCCGCCCGGCCGGCCCAGTCCGCCCAGACCCGCTCGATGCGCTGCGTCCCCGACGCGGCGATCTCCGCCGTGATCTCGTCGAGCGCCTCGCCCGCGCGGGCCTTCAGGCGTTCCACCCGCCCGTAGAGCGCCTCCCGCTTGAACGGTTCGTTCAGCTCGTTGAGCTGCGCCTGCAGCCGGCGGGAAACGTCGATGGCGTGCTCGGCCAGCGGGACGAGGCGGTCGGCGAGCTCGTCGAGCGTCCCGGCCCTGCGCGGGTCGGTCAGCTCGGCCACCCACTCGGGAAGGTCGTGCGGCATGGCCCCATGCTGCCACCATCGCGCCCCCGGAACGGCCCGCTCCGCCCCGGCGCGCCCCGACCGGCCAACCGAAAAGCCCGTAACTGCGCGGGTACGTGTGTCTGCGGAACGGTTGATCAGGGTAGCGTTGCACGCCGTGGCGGGCTATTCCGATGACCTGCGTCTCGCGCACGTGCTGGCGGACGGGGCCGACGACATCACGTCCAGGCGTTTCCGCGCCCTCGATCTCGACATCGAGACCAAGCCGGACCTGACGCCGGTCAGCGACGCCGACCGCAGCGTCGAGGAGCAGATCCGCGGCACGCTGAAGCGGGCCCGCCCGCGGGACGCGGTCCTCGGCGAGGAGTACGGCAAGACGGGGTACGGCAACCGCTGCTGGATCATCGACCCGATCGACGCCACGAAGAACTTCGTGCGGGGGGTCCCGGTCTGGGCGACGCTGATCGCGCTGATGGAGAACGACGAGATCGTCGTCGGGGTGGTGTCGGCGCCCGCCCTGAACAGGCGCTGGTGGGGGGCGCGCGGCGGCGGCGCCTGGACGGGACGCAGCCTGACCCGCGCGACCAGGATGAACGTCTCGTCGGTCGCGGACCTGTCGAACGCCTCGCTGTCCTTCTCCAGCCTCAGCGGGTGGGAGGAGCAGGGCCGGCTCGACCGGTTCCTCCACCTGACCCGGTCGGTGTGGCGGACGCGGGCGTTCGGGGACTTCTGGTCCCACATGATGGTCGCCGAAGGGGTGGTCGACGTGTCGGCCGAGCCCGAGGTGTCGCTGTGGGACCTCGCCGCGCTCCAGGTCATCGTGGAGGAGGCCGGCGGCATGTTCACCGACCTGTCCGGGGTGCCCGGCCCGGACGGCGGCAGCGTCGTGTGCACCAACGGCCGGTTGCACGCCGAGGTCCTGCGAACGCTGGGCGGCGGTCAGCTCTCCCTGCGCATCTGAACCCGGCGCGCCTGCCCCCGGCGCGGCCGAAACGATGGAAGCTCCTGCCTGCGGGGACAGATCATTCTGGCCATCGGGGGGACTCGCGACATATCGTGGAACAGCGGTCGCCCGGCGGCCGTTGTACAGATCGGGCGGTCCGTAAACGGAGGTACCAGATGTCGACCCAGACAAAGTTCGTGATCGGCGGCGTCGTCGTCGGTTTCCTCACCCTGTTCATCTTCCCCTGGTGGCTGACCGCGCTGATCATCCTCGGCGTCGTCGGGGCACCGCTCGTCGGTTACCTGATGCTCGACCCGTCGCAGCGCAGGCGCGTGCGCGCGCAGGGACGCAAGCGTCTCGGCAGCTGACCCGGACGGCCCGGCCCCTCGCCGGCCCCGCCGCTAGCCCCAGAGCCGGCGGTCGTCGGCGTGCGGGTCCGCGACGACTTCGTCGGCGGGGCCGTCGAAGACCTTGACCGAGCGGGCGGACGGATCGAACCGCCGCCAGCCCGGGTCGCCGTGCACGGCGAAGTCCGTCCAGGCGCGGTGCATGCGGTCGGCGAGGGCCTGCGGCGGGTTCGGCCCGGCCAGGCCCTCGCTGCCCTCGGCCAGGTTGTCGAAGACGAAGCCCAGCTCCAGCGCGTGGCAGGCGCCCAGGTCGTGCATGGGCGACCGCCACGCGAACTCGTACATCCACGTCCCCCCGGTGCCGCCGGACGCGGCGTGCCCCGCGGCGGCCCGGTGGGCGGGGATGCGGAACAGATGGTCGGTGATGATCGTCGCCATCAGCTCGCCGGGCGTCTGGTCCGGGTGGTGGCCGCGGTAGGCGGCGGGCAGTTCCGGCGGGACGCCCATGCCGGCGGTGACGGCGCCGACGAGTTCGTCGGTGAGGTCGCGGGCCAGGCCGGTCGGCATCAGGAAGAACCGGAACTCCTCCGACGTGTAGCCGATGAGCAGGTCGACGTCCCGTCCGGCACCGGCGGCGAGGGCGTCCTCGGGGCGCCGGGCCAGCAGCTCACCGTCCAGGATCGGGGTCAGCGACATGCCGCCCGCGGCGGTCGTGGCGCCCCAGCGGGCGGGGTCGGGCAGCGCCGCGACCTCGGCGGCGACGGCCGCCTGCACGGGCAGGATCGCGGAAGGGTCGAGCGCGGCGAACGCCTCGGCGGTCGGCTCGACACCGAGCCGGGCGGCCATCTCCTTGGTGACGAGCAGCGCGTCCGCCGGGTCCTGGGCGATGGTGCCCGCGCCGCTCTGCGCGATCGCGCGGCGGAAGAGCCCGAGGTCGAGCGACAGCAGGGTGGCGACGCTCATCGCGCCGGCGGACTCGCCGAACACCGTGACGCGGTCCGGGTCGCCGCCGAAGCCGGCGATGTTGTCGCGGACCCACTCCAGCGCGGCGATCTGGTCGAGCAGCCCGCGGTTGGGCGGCGCGCCGGGCAGATGCGCGAAGCCCTCGACGCCGAGCCGGTAGTTGATCGTCACGCAGACGGCGCCGTCGCGGGCGAAGTTGCGGCCGCTGTAGAGCGGCACGGCCCCGGAGCCGTTGCGGAAGGCGCCGCCGTGGATCCACACCATCACGGGAAGACCCGAACCCCCAGGCTCAGGAGTCGGGTCATTCAGGGGGGACGTCCCCCCTGTACCCCCCGCGAAGAAGGGCGTCCAGACATTCAGGTTCAGACAGTCCTCCCCCGGAATGTCGGGATCGGGCAGGAGCGTGTCGAAGGGCCGGGGGTAGCCGGGCTTGGGCGCGGTCGGCCCGTACTCGACGGCGTCGCGGACGTCGTCCCACGGCTCGGGCGGGCGCGGCGCCTGAAAGCGGTTCGCGCCGAACGGCGGTGCGGCGTAGGGGATGCCGAGGAAGGCGGTGACGCCGTCCCGCGTGGTGCCGCGGACCTTCCCGTAGGACGTCTGAGCGATCGCCTCCATGCCCCGCCTCCATTCCTAGAACAAAGTTCGAACCAGGGTACGGGATCGGGCGGTCAGCCCTTCGCCGGCCGCAGCATCCGGGTGAGGTAGTCGCGGGCGAAGGCGCGGATGGCGTCCTCGTCCTCCAGCGCGAGGCCCCCGCCGGGGACGAGGAGCAGCGAGACCGCGAGCCGCAGCAGCACCTCGGCGACGGTGTCGTGGTCCTGCGGGTCGTCCGGGCGGGCGCGGCGGAGCCGGTCGGCGAGGATGTCGCGGGCCGCGAGCATCACCGCGCCGCCGTTCATGCTGAGCTGCGGGATGACCGCCTCGGGCTCGCTCTCCATGACGCGCGTCATCAGCGGGTGCGTGCGGGCGCTCTGCAGGCCGACCACGAAGCCCTCCACGACGGCCTCCTCGGGGGACGAGAGGTCCTCGGTGGCCTGCGCTATCGCGATGAGGAACCGGCGGCACTCCCGCAGGATCACCGCCTGGAGCAGCTGCTCCTTGTTGCTGAACCGCCGGTAGATGGTGGTGCGCGCGACCCCGGCCCGCTTGGCGACGTCCTCGACGCTGACCCTGCGCAGCCCGTAGGTCTCGAACTCCGCGAGCGCGGCGTCCAGGATGCGGGTGTCGAGGTCGTCGGGGTCGGCCTCCGGTGTCGCCAGCCGGGCCCGGAGCCCCTCGGCGCCGGTCGCGTGCAAGGTCATATCGGCACCCTAACCGGCTCGGGCGCCCGCGTCGTGCGGGCTGACGCAACACAGTTACAATAATCGTTGTTCTGTACTTCTCGCTGCGACTCCCGGCGGTGCACATGACGGACCAGGCCGAGACCCCGACCCCCGGCCCGCTCGGGCCCGGCTCGCTGACCTGGCGCTACTTCGGCGACACCCGGATGGCCCTCGTGGGCCCCCGGGCGGCCGTGCTGCAGAACATGCTTCCCGAGCTCGGCCAGGGCGTCCTCGACCACTCGGTGTTCTTCTCCGAGACGTTCGCGCGGGTGAAGCGGTCCGCCGGCCCGATCCTGAACACCGTGTACGGCGGGGAGCGGTCCGCCGAGACGGGCCGCAAGGTGCGCGACTACCACCGCGACATCAAGGGCACGATGCCGGACGGCTCCCGCTACCACGCCCTCGATCCCGAGACCTACTACTGGGCGCACGCCACGTTCCTCGACAACATGCTGTACGGCATCGAGACGTTCATCAGGCCGCTCAGCGAGGACGAGAAGCGCCGCATCTACGACGAGTCCAAGGTCTGGTTCCGGATGTACGGGGTCAGCGACCGGGCGATGCCGGAGGACTGGGAGGCGTTCCAGGCGTACTGGAAGCGGATGCTGGACGAGGTGATCGTCCCCCACAAGACCGCGCGGTACGGCGTCGGCTACGTCAAGAAGGGGCTGCCCGCGCCGCCGAAGGTTCCCGCCCCGGTGTGGCGCGCGGTGTCGCCGCCGCTGAACGCGGTCGCCCGGTTCATCACGGTCGGCGGGCTGCACCCGCGCATGCGCGAGCTGCTCGACCTGCCGTGGAGCGCCGCCGACGAGCGCCGCCACCGGCGGTTCGCGGCGGCGGTCCGGGCGGGGAACCGCGTGTGGCCGCTGCTGCCCGAGGCCGTCCGCTACGTCCCGCAGGCCCGCCGCGCCTTCCGCGGTGCGCGGCGGGCCTGACCGGCTAGGAGCCGGAGCGGATGCGGGCGTCGTAGTCCTTGCGCGCATCCGGGTCGTACTCCAGGAAGATCGTGTCGAGGCCGAGGCGCCGCGCGAGGGCCTGCCGGACCCCGTCGGGGAACAGCGCGCCCATCCGGAGCTGCCTGCCGAGCCGCTTCGGGACGACGACCTGCGGCCGGGGCCTGCCGATCATCGCCACGACCGCGGCGGCGATCTCCGCGGGCTCGCAGTTGCGCTGCCCCTTCGGGCTGCGCGTCCCGGAGACCAGCTCGGTGTTGGTGAACGTCGGCAGGACGGCGCCGACGCGCACGCCCCGGCCCCCGACCTCCAGCCTGGTCGCCTCGGTGAACGCCACGATCGCGGCCTTGCTGGCGTTGTAGAGGGCCAGGCCGGGGGTGAACATGATCCCGGCCACCGACGCGATGTTGACGACGTGCCCGGCCCCGCGCGGCAGCATCCGGTCGAGGGCGAGCTTGGTGCCGAGCATCACGCCGTGCACGTTGACGTCGATGCAGCGGCGGGCGTCGGCGTCGCTCTCCTCGGTGACGGGCCCGATCGGCATGATCCCGGCGTTGTTGACCAGGACGTCGAGCCGTCCGGCGGACTCCTCGGCCCGGTCGAGGAACGCGGTGAACGACTCGCGGGAGGTCACGTCCACGGTGAGGCCCGTGACGCCGAGCGACGCGGCGGCCTCCTTGACGGCGGTCTCGTCGATGTCGCCGATGACGACGACGGCGCCCGCCGCCTTCAGGGCCCGCGCGGTGGCGAGCCCGATCCCCCGCGCGGCCCCGGTGATCGCGACGACCTTCCCCGCCACCGGCCCGCTCACGGGCTCTGCTCCAGACGTTCGAGGCGGACGGGCAGGCCGTCCTTCGGCGACGGCAGCGACGTGGTGTCCAGCGGCCACTCGTACCCCGCGGGGACGCTCCAGCGGTACCTCTGCAGCACCTGGTGCAGGATCGTCTTGACCTGCATCCCGGCGAAGTACATGCCGATGCACTTGTGCGCGCCCCCGCCGAACGGCGACCACGCGTACTTGTGGACCTTGTCCTCGCGGCGCTCCGCGGAGAACCGCCCGGGGTCGAACCGGTCCGGGTCGGGCCACCATTCGGCCATGTGGTGGTTGCTGAGCATCGGCACGACCACGAGGGAGCCCGCGGGGATGTGGAAGCCGAGGATCGAGGTGTCCTTGACGACCTTGCGCGGCAGCGCCGGGACGGGCGCGACCATCCGCAGCGACTCCTTCATCACCATGTCGATGCCGGAGAAGTGGTCGAGGTCGTCGTAGCCGGGCTGCGCCTTGCCGAGGTCGAGGGACTCCTGGCGCAGCCGCTCCTGCCATTCGGGGTGCTTGGCGAGGTAGTACGCCATCGAGGTCATCGTGATGGTGGTCGTGTCGTGCGCCGCCATCAACGCGAAGATCATGTGGTTGACGACGTCCTCGTCGGTGAACCGCTCGCCGTCGTCGGTCTCGGCCTGGCAGAGGGCGGCGAACAGGTCACTACCGCCGGAGGCGTCCCGGGGGGCGTGGGGGGTCGTCCCCCCTCGAAGAGCACCGCCGCGGCGCTTGGCGGGCAGGTGCCGGTAGAAGAACTCCTCCAGCACCTTGCGCGCCTTCAGGCCGCGGTGCCAGCGCAGGCCGGGGACGGGGAACCGGACGTAGGCCGTGCCCGCCCGGACGGCGTCGATGAACGCGCCGTTGACCCGGTCGCGCTCGGCGTCGTCCAGTTCGACGCCCATGAAGACGTCCACGGCCAGGTCGAGCGTGAGCTGCTTGACGTGGTCGTAGACCTTGAAGCCGTCGCCGGGCTCCCACGCCTCGACGCCCTTGACGATGCCGGGCGCCATCGCCGCCATGTAGGACTGGAGCCGGGGACGGGTGAACGCCTCCTGCATGATGCGGCGGTGGTGCAGGTGCTCCTCGAAGTCCAGGAGCATGATGCCGCGGTTGAAGAACGGCCCGATGAAGTAGCTCCACGCCGGCCCGTTCGCGAACGCCTTGTCCCGGTTGACCAGGACGACCTGGGCGGCCTCGGGGCCCTGGACGGTGACGGTCCGCTGCCCGAGCAGCCACCCCCAGGCGACGGGGCCGTACTGCTCGTAGCGTTTGCGGGCCATCCCGATGGGGTCGCGCATCACCGCGAGGGTGCTGCCGATGTACGGGACGCCGGGCACGCCGGGGACCGGTTTCAGGCCGCTGCCCTGCGGCGGCGGCGCGAGGACGCTCGTCATGACCCCTCCGGAACGTGCGCAACAAAAGACCGAAATCTGTTGCTTTGTTGTAACGCAGGGGACGCCCGTAAGTCCAGGCTTGCGGGCGGTGAATTGTGACTCCCCGGTCAGCGCGCCGCGCGGCCCGCGGAGGCGGCGAGGAGCCGCCGCCGCGCGGCGTCCGTCAGCGGCCGGTACGCCCCCGCCCTGGTGCGGTGGTAGGTGCGGCCGTCCCCGGCGGGCGGGACGCCCTCGTCCCGCAGCGACGCCGTCCGCAGCCGCCCGCCCGCGGTGCGGGGGACCTCGTCCACGACCCGCACGATCGCCGGCCGCAGTTCCGGCTCCACCCGGAGCATGGCCTCCGACAGGTCCAGGGGCTTCAGCTCGCCCACGTCGCGGAGACTCACCGCCGCGGCCACGATCTCCGTCTCCCCCACCGGGAGCCCGTAGACGGCCACGGTGTCGATGTAGGGCAGGTCGCCGAGCGCGTCGCGGATCGGGCCCGGCGGGACGATCCGCTCGGCCGTGCGGATCAGCTCCGTCTCCCGCCCGGCCATCCAGAAGTCGCCGTCGGCGTCCCGGCGGAACAGGTCGCCCGTGATGGTCCAGGCGTCGTCGGGGTGGAAGACGCCGCGCACGCACCGGGTCTCGGCACCGGCGGCGGGGGGCCGCGCCCGTTCGAGCAGCATGCCGATCTCGCCGGGCTCGCATTCGACGGCGAACCCGTCCGGCCCCTCCTCCAGGCGCCCGCTCTCCAGGTCGTACCGGGCGAGCCGCACTCCGGCGCTGCCCGGCAGCGGGCGGCCCAGCGACCCGGGCTTCTTCCCGCTGAGGTTGACCAGCACCGACTCGCCCTCGGCGGAGGCGTAGAACTCCAGCACGCGGGCGGGCGCGAACCGGTCCTCCACGCGCCGCCAGAGGCCGCGCGGCATACCGGAGCCGATGAACAGCCGGACGGCGTGGTGCCGTTCGGCCGGGTCCGGCGGCGCATCGGCCAGGTCGCGCAGCAGCAGCCACGTGTAGGACGCGACGGTCACGCCGTAGCGGCGCGCCTCGTCCCAGAAGGTCCGGGGGTCGTAGCCGCCCGCGAGCGCGAGCCGGGCCCCGCCGGCGACGGCGCCGCCGAGGCTCATCAGCAGCGCGGACGGGTGCTGGAGCGGGGTGATGCTGTACACGGTGTCGGACGACGACAGCGCGGCCGACGACGCCGTCCCGAACGCCGACAGGGCCCAGCGCCGGTTGGTGATCCGGCTGGCCCGCAGGAGCTCCCCCTCCCCGGTGAACACGACGAACGCCAGGTCGCCGGCCCGCCCCGGGTTCGGCCGGTACCACCCGGGAAGCTCGACGCGCTCGGGGTCGATGGTCTCCATGTCCGTCAGCGGGCCACGCTCCTCCTGTCCGACCCCGCCGAGGACGTAGCCGTCCACGCCCGCCAGCTTCGCGGCCCGCGCCGCGTGCTCCGGGTCGGCGATGACGCGGGTCACCCGGCCGAGCCGCGCCTCCGCGTCCGGGTCGCCGTCGGGACGCAGCAGCACCGCGACGGCGCCGAGCCGGCTCAGCGCCGCCACCAGCGCCAGCGCGGTCGGCCTGGTGCCCATGAGCACGCCGACCGCGTCGCCGCGCCGCACCCCGATGTGGATCAGCCCGCGGACGACGGCGTCGATGCGCCGCTTGGCGGCGTCGTGGGTGTGGCCGCGCCCGTGGTAGAGGAAGAACACCTCGTCCGGCCTGCGCCGTGCCTGCTCGTCCAGGAGCAGCCCCATGGACACGCGGGTGTCGGGCTGGATGCGTTCCAGCCGGGCCAGCCGCGGCAGGTTCTGCGCCGCCTGCCCGGTGAGCTCCCGGGTGCCGTGCACGGCCCGCGCCGCCGTGCGGAACGCGGAGCGGGCGGCCCCCGCGCCCACGCCCAGCGCGAGCTGGAGCCCGTAGCCGGCGGGCCCGCCGGGCAGCTCGGCCGTGGCCGCCTCCTCGTCCCCGGTGACGGGCGCGACGATGTCCGGCAGGTCCCCGTCGCCCGCGCGCCATTTCGCCCACGCGGCCACCGCGGGCCACGTCCGCGCGATGGCGAGGCTGCCGACGACGAGCCCGAAGTGCCCGGCGGGCAGGGACGCCTCGTACACCTGGGCGCGCGGCGCGGCCCGCCTGATCCCGCGGACCATGGGCGGCCCGGCGATCTCGTCGACCTCCCCGACGAAGGTGAGCACCGGGCAGGTGATGTCGGCCAGCGTGACGGGCCGGTCGCCGATGACGAACCCGCCGGTGAGCATCCGGTTGTGCTGGATGAACTGGCGGATGAACTCCGCCAGCGCCGGGCCGGGCCACGACACCCAGCCCTCCCGCTCCAGGAAGCGGCGCTGCCGCTCGCGCGGCGCGAGGCGCTCCCGGTCGTGCAGCTGCAGGATGAAGTCGATCCGCGACCGCACCGACTTCACGGGGCTGAGCGCCTGGAAACCGAGCCGCGTCACCCAGCCCGGCACGGCGAACCCGCCGAGCAGCGCGTCGGGGATGCGCTCGGCCCCCTCGGCCGCGAGCCGGCTGGGCAGGCCGAACGGGAGCCCGACGCTGGTGTCGGCCGGGCTGCCGAACGTCACCACCGACTCGATGCCCTCGCTGCGCCGGTACGCGGCGGCCTGGTAGACGAACATGCCGCCCTGCGAGTACCCCGCGAGGTGCACGTCCCGCCCGGTGGCCTTCCGGATGCGGTCGACGGCGTCGCTGACGGCGAGGACGTGGTCGCTGACCGTCCGCTCCAGCCCGCCCGGCTCCCGCTCGGGCGCGCCGAAGTCGACCACCCACGGGTCGACGCCCAGGTCGTGCAGCACCCGGACCGCGCTGACCCGCGAGGAGATGTCGTACACCTCCGCGGTGATCATCAGCGGCGGGACGAGCAGCAGCACCGGCCCGCCCGCGGCCCCTGGGAAGTAGTGCCGCAGCCGGTACACCCGCTGCTCGGTCACGACCTCGCAGGGCGCCGCGTCCTCGTCGGTGTCGAACCCGCCGAAGCGGGCGACCTCCAGGGCGTTCTGGGCGGTGGAGCCCAGGCGGGAGCCCAGGCGCAGGAGCGTTCTGGCAACAGCCGGCATCGGGCACCTTTCACAGGCGTCAGCGCCATCGTGTCGCGCCGCCACCGGCTTCCGCAATCACGGGACGATGCGCGCACCCTCCATCTTCCCGGACTTCAGCCGCTCCCACATGTAGCGGCGGCGCGGCTTGCCGCTGGAGGTCCGCTGGATCAGCCCGGTGCCGATGACGATCGTCAGCTCGACGTCGTCGCCGAGCCGGCGGCGCAGCATCTCGCGGACGGCGGCCGTCCACGACTCGTCCTGCGTCTCGGCGAACAGGGCGAGGCCCTTGCGTCCGGCGTCCGGCACGGCGACGGCGGCGATGCGGCCCTTCCCGAGCCGGCTCACGTCGGCGATCTTCGCTTCGAGGTCCTCGACGTAGACGGAGCGCCCGCGCACCTTGATGCTGTCGCCCATCCGCCCGAGGACGAAGAGCTGCCCCTCGTGGAAGAACCCGGCGTCCCCGGTGAAGACCCTCCCGTCGATGAACCGCGTCGACTTGGCCTCCGCACCCGCGTAGTACCCCGGGCAGGCCGACGCGCCGCCGACGACGATCTCCCCGAGCAGCCCGTCCGCCAGCTCGGCCCCGGCGTCATCGACGATCGTGACCGGCACATCGCTCTCCGGCGTGCCGCACCCGACGACCCACCCGGCCTTCGCGCCGAGCGAATCCGGCCCCAGCCGGTGCTGGTCGAGGATCCGGACGGGCTCCCCGAACGACAGCGACTCGGGGTCGGGCCGGACGGCGAGCGGGGGCCGCTGCTCGCTGTCCATGGTGACCAGCAGCGTCGTCTCCGCCATGCCGTAGGCGGGTTTGAACATCGTCCGCGAGAACCCGAACGGCTCGACGAGCTGCGCGAACCCCTCCAGGGTGTGCGGGTCGATGGGCTCGGCGCCGATCAGCGCCATCTTCCACCCCGACAGGTCGAGGCCCGCCAGCTGCTCGGGCTTGATCCGCCGCGCGCAGTACGAGTACGCGAACGGCGGCGCGGCCGTGTGCGCGGCCTCGCCGAAAAGGCGGATCCACCGCGCGGGGTCGCGGATGAAGTGGTCGGGCCGCATCAGCCGCAGAATCCCCTGCCGCGCGATGGGCGTGATGAAGGTGCCGATGAGCCCCATGTCGTGGTAGAGCGGCAGCCACGTGGCGACCACGTCCCCGTCCTCGTACCCGGACTCCCGGACGATCAGGTCGGAGTTGGCCTCCAGGTTCGCCCAGGTGACCATCACACCGCGCGGCGCACCGCTGGACCCGGACGTGAACTGCAGCAGGGCCAGCTCTCCGGCCGGCTGCACGTCCGCCTCGTCCACGGACTGCCGGGGCCGCCACGGCTCGCCGCTCATGCCCGCCTCGGCCATGGCGCGTCCCGCGTACTCGGTGAGGTCCTTGGACGCGACGACCAGCGCGGGCGACGCCTGCCGCAGAATGGCCGCGACGTGCGCGACGTAGTCGTCCCCGTCCTGGAACAGCGGCGGCGTGATGAGGCACACGGTCGCCCCCGCCGCCCACACCGCGTAGTAGGTCTCGATGCACGTGAAGTCCGTGGGCAGGATCAGGCAGACGACGTCCCCCGGCCGTACGCCCTCCTCGATCAGCGCGGCGGCGGTGCGCCGCGCGCCGGAGGCCAGCTCGCCGTAGTCGCGGAACTCCCAGCCGCCGTCGTCGGCCGCCAGATGAACGCCACGTCCGCTGTTCGGCTTCTCCAGCCAGTCGCGCAGCGCAGATGCCATCGTGTCCCTTTCGCATGCCCTCGGTCACCCACGTGACTCGCCGGTAACTTCATCAGGATGGCGCGTCGCAGTCAACCGAGTCGATCAGCAAAGAGACCAGGCGGTCATTTGGAGACGTCCCACAAGGCGTTCAGCCCTGCCGGGACAGGCCCTTCCGCACGCCCGCCACACGAACACCCGCACGCCACCCGAGCAGCGTGAGCGCCAGGAAACCCGTGGCCACGATGACGAACGGGAGAGCGGTCCCGTCCCCGGACAGGGCCCGCAGCCCCATCCCGCCCACGAGGGTCGTCACCCACACGACGACCCCCGCCGGCACCAGCGCCTCAGGCCGCCGCCAGACCCGCCCGAGCAGCCATCCACCACCAAGGGCGGCGAGAAAGGGCCAGACGGTCCCGAAATAACCGGTAAGGGACGCGGCCTCCTCATGCGTGGCACGCCCGATGGCGACGAACACGAGGACGCAGCAAACATCCAGAAGCCCCGCCACACCGGTCCGCATACCCCCAGGGTAGCTAGCCCAGGGGGGCGACCCCCTGGAACCCCCGTTACGCGCGGCGGGAGTCTCATGCGGTGGCGTGCTCCTCCCTTACGGCGGGGCCCGCGACCCGGTCACGACTCCCGGGCAGCAGGGCGCGGGCCAGCACCGCGGGCCGCAGCAGTGCCGCCGGTGGGTCGAGGAGGCCGATGACGCGGAAGAACTGCTCGCCGACCGCCGCGTCGCGGGCCGCGGCCGCCTGCACGCGGTCCACGTAGGCATTCATGATCTTGACGGCGGGGCCGCGGCGCCCCGCGACCTCCGGCAGGGACAGGTCGGCCGCGACCGCCATCCGCCAGGGGTCGTCGAGCGTCCTCGCCACCGCCCGGAAGTACCGCCGGGCCAGGCCGCGCGGCCCCTCCCGCAGGGAACGGCGCAGTACCTCGGCCTCAAGCCCGGCCACCGTCATGCCCTGCGCGTAGATCGGGTTGAAGCTGCACAGCGCGTCCCCGGTGACGACGAGCCCTTCGGGCAGGTTCCGGACCCGCTCGTAGCGGACGCGCAGGTCCGACGAGTACCTGTGCGTGGCGACGCCGCCGAGCGGTTCGGCCGCGCGGATCGCCTCGAACACGTCCGGCGGCGCGAGTTCCCGCGCGAACGCGAGGAAACCGTCGTCGTCCGCCGGCGGGCGGCGGTCCAGCCCGGCGACGGTCAGCAGGTACCGGTCGCCTTCGACGGCGACCATCGCCATGCCCGCCGACCGCCCCGGCCGCGGTCCCACGACGACGGCCCTGCCGATCCGCGCGGCCAGCGCCGGGCGGATCGGGCGCGAGGCGTAGCCGACGCCGATGTTGATCTCCTCCCGGGGCACGGGCCCGTACCCGAGCCGCTCCAGCCAGTGCCGGGTGCGGCCGCCGCGTCCCATCGCGTCGACGACGAGGTCGGCGCGGATCTCCTCGGCGGCGCCGCCGACACTCCTCGGCATGACCTGCACGCCGGTGATCCGGCCCGGCCCGCCGCCGAGCAGCCCGACGACGTCGCGCCCGCAGGTGAACCGCACCCCGGGCAGCGCCGCCACCCGCTCGCGGACGGCCCGCTCCAGGAAGGGGCGGCTCGCCTGGATCGCCCGCTCCGCACCGGCCCGCCGCAGGAGCGTGCGGCCGCCCATGACGAACCGGTGGTCGGCCCCGGGGTCGGCGACGACGGCGCCGCCGTCGACCAACTCCCGGTCCAGGCCGGGAAAGAGCTCCTCCAGGATTCGCTGCCCCCGCGGCAGCAGGACGTGGGCGTGCCTGCCCTGCGGGACGCCTTTGCGCGCCTCCCTCGTCAACGTGCCGTCACGCTCCACGATCGTGACCCGCTCGTACGCCTCTGCCAGAACCCGCGCGGCGAGCAGCCCCGCCATGCCCGCGCCCAGGACCACCGCGTGCTCTCCGATGACTCGCATCTCGTGCCTCCCGTTGTCGGTCGATGAGGCGACGATGCGGTGGGCCGCTGTCCACCCGCCAGGCCACTAGCCGTCCACTTGGTGGCCGTTTCCGTAGAGTTCGCGTTCCCAGAGCCATCCGGCGATCCGCTCGACGGCCCGGTTGCGGTGCCGCCGGTAGGTGCTGAACGGCAGCCCGAGCATCTCGGCGGCGCGTTCCTGTGTCGGGGCCGGGCGCAGGAACGTCCGGTCGACGACCCGGTACAGCGATTCCTCGCGGGGGTCGTCCCGCAGCGTCGCGGCGGCCTCCGCGACGAGCCCGCGCAGTTCCCCGGCGGGGTCGTCCGCCCCGCGGACGAGCCGGGACCGCAGCAGGGGGTTGCCTGCGAGCCGGTCGGCGCGGTGCAGGTCGCGCAGGGCGGCGCGGACGGCGTCGGCGAACTCCGGCTGGGACAGCACCAGTTCGGGAGGGCTCGCCGCGGTGACGGGGGCGCCGAGTTCGCGTTCGGCCGTCAGCGCGAGCCACTCGTCGACGCCGCGGTCCCGCCAGTCGTGGGCGTACACGTCGTAGCGCCGCCCGCCGATCCGGAACGCCGCTTCGGCGGCGTGGTGGAAGTCGAAGAAGGACAGCAGCGGGTCCCAGTAGTCGCGCTCCGACGGGACGGCGACGAGGTCCCACGCCTTGCGCGCCCCGGTGATGATCTCCTGCCCGTGCCAGAGCCGGATCATGGTCTCCGACCGGGTGGGCCGCGCGCCCGGCTCGGTGTCCACGAAGAACCGCCAGGCCATGACGCTCTCCCCGGGCCGCGGGGGCCCGTGCCGCAGCACGTGCTCCCACATCGCCCGCGCCCCCGGATCGTCCCCGATGCCGGTCTCGCTCAGCTCCAGGTACGCCGCGAACCCGAACGGTTCGCCCGCCCCGTCCCGGAACACCCCGAACGCCGCGGGCTGCCGCTCGATCCACTGCGCCGCGTAGGCGGCCTGCTCCGCGCCCTGCTGCTCGCGGGTCATGGCGAGCACGGTCTCGGCGTCGCCGGGCCGCAGCCCGGTGGCGGACAGCTGCCCGAGCCCGGTGAGCCGCCAGTACCCCTTGACGATCGGGTGGTCCCGGCTGAGGAACATGATGTCCGCGACGGTCTGGTGCCGGACGCGCTCGTCCTCGGCGGCCCGCCGCGCCCGCTCGACGAAGTGGGCCCGCAGCCGCCGGTGCAGTCCCGCGTACCCGTCCGGGTCGCGCCAGCGCAGGTCGGCGTCCAGGATGTCCCGCACCACATCGTGCGGGAACAGCCCGAACTCGCGTTCCTCGACGAACGACAGGGTTCTCAGCCAGTGGAACAGCGTCCCGGCGTCGTCACCGAGCATGGCCCGGAGCAGTTCCTCGGTCGTGAACCGCGCGTGCGCAGAGACCTGGAGCGCCTCCGCGTGCCGCGGACCGGGCACCTGGTCGACGAGCCGCGTCAGCAGCGCCCGCACGATGTCGGGCGCGGCGCGCAGAGCCCCGGGCACCTCCTCCCGCCGGTGCACCATGTCCACGAGCAGCGCGAGGGTGAGCGGATGCCCGTGCGCCAGCTCCAGCATCCGCTCGCGCAGCTCTCCCGGGACGCCCTCGACCGAGAGATATTCCCTGGTCTCCGAGGGGCTGAGGTTGCGCAGGGACACCACGCGCAGCAGCTCGTGCCACCCCGCGTCGGCGACCCACCGGGGCGAGGGCGCGTCCCGTCCCGCGAGCACGACGACGGTGTCGGCGGGCAGCCCCGGAACGAACTGCTCCCGGACCCAGTCGTCGAGCGGGGCGAGCATCTCGTAGGTGTCGATCAGCACCGCGTACCGCCCCGCCCCGGGCACCTCCGCGGCCCGCAGAAAGGCCGACGCCTCGGGCGGCACCGTCCGCGCGTCCACGAGCACGGGAGTGACCCCGCTCTGCCGCGCGGCCTCCGCCATCTCCCCTAACAGCGCGCTCTTGCCGACCCCACCGGGCCCGTGCAGGAAGAGGACGGCGAACGCCCCGTCCGAGAGCGCCCCGCGAAACAGCTCGATCTCCCCGCCACGCCCGACGAACCGCCGCCGCCGAGCCCGCCGGAGCCGATCCCCGACCGTCCCCGAGTCGCCCAAACCCTCCTCCAGCCCAAGCCCCAAGGGACGTTAGTAGCAGCCCCACCGACCCAGGTCCAGACCCAGCCGATCTGCTCGCGGGTCATGGCGAGCACGGTCTCGGCGTCGCCGGGCCGCAGCCCGGTGGCGGACAGCTGCCCGAGCCCGGTGAGCCGCCAGTACCC
>NZ_SMLC01000039.1 GCF_004349245.1 Actinomadura sp. 6K520 | reverse complement strand
GGAGCGGGGACCTTGCGGCCGGTGGCGGGGCGGCCCGAGCCGGGCTTCGCCTCAGGCCCGTCCTCGTGGGGGGTCTCGTCGGACACGCCGCTCTCCTCTTCCGTCCTGCGGTTCCCATGCACATGTCCGGAGCCGCGGACAGTGCGCTACTGGGTCAGACGACGGAAAGCCTAGAGGCGTTTCCGCTGCCTCTAGGCTTTCCCGTCACGTGTCGGCCGTCGTCAAGCGGCCGGCCGGTTCACTCCTGCCACCAGTCCTCGTCGTCCTCGTCGGACTTCTTGGCCTGGGCCTGCTTGGCGGGCGGGGCCTGCTTCGCCTGCTGGGCGGCGGGCTGCTGCCGGGGCGGCTCGGCCTGCTGCGGGGCCGGCTTGGGCTCCGCCGCGGGGATCGCGGCGGGCTCCGGCGGCGCGGCCAGTTCGGCGTCGCCGCCCAGGTTCGGGGCGACCCCGCCGATCAGCTGACGCAGCTGGTTGAGGTGGCTGGTGATGCTGTCGCGCTGGCGCGTGAGCTCGTCGACCTGGCGCTGCGCCGCCGTCCGGACGCGGTCGGCCTCGGCCTTGGTCTCGGCGAGCAGCTGCTCGGCCTGCGCCTTGGCCTCGGCGATGACGTTGTCGGAGTTCTTGCGCGCGTTGGCCATGAGCTGCTTGGCGTGCGAGTCGGCCTCGCGCCGGGTCTGCTCGGCCTGCTGGGTGGCCTTGGCGGCCCGCTGCTCGGCGGACGCGGCGCGCTGCTCGGCCTCGGCGACGAGCTTCTGCGTGGCGGCCTGGGCGGCCGAGTGGCGCTCGGCGTCCTGCCGGTCGGCCTCCTCGCGGCGGGCGGCGAGCTGGATCTCGAACTCGGCCTCGGCCTGGGCGCGCTGGGCCTCGCTCTCCTCCAGGATGCGCTGGGCCTGGGCCCGCATCTCGTCGGCCTGCCGCTTGGCGGTGGTGAGGATCTCGTCCCGCTCGCGCTTGGTGGACGCGCGCAGCTGCGCGACCTCGCGCTCGGTGGTGGTGCGCAGCTTCGCGATCTCCCGCTCGGCCGCGGCGCGCTTCTCGGCGACCTCGTGGTCGGCGGTCGCGCGCAGCTTGGCGACCTCGCGCTCGGTCGTGGAGGTCAGCTCGTCGGCCTCGCGGCGGGCGGAGGTGCGGACCTCCTCGGCCTCGCGCTCGGCCGCGTTGCGCATGTCGTCGCCCTCGCGCTGGGCGTTGGCGCGCAGTTCCGCGGCGTCGTTCTCGGCGGTGGCGCGCTGCTCGGCGGCGTCGACCTTGGCCGCGGCCTTGATCTCGTTCGCTTCGGAGCGGGCGGCCTGCACGAGCTCGGTGGCCTGCTCCTCGGCGAGCCTGAGCAGCTGCTCGATGCGCGCGCCGAGACCGGAGTACGTGGGGCGTTCCTGCTCCTGCAGCTGACGATGGGCGTCCGACAGCTCCCGCTGCAGGGCCTGGGTCTGCTCGCGGGTCTGCCGGACCTCGTTGTCGAGCGATTTGATGTGCTCGTCGACCTGGTGCCGGTCGTAGCCGCGGAGCACCACGTCGAATTCGCGCGGGGGCGTGTCTTCAAAGAAGTTGCTGAGCTGGGCGTCGATGTCGGACTGCATGTGGCTCAATCCTGATGTGACGGGGCTACGGGTGGTTCCGGGGACCGGTTGATCGCCTGGCATGACGGGCGCAGTGCCCCAGACCTCTTCCGGCGAATGAAGCGTACTCCGGACACTGCCGTGTTGGGGGCTCATCTTGACGCGCTGCGTGTTTTGTCCCTTTTATGGCCCTCGTCTCCGGGTCGGTCCCGGCCCAGGTACGGGCACCACAAATGCACCAGATGTGGCGGAACGGTCACAGAGCGGCAGTCAACGGCCCGCCGTCCGTCACCGTGATATCGAACACGTCACGATCCGGTCGCACCCCCGTGGCGGCGGCACTCGAAGATCATGCGGCCCCGTCAGCGCTTCTGCACCAGTTCGGTGAGGACGCCGTGGCAGTCCTTGGGGTGCAAAAAGTTGATCAAGGATCCCATGGATCCGCCGCGCGGCGCGTCGTACAGGACCCGGACGCCCCGGCCCGCGATGCCGGCCGCCTCGTCCTCGACCGTCCCGTCGGTCCCGAACGCGATGTGGTGCACGCCCTCGCCGTTCTTCGCGAGCCACTTGGCCACCGGCGAGTCGTCCCGGATCGGCTCGATCAGCTGCAGGTAGCTCGCCGCCCCGTCGCCGGTGTCGTTGATCTTGAGCATGCACTCCCGGACGCCCTGCTCCTCGTTCACCTCGAAGTGCGCGTCGGTGAAGCCGTAGGTCGCCCTGTAGAACTCGACGGTGGCGTCCAGGTCGTGACAGGCGATACCGATGTGGTCGATACGGGTCAGCATGGGCTTTCTCCCTACTCGGGCGGCCAGGCGGGGCGAACTGAACCGAACAAGGTTCTCCTGGGTATGGTGGCAAACGTCGCCGCAGCACCACCCTGGAGGCCCCCACATGACCACGTCCGTGATCGTCGCCGGAGCACGCACCCCCATCGGGCGCCTGACGGGCTCGTTGAAGGACTTCTCCGCGGCCGACCTCGGGGCGCACGCGGTCAAGGCGGCGCTGGAGCGCGCCGGGATCTCCGGCGACCAGGTCCAGTACGTGATCCTCGGCCAGGTCCTCCAGGCGGGCGCGGGCCAGATCCCGTCCCGGCAGGCGGCCGTCAAGGCGGGCATCCCGATGAGCGTCCCGTCGATCACGATCAACAAGGTGTGCCTGTCCGGCCTGGACGCGATCGCGCTCGCCGACCAGCTGATCAGGGCCGGCGAGTTCGAGATCGTCGTCGCCGGCGGCATGGAGTCGATGACGCAGGCCCCGCACCTGCTGCCGAAGTCGCGCGGCGGCTACAAGTACGGCTCCGTCGAGGTCCTCGACCACATGGCCTACGACGCGCTGACCGACGCGTTCGACGGCGTCTCCATGGGCGAGTCGACCGAGCACCACAACGCGAAGCTGGACATCTCCCGCGAGGAGCAGGACGAGTTCTCCGCCCGCTCCCACCGGCGCGCCGCCGAGGCCATCAAGAACGGCCTGTTCGACGACGAGATCGCGCCCGTCGAGATTCCGCAGCGGCGCGGCGAGCCGGTCGTGTTCTCCGCCGACGAGGGCGTGCGCGGCGACACCACCCCCGAGACCCTCGCGAAGCTGCGTCCCGCCTTCGGCAAGGAGGGGACGATCACCGCCGGCTCGTCCTCGCAGATCTCCGACGGCGCCGCCGCCGTCGTGGTGATGGCCAAGGCCAAGGCCGAGGAGCTCGGGCTGACGTGGCTGGCCGAGATCGGCGCGCACGGCAACGTCGCCGGCCCCGACAACTCACTGCAGTCCCAGCCCGCCAACGCGATCAAGCACGCGCTCGGCAAGGAGGGCCTGGACGTCGGCGACCTCGACCTCGTCGAGATCAACGAGGCGTTCGCCTCCGTGGGCATCCAGTCGATGCGCGACCTCGGCGTCGGCCCGGACAAGGTCAACGTCAACGGCGGCGCCATCGCCCTCGGCCACCCGGTGGGCATGTCCGGCGCCCGCATCGTCCTGGCCCTGGCCTACGAGCTGAAGCGCCGCGGCGGCGGCATCGGCGCCGCCGGCCTCTGCGGCGGCGGCGGCCAAGGAGATGCTCTGGTTATTCGTGTCTGACACCTGAGGGCGGCGCGTCTGTCGCTGACGGCAGGGCGGGTCACTGCGTGTTGGACTGCTGGACGGTCACCTTCGTGAAGCCCAGGGCCTTGAGCATGTTCTCCAGCATCGTCTTGGTGTTGGCGTCGGCGCGTTGCTTCAGGCCGCTCTGGGCCGCGGCGGTCTGGATCTTCTGGGCGGCCAGGACGTAGAGCTGCTGCTGGTTGTTGGGGTTGCTGCTGAAGAAGTCGCCGAAGCGGTCGATCAGGCCGCGCTCGGTGGAGTAGACGTAGCTGTTCTTCTGGTCGAGGTTGGTCCGCTCCAGTTGCGCGGGCGGCAGCGTGATGGTCGCGGCCGTCCGGTCGCCGTTCACCTTGACGGCGCCGTCGCCCACCCTGGAGAAGTCGACGTAGGCGTCGACGGAGCCGTTGCCGACGAACAGCGTGCGGTTGCCGCGCAGGGAGTCCGGCAGAAACTTCGCGTCCTTCTCCAGGTCGACGACGACCTGGAAGTTGCCGCTGGCCGCCTCGTAGCGGTGCAGGTCGCGGATCGACTTCAGCAGGACGGGCCCGCTGCGGTCCTTCGTCTCCACGCCGAACGGGTTCAGCCATCCGGGGAGGCCGCGCAGCGCCTGCTGGGCCACCAGCACGATCGCGATGGTCGCGATGATGAGCAGGGCGGGGGTGAGCAGTCCGCGCCAACGGGAGCGGGACCGGACGGCGGACGACTTCCGGGGCGAGTCGTTCTTCGTTTCCGAGCGAGCCATGTACGGGACATTCCCGGAAGGACCGCCTCTTACCTGTCGAGCCGGTTAGGTCGATGTGAGCGAAGCCATAGCCCGCCGCGAAACCCGGCCGGGGACCTGCGCGTTCCTCCCGGCGTGGACATGATTCGCGTTTTCCGGTTGGTCTCCATCGCCGAGGCGGTGTCCTTCCTGGTCCTGCTGCTGATCGCGATGCCGCTGAAGTACGGCGCGGAGGCGGAGGTGGGCGTCCAACTGGTCGGCCCGCTGCACGGGGTCCTGTTCATGGCCTACGTGGGGATGGTCTTCCTCGTCCGCGACGCGCTCCGCTGGGACATCAAGCGCACGGTCCTCGCCCTGGGTGCGGCCGTGCTCCCGGTCGCGCCGTTCCTCGTCGAGCGCCACTGGACCAGGCCCCCGCACACGACGAGCGCGCCGGCGTCAAGCGCCCCCTAGGAAGTCGGCGGAGGTCAGGGCGCAGGAGTGGTAGTCGGCGAAGTTGAGCCGTAGCCAGGCGCGGCGGCGTGCCTCGCTCCAGGAGGCGAAGCGGCGGGCGGCGCGGGCGTCGGGGACGGCCGGCGGATCCTCGCCGAGGAGCCACGCGTCGACCAGCGCGCGGTAGTGGTCGGGGGTGTCCGGGGAGGCGGCGCACGCCTGGGCGTCGCGGAGGCTGCGGCTGATCTGCCGGACGGCACGTGACTCGTACCCGGGCGAGAGCGTTTCGTCCAGGTGGACGGTGGCGACGCCGTCCGACACCGAGACGGGCTTCCACGCCGGGCGCTGCTCCACGCGCGTGAACGCGCCGGGCGTGTCGCTGAGGCGCGCGGCGAGGGGAGTGGCCGCCGCCGTCAGCACGGGCAGCGCGTCGTCCAGCGCGGGGTGGACGCACACGGTGATCGGCCATTCCCGGCACACCGGTTCGGCGTGGACGGGCGTGACCGTCCCGCCGGAGGCGCGGAGGCCGAGCGTCGCGGTGCCCGTCGCGCCCAGCGCCACCAGCAGCGGGAGGACGATCAGGAACCGCCGCGTCACCCACATGACGTAGCCGAGGACCAGCGCGGTGGTCAGCCCGGCCGTCCAGGTGACCTGGTCGAGGAGCACGCGGGGGCGCAGGGTGGTGAACAGGGCGATGTGGTCGAACGCCGCCGGGGGGAGCAGGCTCCACCACGACATGCCGGGGACGCGGAGCGCGGCCCACAGGGACGTCACGGCGAGGACGAGGACGGCCGTGGCGCGGTGCGGTGCGGCGCGTCCCATCAGGTAGCCGGCGACGACGTGCAGGACGAGCGAACCCGCCCCCGCGGCCACGCCCACCAGGTGGAGGTGCCCGGCACCGTCCTGGGCGAGGGTGAATACGACGACCAGCATCGTGACCGTGGCGTAGGAGAGCAGCGCGGCGGCGGACAGCAGCAGCAGGTCGAAGAGCGCCCCGGTGGCGGGGGACCGCGCCGTGAGGTCGCGCAGGTAGTCGAGCGGGCGTTCCCGGACCGTCGTCCACGCGGCGAGTGCCGCGGCCACCGGGCCCACGAAGCGGACCGCGTTGACCAGGGCGACGACGGCGTTGTCCCAGTAGGCGACCGCCGGGTAGAGCGACGGCGCGGCGGCCGCCGTCCCCACCGCGGTGAGGACCGGCATCGCGACCAGCAGCGCCGAGCGGCGGGCGTCCAGCCGGAGCACCCGCCCGAGGTCAGACACCGGTGGCGCTTCCGGCGGGCGGCCTGCGCACCCGGAGCCTCGTCAGCTGCGGCAGCGGCACGCTGGGCAGCGTCATCTGCGGCGGCGCCAGCCGCGCGGGCCGGCGTTCCGCCGGGAGGCGCGCGGGCGGCGGGCCGGCCGGGTCGGCGGCGCGGCGGTCGGCGGCGCTCCGGCCGCGGCGGGCGCCGGCCGAGCCGGTGGCGTGCTCGGTCAGCCGGCCCCGGGCGAGGGTGAGGAGGCGGTCGCACCAGCCGGTGAGCGTCTCGGGTGCGTCGGCCGTGACGAGCACCGTCGGGGCGAGGGTGCGCAGCACCGGGACGAGTTCCGCCATGGCGGCGGTCAGCGCGTGGCGTCCGGGGCCGCCCGCGCCGGTGGGCCAGGGTTCGGCGGCGGCGCACAGCTCGCCGAACGGGTCGTCCAGCAGCACCAGCTCGGGCTCGTGGACGCACGCCGCGGCGAGACCGGCGCGCAGCCGGACGTCGGGCGGCAGCAGCGCCAGCTCGGTGCCGGCGGCCTCGCCGAGGTCGAGGCGCCGCACCATGGAACGCGCGGCGGACGCGCTCGTCCGCTTGTAGTAGGCCGCGTACTCGACGAACTCCCCGGCCGTCATGTGCTCCGCCCGGGAGAACCGGGCGGGCAGGTAGCCGATGGCGGCCCGGGCGGCCCGGACCCCGGCGGCGTGCGCGACGTCGTGTCCGAGAATGTGCAGCACGCCGGCGTTCGGCCTGCGCAAGGTCGCGAACGTGGCCAGCAGAGTGGATTTACCGGCACCAGGTGGACCGGCCAAGCCGACCACGCCTTCGGGCACGCCGAAGGTCACCGGGCGCAGGAGCCACCGCCCCCCGCGGCGGACACCCATTCCTCGGGCCACGATCACGGAATGCTCCGCGATCACAAGTTTCCCCCCATTGCTCGTCATGCCCTCGCGGCGCCGGGCGCGATTCCCGTGTCCGGGTACCTCCGGTGGCCGCGGTCCCCCAACCCTGCCACGCGGTGCCCGCCGTTCCGGCCGCCGTTCGGCGGCCCGGTACGCGGTCGCTTTTGCCGTGCCGCGATGCATCGACATCGTGACTATAACCGGGCTTGGTGATGGCTGCCAGCAATCTTTTCGCCTTTACGGCAGGACGTCTCGAATCTTTGCCTGCCGTTCGGGACGGCGAATTCCAAAAAAGCCGACAACAGTCGAATTGTGCAACAAATTAGGGCGTGCCCGGCGTGCTCGCCGGGCGCGGCGCTCCGCTGGGAGCGTACGGGCGCACGGTCACGTGCGCTCATGGGGCAGGATGGACCCATGCCTTCTCGGGACTTTTCGTTGCACGGGGCCATCGACCTGGGGGCGCGTCAGCCGGCCGCCAGGAAGCAGCAGGGACGCCAGGCCCAGTCCGGCGGCGCGGGTGCGGCCGGCGGCCAGTACGTCGTGGACGTCACCGACCAGACTTTCAACACCGAGGTCGTGGAGCGGTCGCAGTCCGTTCCCGTCCTCGTCGACTTCTGGGCCGAATGGTGCGGGCCCTGCAAACAGCTCGGGCCGATCCTGGAGAAGCTCGCCAACGAGGCGGCCGGCCAGTGGATCCTGGCCAAGGTCGACATCGACGCCAACCCGCAGCTCGGCGCGTACATGCAGCAGATGGGCGTGCGCGGCATCCCGTTCGTGGCGGCGGTCGTCGCCGGGCAGCTGCTGCCGTTCCTGAACGGCGCGGCCCCCGAGCCGCAGGTGCGCCAGGCCATCGACCAGCTCTTCGAGGCGCTCCGCAAGGAGGGCATCCTGCCGGACGCCCCCGAGGGCGAGCAGCCCGCCGGTGCGGCGGACGCGCCGATGGCCGACCCGGTGACCCAGCGGGCCGAGGACGCCCTGCAGCGCGGTGACCTGGAGGGCGCCAAGGCCGCGTTCGAGGAGATGCTCGCCGCCGACCCCCGCAACGCGCAGGCGAAGCAGGGTGTCGCGCTGGTGGAGCTGAGCCGGCGGGTGCAGTCGCTGGACCCGGACCGCACCCTCCAGGAGGCCGGCGCGAAGCCCGGTGACGTCCAGGCGCAGATCCGCGCGGCGGACGTGGAGATGGTGTCCGGCCTGATGGAGCAGGCGTTCGAGCGGTTGGTGACCGCGGTGCGCGGCACCGCGGGGGACGACCGCGACGCGGCGCGCAAGCACCTGCTGTCGCTGTTCGAGCTCCTCCCGCCGGACGACCCGCGCGTCACCAAGGCCCGCCGCTCCCTCCAGTCGGCCCTGTTCTGAGCCAGCCCGGGGGCTGTGCTCTGCCAGGGGGCGCCCCCTGGAACCCAGTTGCTCCCGGGGGGCGTTTCCCGGGCGGGACGAGCTGCGCGGAGCGGGTCACCCGATCGCGATGTTGAGCGTATGCTCGGTGGCAACGACCGCGCCCGGACGGCCTGCGTGCAGCACTGCTACGGGGCCGACCCCGCCGATCCGCGGCTCTACCACCTCGTGATCGACACCATGGGGCCGCCCGTGCCCGTGATCGTCGTCGCGGCCCCGGCGGTGTGAGCCGCGGGACGCGACCGGGCCGCGGCCCCCGGACGCACCGTCCCGGCCCGCCCGCCCCGGACCGGAGCGAGGCGCGCGGGACGCGTGGACAACCCGGAGCAGAGGGAGCATTTGCCGTGGCGAGCGTGCCGAGCGTGTCGTACTCCATCACCGTCCGGCTGGAGGTGCCGGCGGGCGGCAGGGCCGTCAGCCAGATCACCCACGTCGTCGAGAACGCGGGCGGCATCGTCACGGCCCTCGACGTCAACACCGCCGGCCACGAGACGCTGCGCATCGACGTCACGATCGCGACCCGCGACACCCAGCACGCCGAGGCGATCGCCGCCGCGCTGGAGCAGATCGAGTCCGTCAAGATCCACAAGGTCAGCGACCGGACGTTCCTGATGCACCTCGGCGGCAAGATAGAGATGCAGTCCAAGGTGCCGCTGCGCAACCGCGACGAGCTGTCGATGGCCTACACGCCGGGCGTCGCCCGCGTCTCGCTCGCCATCGCCCGCAACCCCGAGGACGTCCGCCGGCTGACGGTCAAGCGCAACAGCGTCGCCGTCGTCACCGACGGCTCGGCCGTGCTCGGCCTCGGCAACATCGGCCCGGAGGCCGCGCTGCCCGTCATGGAGGGCAAGGCGGCCCTGTTCAAGCGGTTCGCCGGGATCGACGCGTGGCCGATCTGCCTCGACACCCAGGACACCGACGAGATCGTCCGGACCGTCCAGATCCTCGCGCCCGCGTTCGGCGGCATCAACCTGGAGGACATCTCCGCGCCGCGCTGCTTCGAGGTCGAGGCCCGGCTGCGCGAGCTGCTCGACATCCCGGTCTTCCACGACGACCAGCACGGCACCGCGATCTGCGTGCTCGCCGCGCTGACCAACGCGCTGCGCGTCGTCGGCAAGGACATCGGCTCCGTCCGCATCACGATGGCGGGCGCGGGAGCCGCCGGCACCGCCATCCTGAAGCTGCTCATGCACGCGGGCGCCCGCGACCTCGTCGTCTGCGACTACCTGGGCGCCGTCCACAAGGGCCGCGAGGACATGGACGACTCGCTGTCCTGGATCGCCGACCACACCAACGCCGAGTGCTACGCGGGCGACCTGCGCGGCGCCGTCAAGGACGCGGACGTGTTCATCGGCGTCTCGGCCCCCGGCATCCTGACCGGCGACGACATCGCCACGATGAACGACGACGCGATCGTGTTCGCGCTCGCCAACCCCGAGCCCGAGGTCGACCCGGACGAGGCCCGCGAGCACGCCGCCGTCGTCGCCACCGGACGCAGCGACTACCCCAACCAGATCAACAACGTGCTGGCGTTCCCCGGCGTCTTCCGCGGCCTCCTGGACGCGCAGGCCGACATCGTCACCATGGACATGCTCGCCGCCGCCGCCAAGGCCCTCGCCGAGGTCGTGACGCCCGACGAGCTGGGGCCCAACTACATCGTCCCCAGCGTCTTCCACCCCGACGTCAGCAACTTCGTCGCCGGCGCCGTCCGCGAAGCAGCCGGCGGCCGCCCCCGCACCGAAGCCTGACCGGCCGCGGAGCGGGAGCCCGAGCGGGTCATCCCCCCTTCTTGGGGAAGACCTGCTCGCGGCGGCGGGGCCAGATTCCGCCGTACCAGAAGATGATCGCGCCGGTGAGGATGATGGCCACGCCGGTCGCGCCGCGTGCCCAGAGGACCGTGTCCGGTCCGGTGCTGGGGAGCTCTTCCGGCGGTGTCTTTGTCGGCGCCGGCGCCGCGCCCGCCTTCTCGCAGTCGGCCTTGACGGTCGCGCTGCCGATCCGCTTGTTGGCCCAGTTGACGGTGACGCGGGTGGTGCGGTCCTCGCGGAGCTTGACGGCGACCGTCCGGGTCGAGTTCGCGGGGATCTCGCCGGGGATCGCGGCGGTGTCGTCGTTCTTCTCGATCCCGAAGTCCTCGGTGCGGTCGCCGGTGTTGCGGACGGTGACCTGCACCGTGCGGGCCGGGCAGGAGACCTCCGACCCGATCGAGGCGGTCACCGGCTGCGCGGGGGGCGACGCCGACGTCCCGGACGGGTTCGGCGCCGGTGAGGTGTCCGACCCGGAGGGGCTCGGGCTGCCGGACGTGGTGGCCGAGGTGGACGCGCTCGACTCGCCCGACGTGCTGTTGATGATGGCCGGGACCGCGATCAGCGCCGCGATGACGGCGAACACGGCGGCGATGACGACCCGCGGCAACTGCATCGCTGTCCTCCTTGGCCGCCCGGCGTACGCCAAGCGGGTGGCCGGTGATGCCAGATCATTCTTAACCTAGGACCTTGTGGTGCCGATATCCCCATCGATAGGAATGCGTAACAGGCTAACGAGTGGGGGAGCGTGCCGCCGGAGGTCGGCGCAACGCATCATGGAACCCATGGAAGACGGCATCAGGGTGGGGCTCCTGCTGGTCGCGACCCCTCAGCTGGAGGATCCCAACTTTCGGCGGAGCGTCGTGCTGCTCGTCGAGCACGACGGCGAGGGCGGCACGTTGGGCGTCGTCCTCAACCGGCCGACCGAGATTCCCGTCGACCGCGTGCTGCCGCCCTGGGCCGAGCTCGCCACCGGGCCCGCCGTGGTGTTCCAGGGCGGCCCGGTCGCGCTGGAGAACGCGCTGGCCCTGGCCCGTCTCCCCGGTGAGGAGGAGCCGCTAGGGTGGCGGGCGCTGGACGGCGGCGCCGAGGTGTCCAGGGTGGGCCTGGTCGACCTGGAGGCCCCGCCCGGTCTGCTGGCCGCCGAACTGCTGCAGCTGCGGGTGTTCGCCGGCTACGCCGGATGGGCGGCCGGTCAGCTGCGCGCCGAGATCGAGGACGGTTCGTGGTACCTCGTGCCGGCCGAGGCCGGGGACGTCTTCGCCGCAGACCCGGACCGGCTCTGGCAGGAGGTGCTGCGCAGGCAGGGCGGCGACCTGGCGTTCGTCTCCACTTTTCCCGAGGACCCCACGCTGAACTAAGGTGAACACGTGAGTACGAAGATCCTTCCCGACAGCGACACCGAGCGCGATGTACGGCCTGACCTGTCGCACGGTGACGGCGACCATGAGCGGTTCGCCCACTACGTGAAGAAGGCCAAGATCACCGAGAGTGCGGTGACCGGAACGCCGGTGATCGCGCTGTGCGGCAAGGTCTGGGTGCCGAACCGGGATCCGAAGAAGTACCCCGTCTGCCCGGAGTGCAAGGAGATCTACGAGTCCATGAAGTCGGGCGGCGAGGGCAAGGAGTGACCGCTTCTCATCCGGCCGAGGGTGAGAAGCGTTGGCAGCCGGCCGCCGGGAGGCGGCCGATGGCGCGCCGTCGGTTTCGGCGTGCGCGCGCATGGTCCCGCGGTGAGCGGTCCCTTGCCGGGTTCTGCCCGGTGAGACGCTGACCGCGGGACTTCCATTACACAAATACGGGGTTCGTACATTCGGGGGGATGTATGCGGCGGTTGGCCGGGGTTTCGCTGTGCGCACTGATGGTTACGATGTGTTCGCTTTCCGTTCCGGTGGGTGACCGGTCACGGGTCCGGGCGGCGCCGGTGACGGAGCAGGACGACGGGTGCGGCCCGGACTCCGGCGCCCGGACGTCCCATCCGGGGACGCGTCCCCGCGACCATGCCCACCTCGGGCACGAGGAGGTCGTCGCCATGCTCGCCGATCTCCGCCGGACGCTCGCCGACCGATACGGCACCTCCGACGAACGGCGCCTCGACTCCACGATGCGCCGGGCGGGCCGCCTCGTCGTCCCCGTGCGGTTCCACGTGATCCGCAACGGACGCACCGGATGGCTGTCGAAGAACGACGTCCGCCGGCAGATCTCCACGCTGAACGCCGCGTACGGGGGAGCGAAGGGCGGCGTGGACACCCGCGTCCGGTTCCGTCTGGACAGCTACGGCCACACCAACAGCGCGGCGTGGTTCTACAGACCGCGAACGTACGAGAGCTCGATGAAGAGGCGGCTGCGCAAGGGAGGACGCGGCACGCTCAACGTCTACACCGCCGCCGTGGGCACGGACGTCCTGGGCTTCTCCACGTTCCCCCAGTGGTACCGGAGGAAGCCGCACATGGACGGCGTCGTCATCGACTACCGCAGCCTGCCGGGCGGGTCGTTCCGCCACTACGACCGCGGGTACACGGCCGTCCACGAGATCGGGCACTGGCTCGGCCTCTTCCACACGTTCGAGAACGGGTGCCGCTCACCCGGCGACGGGATCGCCGACACCCCGTACGAGGCGCGGCCGGCGGACGGCTGCCCGCGCTTCCGCGACACCTGCCGGCAGCGGGGCCGCGACCCCATCCACAACTTCATGGACTACGCCCACGACGCCTGCATGAGGGAGTTCACCGCAGGTCAGGGGCGCCGCATCCGGGCGGCGTGGGCCGCCTACCGCGGCCCGCGGCGCGGCGCCCGGAGTGTGGATCTCGGCACAGGACCGGCGACCGGAGCACGATCTGTCGGTGCGCCTCGGTAGCCTTCAATGACCGTGAGCACCTTCGCCGCATCGAGCATGCCTCCCGCCTTCCCCGAGCGGGCCGCCTGGGGGACGGCGTCGTCCCTGCGCGCCTGGCAGCAGCAGGCGCTGGAGGCATACTTCGGAACGGACGGCACCAAGCCGGGCCCGCGCGACTTCCTCACCGTCGCGACGCCCGGCGCCGGGAAGACGACGTTCGCGCTCCGCCTCGCCCGCGAGCTGATGGAACGCCGCGTCATCTCCGCGATCACGGTCGTTTGCCCCACCGAGCACCTCAAGCGGCAGTGGGCCGAGTCGGCGTCCCGCGTCGGCATCAGGATCGACCCGGAGTACCAGAACGGGCAGGGGCCCGTCGGCAAGGACTTCCACGGCGTCGCCGTCACCTACGCGACCGTCGCGGCGCGCCCCGCGCTGCACCGCAACCGCACCGAGTCGCGCAAGTCGCTGGTCATCTTCGACGAGGTCCACCACGCGGGTGACGGGCTCTCGTGGGGCGACGCCGTCCGGGAGGCGTTCGAGCCCGCCGCGCGGCGCCTCGCGCTGTCCGGCACGCCGTTCCGCACCGACGTCAACCCGATCCCGTTCGTGCAGTACGAGGAGGGGCCGGACGGCGTCCGGCGCAGCCGCGCCGACTACACCTACGGCTACGGCCCCGCCCTCGCCGACGGCGTCGTCCGCCCGGTGATCTTCCTCGCGTACGCGGGGGAGATGCGCTGGCGCACCCGGGCCGGCGACGAGATCACCGCGACGCTCGGCGAGCCGCTCACCCAGGACCAGACCGCCCAGGCGTGGCGCGCCGCCCTCGACCCCAAGGGCGACTGGATCGGGCAGGTCCTCGGCGCGGCCGACCGCCGGCTCACCGAGCTGCGCCGTGCCATCCCGGACGCGGGCGGCCTGGTCATCGCGACCGACCACGAGGCCGCCCGCGCCTACGCCAGGATGCTGCGCGCCGTCACCGGCCAGGGCGCCACGGTCGTGCTGTCGGACGACCCGACCGCGTCGAAGAAGATCAAGCAGTTCGGGGAGACCGACGACCGCTGGATGGTCGCGGTCCGGATGGTCTCCGAGGGCGTCGACATCCCGCGCCTCGCCGTCGGCGTCTACGCCACGTCCACCAGCACGCCGCTGTTCTTCGCGCAGGCCATCGGCCGTTTCGTCCGCGCCCGCAGGCGCGGCGAGACGGCCTCGGTCTTCCTGCCGTCGGTGCCGACGCTGATGGGGCACGCCGCCGAGATGGAGACCGAGCGCGACCACGTCCTCGACCGTCCCGTCCGGGAGGACGGCCTGGACGACGAGCTCCTCGCCGAGGCCAACCGCAGGCAGGACACCTCCGACGTGGGGGAGGAGCTGCCGTTCGAGACGGTCGAGGCGTCCGCCACGTTCGACCGCGTCCTCTACGACGGCGGCGAGTTCGGCATGCACGCCGAGCCGGGCTCCGCCGAGGAGGAGGAGTACCTCGGCATCCCCGGCCTGCTGGAACCCGAGCAGGTGTCGGCGCTGCTCCGCAAGCGGCAGGCCGAGCAGATCGCCGGCGAGCGCAAGCGCAAGACCGGCGACCCCCGCGCCGACCGCACCGCCGCCGAGGACATCGCCGCCCTCCGCCGGGAGCTGAACGGCCTCGTCGGGGCCTGGAACCACCGCACCGGCAAGCCGCACGGCGTCATCCACACCGAACTCCGCGCCGCGTGCGGCGGCCCCGCCATCGCCCAGGCCACCGCCGAGGACGTGCGGAAGCGCATCGCCAAGATCCGCGAATGGGCCGCGAAACGCCGCCACTGACGTCCCCGGCCGGGGGCGAGCGGGGGACGCGCACCGGCAGGGCGGGCGCCGGTTTCCGCCTGCGCGGGCACGCGCGCACCGGGTCTCGTCACCGCAGCTCAGCACGGTGAACTGCGTATAGCACGAAAAACCGGCCATAAGGTGACTCTGCCCCCATCGCTCAGGGCACCGAGGAGAGCCGCGATGACCGACCAAGCCAGCCCCCCGGACGACCTCACGGCGGACCCGCCGGAGCGTCCCCGCGGTGCGTCGGCGCCGGATGCCCTCCCGCGGCAGCGGAAGCCGCGGAACGGCGATGAGCGCTTCCGGATCCGGCGGCGGCTGGAGCGGCTGATCGGGATCGCGGCGACCGAGGGCAACGCGGTGGTCCCGCTTCGCAACGGCGACGAGATCTTCCCGGCGATGCTGGACTCGATCCGGGCCGCGCGGAACACCGTCGACATGATGACCTACGTCTACTGGCGCGGGGACATCGCCACCGAGTTCGCCGAGGCGCTGGCCGACCGGGCCCGCGCCGGAGTCCGCGTCCGCCTGCTGCTGGACGGGGTCGGGAGCCTGAAGATCGAGAAGGACCTGCTGGACCGGATGCAGGAGGCGGGGGTGACGGTGGCCTGGTTCCGCAAGCCCCACCAGCTGTCACCGTTCAAGCAGAACCACCGCTGCCACCGCAAGGTCCTGGTCGTCGACGAGCACGTCGCCTATACCGGCGGAGTCGGCATAGCCGAGGAATGGTGCGGCGACGCCCGCGACTCCGGCGAATGGCGGGACACCCACTTCCAGATCCGGGGGCCCTCGGTCGACGGCGTGGCCGCCGCGTTCGCGCAGAGCTGGGCCGAAAGCCACCCCGACCTGATGGACGAACGCGACCGCTTCACCGAGCAGCCCCCGGCCGGGGACGCGGTCGTCCAGGTCGTCCGGGGCTCGGCCAGTATCGGCTGGCAGGACATGCAGACCCTCATCCGTGTCGTGCTGGAATCGGCACGGCACCGCGTCCGGCTGGCCTCCGCCTATTTCGCCCCCGACGACTACTTCACCGAGCTGCTGTGCGCCACCGCGAGCCGCGGCGTGCGGATCGAGCTCCTGCTGCCCGGCCCGCACGCCGACAAGCGCGTCAGCCGGCTGGCAAGCCAGCGCCACTACCAGACACTCCTGGACTGCGGCGTGCGCATCTTCCAGTACCAGCCCACGATGCTGCACACCAAGATCGTCCTGATGGACGACACGGTCGCCCTCGTCGGCTCCACCAACTTCAACCGCCGGTCCCTCGACCACGACGAAGAGGTCATGCTGGCGGTCATCGACGACCGCCTCACCGCGACCCTGCACGACCACTTCGACGAGGACCTGGCCCGCAGCGTGCGGATCGACCACGCCCGCTGGGACGACCGCTCCACCTCCCAGCGCGTCAAGGAGGCGGCGGTCAACCCCATCCGCCGCTTCCTGTGACCCGGCGAGACCGGAACCGGTGCGCGCTGGGGTCCCGGGGCGCCCGCGATGATGATCCCCCCGGAGCCGGTCGTGGTCAGGCGGTCACCACGGGGGCGCCGGTGAGGGTGACCCCCTCCTGCGCCATCTCCTCCAGGGCCTTGTCGACGGTGGGCTTGGCGACACCGGCGGTGAGGTCGAGGAGGACGGTGGTGCGAAGGCCCGCGCGGGAGGCGTCCACGGCGGTGGCGCGGACGCAGTGGTCGGTGGCGATGCCGACGATGTCCACGGCGTCGACGCCGCGGCCGGCGAGCCAGTCCGCGAGCGGCTGCTCGTCGTCGGAGACGCCTTCGAAGCCGCTGTAGGCGGCGTGCTCGTGGCCCTTGCTGAACACCGCCTCGATGGGGGCGAGCGCGAGGTTGGGGTGGAAGTCGGCGCCGGGGGTGCCGATCACGCAGTGCGCCGGCCACGAGTCGACGAAGTCGGGTTCCGCGGAGAAGTGGTCGCCCGGGTCGAGGTGGAAGTCGCGGGTCGCCACGATGTGGGCGTAGTCGGACCGGTGCCCGGCCACGTGCCCGGAGATGGCGGCCGCCACGTCGGCGCCGCCGCCGACGCCGAGCGAGCCGCCCTCGCAGAAGTCGTTCTGCACGTCGACGATGATCAGAGCCTTCTTGCCCATGAGCGCTCCCTGTACAGGTTTCTCCTCGGGACTTGCCCAGACACCAGGGACGCTATCCCAGCGCGGGGGCACGGCTCATGGGCGCGTGCCGTCGCCGGTGAACTCGGTGGGGACGGCGGGCTCGCCGCGGGAGAGGCGCACCGCCGACGCCGGCAGTTCCGCGACCGCGCGGGCGTGGCGTTCCCTGCTCGCGGTGAGCGGTTCGCGTCCGACGATCTCGCCGTCGCGCACCAGCGGGACGTGCAGGACACGGTCGCGGGGGCCCGGGGTGGCCTCGCCCGTGAAGACGGCCTCGGCGCGGGCGACGCCGTGCCCGTCGAGGCGGCGGACGGCCGTCTTGCGCCCGCCGCGGCTCGGCTTGCCGGGGGAGCGCTTCTCCACCGGGCGGACGGGAGCGTCCTCGCCGGGGCCGTCCGCCCGGGCGACGAGCTTGTAGACGAGGGACGCCGTGGGGGCGCCCGAACCGGTCACCAGGGACGTCCCCACGCCGTAGCCGTCCACGGGCGCCGCGGCGAGGGCCGCGATGCCGTACTCGTCGAGGTCGCCGGTGACCACGATGCGGGTGCCGTCCGCGCCCAGCGAGTCGAGCTGCTCCCGGACGCGGCGCGCCAGCACGCCGAGGTCGCCGCTGTCAAGCCGCACGCCGCCGAGGGACGGCCCGGCGAGGTCCACGCCGGTGCGGACGGCCCGTTCGACGTCGTAGGTGTCGACGAGGAGCGTGGTGTCCGCCCCGAGCGAGGCGAGCTGCGCTTCGAACGCGTGCCGCTCGCTGCCGTGCAGGAGGGTGAACGAGTGGGCGCTCGTCCCGGCGGTCGGCACGCCGTAGCGGCGGCCCGCCTCAAGGTTGGACGTGGTGGCGAACCCCGCGATGTAGGCGGCGCGTGCGGCGGCCACGGCGGCGCGCTCGTGGGTGCGCCGCGACCCCATCTCGATGAGGGGCCGGTCCTGGGCGGCCTGGACCATCCGGGACGCCGCGGACGCGATCGCGCAGTCGTGGTTGAGGATCGACAGGGCGAGGGTCTCCAGGAGGACGGCCTCCCCGAACGTCCCCTCGACCACCAGGATCGGCGATTCCGGGAAGAAGCAGTCGCCTTCGGCGTAACCGTAGACGTCCCCGGTGAAGCGGTACTTCTCCAGCCATCGCAGCGTGGGCTCGTCCACGATGCCGTTCGCGGCCAGGAACTCCAGCTGGGCGGGCTCGAAGCGGAACGCCTCGATCGCGTCCAGCAGCCGCCCCGTCCCCGCGACGACCCCGTACCGGCGGCCCGCGGGCAGGCTCCGCGCGAACACCTCGAAGACCGCACGCCGGTCGGCCGCCCCGCTGCGGAGCGCGGCCTGGAGCATGGTCAGCTCGTACTGGTCGGTCAGCAGGGCAGTACCGTCACCGGGGTCCACATCTGGAACCCTAAGCCTTGCCGTGGGCACCATAGAGGTGCGGACCGTCACACCCGGACGGGGTGGCGGCGCATAGCATCGGGTGCGATGGGCGGACGGACATCACGCGGAAAGGGGGAGACGCGGACATGAGCGCCATGAGCACGGCGCCCGCACCCGTCGAACTGGAGCGGCCGGACGTCGAGGAGGACGTCAGCGCGGACCGGCCCTGGCTGGCGATCGTCTGGAACGACCCGATCAACCTGATGTCGTACGTCACGTACGTGTTCCAGGCCGTTTTCGGCTACCCGAAGACCAAGGCCGAGAAGCTGATGCTCGACGTGCACCACAAGGGCCGCGCCGTCGTGGCCAACGGCACCCGCGAGGAGATGGAGCGGGACGTGGAGATCCTGCACTCCTACGGCCTGTGGGCAACCGTGAAGCGGGACGACTAGTGCCTGTGGGCGGAGCGATCCGATGAGCCGTCCGGAGCGGAGCGACCCGTGAGCCATGTGAAGAAGACCCGCCAGGGCATCAGGGTGCGCCTTGAGGCCGAGGAGGTCGCGCTCCTGCGCGCCCTGATGGAGCAGTTGCTCGCGCTGCTGGGCGACACGCCCGGCGCGGACGACGAGCTGGCGTCCATCGGTATCGCCGACAACGCCACCAAATCGGACGACCCGGTGCTGGCGCGGCTGTTCCCCGACGCGTACCACGAGGACGGCGAGGCGGCGGGGGAGTTCCGCCGCTACACCGAGATGGGTCTGCGCGACGGCAAGCGCGAGGCGGCCGAGACGGTCCTGGGCTCGCTCGGCGGGCCCGGCCGCGACGTCATGCTGGACGAGAAGCAGGCCCAGGCGTGGCTGCGGGCGCTGAACGACGTCCGGCTGGCGCTGGGCACCCGGCTCGACATCACCGAGGAGTGGTACGAGGAGGCGGAGGGCCTGGACCCCCGCGACCCGCGTGCGCCCATGTTCGCGGCCTACGACTGGCTCACGATGCTGCAGGAGAGCCTCGTCCGCGTCCTCTGGTGACCGCCTGCGCGTCCACACCTGGTCACGGGACATTACCGATTGTCGAGACGCCGGTGCGGAGAGTCCTTAGCGTGGTGTCCGGGCGTCAGGGCCCGTGGCGGCGGGCCGGAGAGCACTTGGAGGCCGCGATGACGATGGTGGACACCCCCGCCAAGCCCGTAGGCGTGATGGAGCTGGGTGACCATCTCGCCCTCCTCTACGACAACGACGAGGAACGGCGGTCCGTCATGGCCGCCTACGCGCGCGACGGCGTCCGCGCCGGCCACAAGATCGTCTACATCTCCGACGGCGTCACCGCCGCGGAGGTACTCGCCTGGCTGCTCGCCGAGGGCGCGGCCACCGGGCCCGGTCCGCAGGAGGACACGCCGGATCTGTCCGAGGCCATGGACGCCGGGCACTTCATCGTGCGGACCGCCGAGGAGACGTTCCTCGCGAGCGGCCGGTTCGACCCCGCCGAGAGCATCGAGCTGATCGCGACCGAGATCGACCTCGCCCGCGTCCAGGGCTACCGGGGCGTGCGGATCACCGGCGAGGCGCGGTTCTCGCTGCGCCGCTGGCCGGGGACCGAGCGGTTCGGCGAGTTCGAGCAGCTGCTCGACGACGCCTTCCTGACCTCCGACCCGACGGCCATGGCCGTCTGCCAGTTCGACCGGCGCTGGTTCGACGACGCGCGGCTGGCGGAGGTGGAGACCCGCCACATGGGGCGCGTCCGGGTCAACGACTACCACGACGACGGATCGCTGCGCATCACGCCCATCTTCAACCCGCCGGGCGCCGAACTCGCCGGGACCATCGACGGGTCGAACCTCGCCGCCGCCGAGGACGTCCTGGCGTCGATCACGACCCGGACCGGCCTGCTGTGCCTCGACCTCAGCGGCCTGACGGGGTGCGACGCGGCCGGGCTGCGCCTGCTGACCGGGGCCTTCGGTCCCGGCCGGAGGCGGGGGCACGGGCTCCTGCTGCGCGGGGTGCCGCCCGCCCTCCACGACAGGTTCCGCGAGGAGGGTTTGGACGGCACCCCGGGAATCGCCGTCGAATACCGTCCCCGGTGAGGAGGGCCGCATGGCTCCCGAGAAGGTCCGCTCCCGGCCCGGCGAGCCCGCCAGGCCGGTCGGTGAGATGCGGCCCGGGGACCATCTGTGCCTCACGTATGTCAACGACGAGGAACGGCACGCCGTCCTGACGGCGTTCCTCAACGACGGCCTGCGCGCCGGGCACGCCCTGGTCTACCTCGTGGACGGCGGGGCCGCCGCCGGACACCTGCGTGCCGGTTTCGGAGCGGCGCTCGACGACGGCCGGCTGACCGTGCTGCCCACCGCCGAGACCGACCTCGACACCGTGCTGGAGTCGGCGCTGGCGCACGGCCATCCGGGGGTGCGCATCACGGGCGAGGCGTGCCCGTCCCTGCGCGGCTGGCCCGGGACGGAGCGCTTCGCGTCGTTCGAGGAGGCCGTCCACCGGGCCGTCACCCGGCCGGGGAGCCCGGCGATGGCGCTGTGCCAGTTCGACCGCCGCTGGTTCGCGGCCGAGCACCTGCGCGAGGTGGAGCGCCACCACGGCGGGCGGGCCGGCGCCGACGCGGTCTTCGACGACGGGGTGCTGACGATCGTGCCGCTGTTCGCGCCGCCCGGCCTGCGGCTGTCCGGCGCGATCGACGAGTCGACGCTGCCGGGCCTGGTCGAGGCGCTGCGCGACGCCGGCGACGGCTCCGCGCACCTGTGCCTCGACCTCTCCCGGCTCGACTTCTGCGACCTGGACGGGCTGCGCACCCTGATCCGCGCGAACGAGCTGAGCACCGTCCTCGACCGGCAGGTGATCCTGCGGTCCATGCCCGGCTGCATGGAGCTGATGATGCGCGTCTGCGGCTGGGACACCGCGCCCGGCATCGTCGCGGAGGCGACCGCGTGACCGGGCCCGGGCCGACGGGGCCCGCCGTTGCCGCCCACGGCGACCAGGACGTCCTCGTGCACCAGGCGCTGATGTACGGGTCGCGGCACGAGTACCTGCTGACCGCCGTGCCGTACCTGCGCGCCGGGCGCCGGGCCGGCGACGCGGTCGTCGTGCTGGTCGAGCCGCCGGTGGCGGCGGCCCTGCGCGGGCGGCTCGGCCGCGAGACCGCCGCGGACATCGAGTTCCTCGACGCGGCGGTGTGGTCCCACGGCCCGATGCACGCGCTGGCGTCCTGCCATGACCGGGCCCGCGCCGACTGGTGGCCGCGCGGGCGGCTGCGGCTGCTGGCCGAGCCGGTCTGGCGCGGCCGGACGCCGCTGGAGACCCGGGAGTGGAAGCGCCACGACGCGCTGCTGAACGTCGTGTTCGCCGGCACCCCGACCATGATCATGTGTGCGTACGACACGGCGGTCCTGCCCGGCCATGTGCTGGACGCCGCGGTCCGCACCCACCCGGAGCTGACCGGGCCGGACGGTCCCGCCGCCGCCGGGCGGTACACCGCCCCCGCCGAGTTCTGCGCCGAGTGCGACGCGAGCCCGCTGCCCCCGCCGCCGGCCGTGGCCGCCCGCAGGTCGTTCGCGACGGGCGGGCTGCCGGGGCTGCGGAGCTTCCTGTTCACCGAGGCCGCCCGGCTCGGGCTGCCGGAGGAGCGCACGCTCCCGTTCGTGCTCGCGGTCAACGAGGTCGCCACCGGCATCATCCGGGACGGCGGCGGCCGCGGCTCCCTGTGGCTGTGGGCCGAGGCCGGCGAGCTGATCTGCGACGTCGCCGACCCGGTGCGCGTCCTGGCCGACCGGTTCCTCGGCTACGAGCCGCCGGGCGCCAAGGGGCACGACGCCGCGATGTGGGCCGTCCGGCGGCTGTGCCACATCGTGGAGACCCGCTCGGGCCCGCACGGCACCCAGGTCCGCATGCGCGTCCGGATCGGCTGAGCGTGCGCGTGCGGGGCGGCGGGGCACGGCCGGGGAGGGCGGGCGCCGCCGGGTAGCCTGCGACCATGCTGACGATCGAACGTGCCCTAGTCGACAAGATCATCGCGCACGCACGCGCCGACCATCCCGACGAGGCATGCGGCATCGTGGCCGGACCCGAGGGATCGGACCGGCCCACCCGGTTCGTCCCGATGACGAACGCCGAGCGGTCCCCGACCTACCACAGCTTCGACAACGACGAGTGGTACCGGGTGGACCGGGAGATGTTCGACAACGACGAGGAGATGGTCGTCCACTACCACTCGCACACCTCGACCGAGGCGTACCCGTCGCGGACCGACCTCGACTACCTGCGGTCGTCGCTGGCCGACCCGCGGGTCCACCGGGTGATCGTGTCCACCCGGGAGCCGGACCGGGTGGAGTTCCGCTCGTACCTGCTGGTGGACGGCGAACCGGTCGAGGAAGAGGTCGAGATCGTCGACTCGTACGGCTGACGGCGGCCGGCGGCGCGTGGCCGAAGGCGGCGGGGCGGCCCGGGAAAGCGGCCGGTAAACTGGCGGTCATGTGGACGAGCGGTCACCGGACGGGCGCTGTGCGGCGTCGCCCCGGCCCCTCCGCGGTGCCACCCGTGCAGAGCTTCCTGTTCGGGCACTCGCGCGCCGAGGTCGTCTACGACTGTCGCTGACGCGCTGATCTTGCCTGGAATCTTCCCGCTTCCCGCCCGGTTGTGACGCAGAGGGCGGGAAGCCCCCGTACGACGTAGAAGGAGATCACCGCGATGGCGATCGAGGTCCGCATCCCGACGATCCTGCGCAACCTCACCGATGGGGCCAAGTCGGTGGAGGGCAAGGGCGCCACCCTGGACGAGCTGTTCACCGACCTGGACGCGCGCCACCCCGGCCTGCGCGACCGGCTGGTGGACGACAAGGGACTGCGCAGGTTCGTCAACGTCTACCTCAACGACGAGGACGTCCGCTTCCTCGGCGGGCTGGACACGCAGGTCGCCGACGGCGACGGCGTCACCATCCTCCCCGCCGTCGCCGGCGGCTGAGCCGGGCTGGAGGACGGCGGCACATGCGATTCGACTCGCTGCTGGACTCGCTCGGCCGCACGCCGCTGGTGGGCCTGCCGCGGCTGTCGCCGAGCGACGACGTCCGGCTCTGGGCCAAGCTCGAAGACCGCAACCCCACCGGCTCGGTCAAGGACCGCCCCGCCTTCTACATGATCCAGAAGGCGGAGAAGGAGGGGCTGCTGACGCCGGGCTGCACGATCCTGGAGCCCACGTCCGGCAACACCGGCATCTCGCTGGCCATGGTCGCCAAGCTGCGCGGCTACGAGATGGTGTGCGTGATGCCGGAGAACACCTCCGACGAGCGCCGCCAGCTGCTGGAGATGTGGGGCGCGCGGATCATCTTCTCCCCGGCGGCGGGCGGCTCGAACGAGGCGGTCCGGGTGGCGAAGGGGCTGGCCGAGGAGAACCCCGAGTGGGTGATGCTCTACCAGTACGGCAACGAGGCCAACGCGCTCGCGCACTACGAGACGACGGGCCCGGAGATCCTGGCGGACCTGCCCTCGGTGACGCATTTCGTCGCCGGGCTCGGCACCACGGGCACGCTGATGGGCGTCGGCCGGTACCTGCGGGAGCAGGTGCCGGACGTGAAGATCGTCGCGGCCGAACCCCGGTACGGCGACCTGGTGTACGGGCTGCGCAACATCGACGAGGGCTTCATCCCGGAGCTGTACGACGGGTCGGTGCTGACGACGCGGTTCTCCGTCACGTCCGGGGACGCGCTGCGCCGCACCCGCGAGCTGCTGGAGCAGGAGGGGATCTTCGCGGGGATCTCGACCGGCGGCGCGCTGCACGCGGCGATCGGGATGGCGAAGAAGGCGGTCAAGGCGGGCGAGCGGGCCGACATCGTCTTCGTGATCGCGGACGGCGGCTGGAAGTACCTGTCGACGGGCGCGTACGGCGGCACCCTGGACGAGGCGGAGGCCCGCCTCGAAGGCCAGCTCTGGGCCTGAGCCCCGTCCCGTTCGTTCCCGGCCGCGCCCGGCGCGGCCGGGTCGCGCGGCCTGCCGACCAGGGCGGCGATCCGTCCGGCACGGTAGAGTTCGCTATCGAATGTGATTCTAGAACCGTGTCGGACGGGTGACGGCGCCCGCCGCGCGGCCGGACACGGGAGAGTGCGGATGAGCGGGTTCGGCGACGCGACCGCCGTGAAGCAGGTCGGCGAGGGCCGGTACGAGATCGTCCTCGACGGCGGCTACGCCATCGGCGAGGCGCTGAACGGCGGCTACCTCATGGCCGTGATGGCCCGCGCCGCCGTCGACGCCTCCCCGCACGCCCACCCGGTCTCCACCGCGGCGAACTTCCACCGGGTCACCAAGGCCGGACCGGCCGAGGTGGTCGTGGAGTCCCGCAAGGCGGGCCGCACCGCCGCGGCGTCGCTGGTCACCCTCGTCCAGGACGGCCGCTCCGTCGTGGACGCCCTCATCACCACCGGCACCCTCGACGCCGCCGCCGAGCCCGAGTGGGCCGATGAGGGGCCCCCGGCGATGCCGCCGGTGGAGGAGTGCACCGACTTCCGCCCCCCGGCGGGCGGGGGGTTCGCCGACCAGGTCGACATGCGCTTCGACCGGTCCACGATGGGCTGGCTGGACGGGCGGCCGACCGGGCGTCCCGACATCCGCGGCTGGTTCCGGCACCACGGCGACGAGCCGATCGACGGCTACTCGCTCGCCCTCGCCGTGGACGCGCTGCCGCCGGTCGCGCTGAACCTCGGCGCGCAGGGCTGGGCCCCGACCGTCGAGCTGACCTGGCACATGCGCGCGGTGCCCGCGCAGGGCTGGCTGGCCGTGCACGGCACCGGCCGGCTCCTCGCGGACGGCTGGTTCGACGAGGAGGTCGAGGTCTGGGACTCCGCGGACCGGCTCGTCGCGCAGAGCCGGCAGATCGCCCGGGTGCCCCGCACCCGCGGGTGAGGCGGTCTCCGGCCCTGGGCACCGGCGTTTCGCCCCGGATCGGCACCCGCCGGCCCCCGCATGGCCCGAACTGGACGGTTTTCCGGCGCGTGACGGTGTGATGTCCAACGCATGACGCACCTGAGCGGGGCCTTCTCGCTTAGCCTTATGCACCATGTCAGAGGCATCCTGGGGGGCAGCGTCCCGGGGGAGCGACGCATCCTGGGGGGACGGCCCGCCGGACGCCCCCATCGGGGTCTTCGACAGCGGTTTCGGCGGGCTCACCGTGGCCCGCGCGATCCTCGACCAGCTGCCGAACGAGCCGATCATCTACCTGGGCGACTCGGCGCGGCAGCCGTACGGGCCGCGGCCCATCGCGCAGGTCCGCGCCTACGCGCTGGAGATGCTCGACCGGCTCGTCGCCGAGGGCGTGAAGATGCTGGTCATCGCCTGCAACAGCGCCAGCTCGGCGATGCTGCGCGACGCCCGGGAACGGTACGACGTCCCGGTGGTCGAGGTCATCAACCCCGCCACTCGCCGCGCGGCCCGCGCCACCTCGAACGGCCGGGTCGGGCTGATCGCCACGCAGACGACGGTGAACAGCCGCGCCTACGACGACGCGTTCGCCGCCGCGCCGCACATCGAGCTGGTCAGCGCCGCGTGCCCCCGCTTCGTCGAGTTCGTCGAGGCGGGCGTGACGATGGGCCCCGATCTGCTGGAGGCGGCCCGCGGCTACCTCCGCCCGATCGTGGCCGCCGGGTGCGACACCCTCATCCTCGGCTGCACGCATTACCCACTGCTGACCGGTGTCATCTCGTATGTCGTCGGAGACGGGGTCACACTGGTGTCAAGTGCCGACGAGACAGCCAAGGACGTGTATCGCGTGCTGCACGATCGGGGGCTTGCCCGCGCCGAGGCGACGCCGCGGCCGCGGCACCGGTTCCGCGCCACCGGTGACCCCGGCGTCTTCGCCGAGCTCGGCCGCCGCTTCCTCGGCCCGGAGATCGGCTCGGTGGAGACGGTGGAGACCACGCCGGGCACGGCGCTGACGACCTGATTCCTCGGGAATCCGAAGGAGGAGTTGAGCGTGCGGGTCACTGTGATCGGCTGCTCCGGCAGTTTCCCGGGGCCGGACAGCCCCGCGTCCAGCTACCTGATCGAGGCGGACGGCTTCGCGCTGGTGCTCGACCTCGGCAACGGCGCGCTCGGGTCGCTGCAGCGGTTCCGCTCGCTGTACGAGATCGACGCCGTCTGCATCTCGCACCTGCACGCCGACCACTGCCTCGACCTGTGCGGGTACTGGGTCGCGCGCACCTACCGGCCGGGCGGCCCGCCGCCGCCCATCCCGGTGTACGGGCCCGCCGGCACCGCGGCGCGGATGGCGCGGGCCTACGACCTCGATCCCGACCCGGGCATGAGCGGCACCTTCGACTTCCGCACCCTGCGCCGCGGCCACCAGCAGATCGGACCGTTCCGCATCACGGCCGCGCTGATGCCGCACCCGGTCGAGGCGTACGCGTTCCGCATCGAGCACGACGGCAAGGCGCTCGCCTACTCGGGCGACACCGGCCCCTCCGACGATCTGGTCGAGCTCGCGTCCGGCGCCGACCTGTTCCTGTGCGAGGCGTCCTTCCTGGACGGGCCGGGCCTGCCGTCGGAACTGCACCTGACCGCCCGCGAGGCCGGGGAGCACGCCGCCCGCGCCGAGGTCGGGCGGCTCGTCCTCACCCACCTGGTGCCGTGGAACGACGCGGACCTGTCGCTCAAGGAGGCCAAGGCGAGTCCCTACGGCGGCGACATCGAGCTGGCCCGCGTGGGCGCCCGGTACACCCTCTGAGGCCCACTAGGGTTGAGGCCATGCCTCGCCCCGATGACCGCGCGTCCGACCAGCTCCGTCCCGTCCGTATCCAGCGCGGATGGCTCGACCACGCGGAAGGGTCGGTGCTGATCGAGTTCGGCGCGACCCGGGTGCTGTGCGCGGCGTCCGTGCAGAACTTGGTGCCCCGGTGGCGCCGCGACAGCGGGCTCGGCTGGGTCACCGCCGAGTACGCGATGCTGCCCCGCGCCACCAACACCCGCAACGACCGCGAGTCCGTCAAGGGGCGGATCGGCGGGCGCACCCACGAGATCTCCCGGCTGATCGGCCGCTCCGTCCGGGCATGCCTCGACTTCAAGGCGCTCGGGGAGAACACCGTCCAGCTCGACTGCGACGTCCTCCAGGCCGACGGCGGCACCCGCACCGCCGCGATCACCGGCGCGTACGTGGCGCTGGCCGACGCGGTGAGCTGGATGCGCGGGCGCGGGCTGCTCAAGGGCGACCCGCTCATCGCCTCGGTGTCGGCGATCAGCGTCGGCGTCGTGGACGGGGAGCCCCGCCTCGACCTCTGCTACGAGGAGGACTCCGCCGCCGGGACCGACATGAACGTGGTCTGCACCGGCGACGGGCGGTTCGTCGAGGTGCAGGGCACCGCCGAGGGCACCCCCTTCGACCGCTCCGAACTGGACGCGCTGGTCGACCTCGCGGCGGGCGGCTGCGCCGAGCTGACCCGGCTCCAGGCGGCGGCCCTCAGCACGGAGGCCCTCACCACGGAGGCCCCCGCCCGATGACCAGGATCGTCCTCGCGAGCCACAACCGGGGCAAGGTCGCGGAGCTGCACCGGATCCTCGGCGGTCTCGACATCGTCGGCCTCGACGAGTTCCCCGGCGCCCCCGACGTGCCCGAGACCGAGCTGTCGTTCGAGGGCAACGCGCTGCTGAAGGCCCGCGCGATCGCCGCGTTCACCGGCCTGCCCGCGGTCGCCGACGACTCCGGCCTGTGCGTGGACGCGCTGAACGGCATGCCGGGCGTCCTGTCGGCCCGCTGGTCGGGGCGGTTCGGCGCGGCCACCGGCGACCGCGACGCCGCCAACCTCCGGCTGCTGCTCGACCAGGTCGCCGACGTGGCCGACGAGCAGCGGGGCGCGGCGTTCGTGTGCGCGGCCGTCCTCGTCGTCCCCGGCGGCGCCGAGCACTGCGTCGAGGGCCGGATGCGCGGCGCACTGATCCGCGAGCCGCGCGGCACCGGCGGCTTCGGTTACGATCCGATCTTCGTCCCGGACGGCGAGACCCGCACGACCGCGGAGATGGCCCCGCAGGAGAAGGACGCCATCAGCCACCGCGGCAAGGCGTTCCGCGCCCTCGCCGACATCGTCGCCGCCGCCGGCCTCTCCTAGGCGAGGCCGGCCGTCGCCGCCCCGGCGTGCCCGGTGGTGCCGCGCGAAACGCTGAGGCGTACGAAGGTGCCCTCCCAGCCTGTCCGGATCTCCATCAGGTCGACCAGGAGGCGGACGGTCCACAGCCCGAAGCCGCGCTGGAGGGCGGTGTCCGGCGGGATGAACCCCGTCAGCGAGTCGGGCGGCGGGTGCCAGAAGCCGCTGTCGCCGATCTCGCAGACGACGTCGTCGCCGTCCCGCCATATCCACAGGCCGGCCGGCGGCGTGCCGTGCTGGAGGGCGTTGGCGGCGACCTCGTTCGCGGCCGTGACGAGGTTCCGCGCCGGCCGCTTCGCGAGGCCGTGCCGGGCCGCGCGCTCGCCGACGAACGCCCGCAGGAGGTGCAGGTCGGCACCGTCGACGGGGAGGTACTCGGCGTCGCGGGGACGGGCGGGGCGCGGGCGGCGGTCGCAGCCCGCCCCGAACGTCGCGGGTTCGACGTACTCGTGGTTCTCGCCCTCGTGGCCGGGGGACAGCAGCAGGGGGTGGGTCCGTTTCGCCTCCGCGACGACGCGGGGCGGCAGCGTGCCGGTGTCGTACGGGCACAGCGCACGCGCGCCGGACCCCGCGAACACCACGTTGATGAGCGACTCGTAGCGGATCCACTCCAGCATCTGCCGCTCGTCCCAGCCCTCCCAGACGGGTTCGGCCAGCGCGCACACGCGCCGCGGCGCGCTCTGCTTCACGACGGCCTGGTAGTCGCGCAGGGTGCGGACGGGATGCCGGTAGAACTCCGCCGAGTCGAAGAACCGGATCCGCCGGCCGGACCCGGCGAAGACGTCCCTGAGCGCGGTCAGGTTCGGTTCGGGGACGACGGCGATGACGCTCTGGTCGCTCGCCAGCCCGGACTCCAGGTAGGGCACGGTGACCGACAGGTACTCGTCGGCGCCGCGGTACAGGAACGCCCTGTGCTCCATGATCATCAGGTGGTGCCCTCCGGGTCCGGGGAGGTCCGCCGGCCGCCGCGCACGAGGCCCGGCAGCCGGTGCCAGCCGACCATCTCGATGACGTTCTCCACGTCGGGCGCCAGATGGTCGAGGACCAGCGGCTCGCCGGCGGGCAGCCCGGTGGCGTGCCGGGCCAGCAGGTGCAGGCCGCCGAGGTCGATGAAGCCGAGCCGGGACAGGTCGAGGTGGACGCGGCGGCGGTCGGTGCTCACCTGCGCGAGCTTCTCGGCGAACACCGAGTGCCGCGCGGCGTCCAGCTCGCCTTCGAGCCGCAGGCCGTCGGGTTCGAACGTGCGCACTATCTTCAGGATCCCGTCGTCGTATTCGGGGTTCACTTCCACGAGGACCTCGTGTGTGTCACGGAGGGCGGCGAGCTCGTCCGGCGGGCACGCGTGCTTGTCGATCTGGCAGATCGCCATCGCCATCGTGCTCGGCGACACCGCGTTGCCGACGCGGTGCTCGCACCCCAGCATCCGGGCCAGGTCGGGCGGCCCGGGGCGCTGCAGCAGCCAGCTGTAGTCGGTGGTGAGGCGGACGGCGCGGAAACCCTCGTCCAACGCCTTGTCGACCTCGCGGCCGAGCGTGTCCAGCATCATGGCGGGCTCGAACTCGCCGCGGCGGTCGACGCAGGCGTCCCGCCGCGAGATCACCCGCAGCTGGCCCGCGCGGCTGTAGGCGTCCACGTCGATCCCGTGCCGGGGACCGACGCCGGGCAGCCGGTGGGCCGGGGCGTCGGTGACGTAGACGACCTTCTCGGTGGTCCGCAGGCCCTCCCGCACGAAGGTCCCGATGACCTGGTCGCGCTCTTCGGAACCGCTGTAGGCCAGCCAGCCGTGGTCGCCCGGCCGGACTTCTCCGACGGGACGTTCGGCGAACCAGGGTGTCTCCATGGCCTGCCCATCGAGATCGGTGGTGTGTGTTCAGCGTACGCCGCGCGGAGGGTTTGGGAAGCCCAACGCATGGAACCCCTCACTCTCCGTCCGGTGGCCGGTGCCGGCCGCGCCGGGGAGCGCGAGCCTGAGCCGGACGATGCTGCCGCCCTCGCCCGTCCTGATCTGCACGGTCGCGCACAGGAGCCGCACGGCCCACAGCCCGAACCGGCCCCCGGACGCGGCGCCCCCGGGCCGTGGCGGGATGAGCCCGTAGCCGGTCCCGGGCGCCCACCGGCCCTCGTCGGCGACCTCGCAGACGAGGGCGGCTCCGGTGCCCGGCTCCGTCCACATGCGCAGGACGATGGGCGGCTCGCCGTGCCGCATCGCGTTGGTGACGACCTCGGTGACCGCGACCAGGAGGCGCTGGAGGTCCTCCTCGGGGAGCGTCGTCTGGCGCGCGTACTCGGTGACGTAGGCCCGCAGCCAGTACAGGTCGGCCCTGTCGAACCGCAGCGTGTCGGCGTCGGACGGCGGCGCGGGCAGCGGCTCGCGGTCGCACTGCGCGCAGTAGGACCAGGGGTCGACGAAGCCGGGGTTGGGCACGGCGCGCCCGCCGCGCACGGTCTCCGGATGGGTCTTGCGGGCCGCCGCGACGATGCCCGCCGGCAGCGACGTCGAGTACGGGCACATGAGCGAGGCGCCGGTCTCGCGGAACGCGACGTTGACGACGGCCTCGATCCGCTGCCATTCGACGACCTCGAGCGGGGTCCGCGAGGTCCACGCCGGTTCCCCGAGGACGCGCAGCCGGCGTCCCCGCCCGGTGGCGTCGTCGGCCGCGCTCAGGCAGTCCGCCAGCGTCCGCGCCGGGTGGCCGTACCAGTCCCGCGGCTCGCGGAACTCGACGCCGGCGTCGGCGGGGCCGAGCGCGTCGCGCAGCAGCATCTCCTGCCCGGTCCCGCAGACGGCGACGACCCGGTCGCCCGCGTCGAGCCCGTCCACCAGGAAGGGGAGCGCGCCGTCGAGGAACCGGTCCGCCCCGTCGTAGGGCAGGAGGCGGTGCGCGAAGGACGTGTTCACGACGTTCCCCGGCGAACTTGCGATCATGGCGTCACCGCCTGGGCCGACGGCCGGACCCATCAAGCCTAGGCCGCCCGCGGCGGCCCTGCCGAGGGGCTTTTTCAAATAATGCGGCGAAATCAAAGGCTTTAGTCCGCAATTCCGATGTGGCGCTGTCCGTTACCGGGGGCGGCCGCGCGCCGCCCGGCCCGCCGGGTCGCCCGGCCCGGGGCGCGACCGGCGCGGCGGCCCGTACAGCACCGCGCGCAGGCCCGGCGCGAGGCGCGCGATTAATTCATCGCGCGGCATCGATGCGACCGGTTCCACACCGAGGAGGTGGCGCGTGAAGATGACGCCCGCGAGCTGCGCGCCGAACACGCCCGCCCGGCCCCGGACGTCGGCGGACACCGCGCCCGTGCCGGCGAGGTGGTCGGCGATGCGGCCGACCAGCTCGTTCTCGACGATCTCCTGCAGCAGCCGCCCGAGCTCGGGATCCTGCGCCGCCGCCCGCACCATGAGCACGAGCGGGCGGCCGCCCTCGGGGTCGTCCCACGCGGTCAGCAGCGCGCGCAGGACGCGTTCGGGCAGCGTCGCGGGGTCGCCGGGGAGCGCGCCGGCGAGCACCTCCGGCGGGTTGGCGACCAGGCCCAGCACCGCGCCGAACAGCCCCTTCTTCGATCCGAAGAAGTAGCTGATCAGTGCGGCGTCGACGCCCGCCTCGGCGGCGATGGAGCGCATCGTGACGGGCCCGTAGCCGTCCGACAGGAACCGGCGGCGGGCCACCGCGAGGATCTCCCGCCGGGTGTCCGGGCTCCCGCGCCGCCGCCCCCGCGCGGCGGCCCCCGCTTTATTCATCATGGTTGAAATATAGCCGGTGCGGCGGCCAGATTCGAGGTGGCCGAAGAGAAACGCACGCCGAACGGAAACGCACAAGGAGGCTCGCCATGGCCGCCGTCACTCCGGAGGGGAGAACCGCGCATCGCGCGGTCCTGCCCACCGTGATGCTCTCCCTCGCCACGGTCGTGTCCGCCGTGGCGTCCCTCAACACCGCCGTCCCGTCCATCGCCCGCGACACCGGCGCCGGGCAGACGGAACTGGCGTGGATCATCGACGCGTACGCGCTCGTCTTCGCCGCGCTGCTGCTGCTCGGCGGCGCCATCGGCGACCGCTACGGGCGCCGCCGCGCCCTCACCGCCGGCCTCGTCGTCTTCGGCGCGGGCTCGGCCGCCGCCGCGCTGGTCACCGACCCGCACTGGCTGATCGCGATGCGCGGCGTCCTCGGCGTCGGCGCGGCCCTCGTCATGCCCGCCACGCTGTCCACGATCACCTCGACGTTCGCCGCGGAGGCGCGCACCCGGGCGGTCGGCATGTGGGCGGGCGTCGCCGGCGCGAGCGCCGTCTTCGGGCTGCTCGCCTCCGGCACGCTGCTGGAGTTCTGGTCGTGGCGATCGGTGTTCGTGCTGAACGTCGTCCTCGCGGTCGCCGCGCTCGTCGCGACGCTCGCGGCCGTCCCGGAGTCCGCGGAGCCGGACGCGCCGAAGCTGGACCTCACCGGCGCCGCGATCACCGTCGCCGGGCTCGGCGTCCTCGTCTACTCGATCATCGAGGCGCCCGTCGTGGGCTGGGCGAGCGTCCGGACCCTCGCGGGCCTCGCCGCGGGCGCCCTCGTCCTCGCCGGCTTCGTCGCCTGGGAGCTGCGGCGGCCGAACCCGCTGCTGGACCCCAGGCTCTTCCGCATCCGGCCGTTCTCCGCCGGAACGCTGTCGATCACGCTGCAGTTCTTCGCCTTCTTCGGGTTCATCTTCATCGTCCTGCAGTACCTGCAGCTGGTGAAGGGCGACAGCGCACTGGTCGGGGCGCTGAGCCTCGTGCCCATGGCGCTCACGATGATGCCGTTCGCCCGGGTCATCGCGCCCCGGCTGGCCGCCCGGGTCGGGCCGCCCCGCGTGATCACCGCCGGCCTGCTGCTGGTGAGCGCGGCACTGCTGGTCTTCTCGCTGCTGGACGAGACCAGCGGCTACTGGCTCCTGCTGGCGGGCCTGCTCCCGCTCGGCGCCGGCATGGGCCTCGCCATGACCCCGGCCACGGCCGCGATCATCGACGCGCTGCCCCGCGACAAGCAGGGCGTCGGGTCGGCGATGAACGACCTGGCGAGGGAACTCGGCGGGGCGCTCGGCATCGCCGTCCTCGGCAGCGTCCTCCAGTCCGGGTACCGCGCGAACCTGGCCCCGGAGGGCGTGCCGGCACCCGTCACGGAGCAGGCGAAGGAGTCACTCGCGATGGCGCTGCGGGCCGGGCCCGAGATCGCGGCGGAGGCCCGGACGGCGTTCGCCGACGGCGTCCAGTCGGCGATGCTGACCGCCTCGATCGCGCTGGCGGTCACCGCCGTCGCGGTGGCCGCCCTCTCCCGCGCACGCCGGGCCCGGGCCGCGCTCCCCGGGACCGGCGACCACCCGCGGCCCTCCGGCCGAGCCGCTAAGCTGAACGCGCCTCCGGCGGGAGGCGCAGGCGGGCGTGGCGAAACCAGGTATACGCGGCAGGTTTAGGTCCTGTTGGTGGAGACACCGTGGGGGTTCGAATCCCCCCGCCCGCACCCCACGTGCGAATCCTCCACACGCGAACCCCTCCACATGCGAAGGCCGGCCCGCGCCGCGGGCCGGCCTTCTCGTACCGCCGGTTCAGATGCCCAGGTCGCGGCGGAGGCGGTCCACGTGGCCGGTGGCCTTCACGTTGTAGTACGCCTTCTCGATCTTCCCGTCGGCGTCGATGATGAAGGTGGAGCGGATGACGCCGACGACGACCTTGCCGTACAGCTTCTTCTCCCCGTACGCGCCGTAAGCCTTCAGCACCCCGGTGTCCGGGTCGGAGAGCAGCGGGAAGGTCAGGCCCTCCTTCTCCCGGAACTTGGCGAGCTTGGCGGGCTTGTCGGGGGAGACGCCCACGACGGTGACGCCCGCGGCGTCGAGGTCGCCGAGGCTGCCCTCGAAGTCGACCGACTCCTTGGTGCAGCCGGGGGTCATGGCCGCCGGGTAGAAGTAGAGGATCACACGCCTGCCGCGCAGCGCGGCCAGCGACACCGGGGACCCGTCGGCGTCGGGAAGCTCGAACTCGGGGGCGACGTCGCCCGGCTGCAGCCGCTCGGACACCCTGTCCCGCCTTTCGCTCGGATGGTGGCTCCAACCGTACCGGGCCGGGGGTGCGGCGGGCGTTCCGGGGGAAGACCTGCGAGACTGTCCGGATCATGCTTCGCTGGTCACGGTTTCGCCCCACACGATAAGGACACGGCATGGACGACAGGCCCAGCGACCCGGAGGCGCTGGAAAGGTACATAGAGCGCAACGTCCAGGAGCTCGCACGCACGGTCGACGAGATCGCCGACCGGACGAATCCGAAGAACGTCGCGCGGCGGGGCGCCGACCGGCTGAAAGAGGAGGCGGGTCAGGTCGCCAAGGCCGTAGGCGCGATGATCGGTGCGCCCGCGGACGACGACCCGGAAGGCGGCGGGATCGACAAACGCGTGGTGCTGGCGGGCGTCGGCGCCGCCGTCACCGTGACCGCCCTGGTCCTCTGGAGCCGTAGGCGCAGGCGCCGTTGAGGCCGTTCAGGGAGGCGCCGGTCCGCGGTCTGCGGCCGGCGCCTCTTCGTGTCACTGGGCCGTGGCCGGGCGGCTGCGGGACACTGCGGGCGAGGAGCTCGGCGACGTCGCGCAGCTCGGCGAGTTCCGCGCGGCAGGACGGGCACCCGCGCAGGTGCGCCGACAGCTCGTCGGCCTCGGCGCCGGGCAGCCGTCCGAGGGCGTAGACGCCGAGGCCGAAGCGGTACTCCCCGCAATCCGTTCCTCCCACACCCTTGGGTACGGGTCGGGGACGTTCCCCGTTCAGGCGGACGAGGTCACGGTCAGATGAACTGCGGCAGGTGGTCGCGGTGCGCGGCGAGTCCCTCGTCCAGGATCTTCCGGGCGGTGTGCTTGCTGCGGACGAACGGGTGCGCCATGAGGGCCTGCAGGGCGGTCCGGTGGTCGCCGGTGACGGCCGCCTCGGACGCGAGCCGCTCGTAGGCGTGGATCGCCTGGGTGAGCCCGCGCACCGGCCCGGGGAGCGGGCCCATCGTCAGCGGGACCGGGCCGGAGCGCCCGACGAGCGAGGGGACCTCGACGATCGCGTCCGCGTCCAGCGAGGAGATCGCGCCGTTGTTGCGCGTGTTGACGATCATCCGGCGGCCCTCGTCGCGGTGCAGGGCGCAGATGACGTCCACGGCGAACTCGCCGTGCTCCCCGCCGCCGCGCTCGCGGGACGGGTCGGGGTCGGGCTTCCGCGACTCGGCGGCGACCTGCTCGTAGTAGGCGGGGAGCATGGCGAGGATGTCCTGCGCGCGGGTCGTGCCCTTCTCGCGCAGCTCCTCGACCACTTCGTCGTGGAAGAAGTAGTACTTGGCGTAGGAGTTCGGCAGGAATCCGAGCGTCTTGGCGAGTTCGGCCATGCGGGACGGGTCGCGCCACGGCGTCGCGCCGCCGCCCGGGATCTCCAGCTCGTCCAGCAGCGCCGGAACATCGAGGTCGTGGCCGTCGAGCCGGAGCCGCTGCGCCCAGGTCGCGTGGTTGAGGCCGATCCAGTCGGCCTCCAGCCCCGCGGAGGGGAGGCCCAGCAGGCCGGCCCACATCTCGGTGTCCCCGATGGCCTGGTCGCACAGCCCGATGATGCGCGCTCCGGTGGTGCGGGCGACGGCGTCGGTGACGATGTTCGTCGGGTTGGTGTAGTTGACGATCCAGGCGTCCGGCGCGGCGGCCGCGATCTCCAGCAGGACGGGAACGGACCGCAGCGCCATCAGGAACCCGCCGGGCCCGGCGGTCTCCTGCCCGACGACGCCGTGCCTGAGCGGGATCGACTCGTCCAGGTGGCGCGCCGCGAGCCCGCCGGGACGGAACGTCGTGAACACGTAGGACGCTCCGTCCAGCGCGGCCTTGCGGTCGGTGTGCGCGGAGACGGTGATGGCGGCGCCCCTGGCGGAGAACATGGCGCGGGCCAGCCGCGTCATGGTCACCAGCTGCCCGGTGTCGATGTCGTGGCAGGCCAGCTCGGTGCCCGCCAGGGCCTCGGCGCGGTGCAGGACCCCGCGGATCACCCCCGGCATGTAGCCGCTGCCGGCCCCGATGATCGCGATCTTCACCGAGGCTCCAAATCGGGCGGCGACCCGGTGAACCGGGCCTCGACCGCGGCCCGGACGACCTGCTTCGCGGGCTCCAGGTCGATCGGCTCGGGCTCCTCCGCCGTCCCGGCGGCGGCCCCGTACGCGGCGGCCAGCGTGACGGGGCCGCCCGCGTCCTGGGGCCTGCCGAGCCCCTCGTCCGACAGTTCGACGAGCCCGGTGAGCCGGGACCCGAGCGCCTCGGCGTAGCGGCGGGCCCGCTCGACGGCCTCGTGGGCGGCCTGCCGCGCGGCCCGCCCGTAAACCTCGCTGTCCGGCCGCAGCGCCCACTCGGGCCCGTCCACGTAGGTGCGCTCCATGTCGCCGAGCCGGGTGACCAGCTCCCCGAGCACCCCGAAGTCCGCGACCACGATCTTGAGCTGCACGGTCCCCCGGTAGGCGCGGACGTCGCCCTCCCGCCGCCGGTACTTCAGCAGCGGCACGATCGACAGCCCGCCCGTCTCCAGCTTCTCCACGGCCTCCCCGTACGACCTGACCAGCTCAAGGCATCGCCGGTTGCGCTCGGTCAGCCGGTCGAGTGCGTCCCGCCGGTCGGACTCCTGCGACTGGACGTGCACCACCAGCCGCGCGATCTCCGGCTCGACCTCCAGCACGGCCTCACCACGAACACTGATCAAGGGAGCATCGCTCATCCCCCCAACCTACGCCGCCCGCACTGCGGGTTCGCTCCTTGTGCCGCCAGAACGAATCCGTGGAGGTTTCCAGGGGCACGCCCACCTGCATGATCGCCCCACGGGTCGTACGGCCGGAGGGCGTTCCGCGCCCGGAGGCCGCACGGTTCGCCGAGCGCAACGGGGGTCGAAGGGGGTCGCCCCCCTTCACAGGAAGGTGCGGCCTTCGCCCCGGTACGTCGGGACGGTGGCCACGACTCGGTCGTCTTCGATCAGGTGGAGGGCGTCGAATCGCTCGCAGAGTTCGCCCGCCTTGGTGTGCCGGAACCAGACGCGGTCGCCGATGGCGAGGAGGTCGGCGGAGCGGCCGAGCAGGGGGGTCTGCACCTCGCCGGCGCCCTCGTTGGGGGCGTAGCCGAGGCCGGTCGGCAGGTAGGGCTGGGGAAGGCGGATGGTGTCGCCGGGGCCGGAGGCGAGGTAGCCGCCGCCGAGGCAGGTCGCGACGCCGGGTGCGGGGCGGCGCACGACCGGGAGGGCGAAGAGCGCGGCGGGCCGTCCGCTGAAGTTGGAGTACTGGTCGAACAGGTGCGGCTGGTAGAGGCCGGAGCCCGCCGCGACCTCGGTGACGGCGCGTTCGGCGGCGGTCTTCTCGACGCTGCCGGTGCCGCCGCCGTTGACGAACTCCAGGTCGGTCAGTTCCGTGATGGTGCGGACGATCGCGGCGCGGCGGCGGGCCAGTTCGAGGCGGGACCGCTGCTGCATGGTGCGGATGACGCGGCCGCGGGCGGGGCGTCCGGGCGGGACGTCCCCGACCCCGGCGATCTGCGACTCGTACGCCATGAGCCCGACGAGGTGCAGCGAGGGCCGCTTGAGGATCTGCTCGGCGAACGCGCGGGCCTGGGCGGGGGTGCGCAGCGGGGAGCGCAGTGCGCCGATCCGGACCCGTCCGGCCAGCGGGCGGTAGGAGGCGTCGATGTCGATGCAGACCCGGATGTCGCGGTCGCCCGCGGCCGACTCGATCAGGTCGAGGTGCTCGGGGGAGTCGACCATGAGCGTGACGGTTCGGGCGGCGGCGGGGTCGGCGGCGAGCGCGGCGATGGCGGTCCGGTCGGTGGTGGGGTAGGCGACGAGGATGTCGTCGCTGACGCCCTCCGCGGCCAGCCAGCGGGCTTCGGGGAGCGTGAACGCCATGACCCCGGCGAAGCCGTCCATGGCGAGGACGTCCTCCAGCAGCGGCCGGCAGCGCACCGACTTGCTCGCCACCCGGATCGGCTTGCCGGCGGCGCGGCGGACGAGGCCGGCGGCGTTCGCGCGGAAGGCCGCCAGGTCGACGACGGCGAACGGCGCCTCGATCCCGGCCGTCGCGGCGTCGTAGCGGTCCCGGAGGTTCATGGTGGTCACACTGCCACACTATCCACGAATGTGAAAACCTCTCACGTACCACTCATTCCGGACGCGGGTGGGCGGCGAAGAAGTCCCACAGCATGGCCCCCGCCCGGTCCGGCCATTCGTGCCCGCCGCCGTTGATCTTGCAGAAGGTCACCGCGACGCCGCGCTCGCCCTTCCCGGTGCTCTGGCACTCGGTGTTCCCGGTCAGCGCCTTGACGCGCTTCTCCGGCTCGGGCAGCCCGCCGGCCCGGCGCCAGAACTCGACCGCCTTCGACACGGGCGGGAACGGCCGCCGGTCGTTGAAGTCGCGGTTCCCGCCGCCGTTGTACGGGACGCTCCCGTCCGCCGTCCCGTGGAAGATCATCGCCGAGACGGGCTCGCCGGGGTCGCAGTCGGTCACCAGCGCGCCCTCCACGACCCCGATCGCCGCGACCTTGCCGGGCTTCTCGCAGGCCATCCGGTACGCCATCCCGGCCCCGTTGGAGAAGCCCGTGACGTAGACCCGACTCGGGTCGGCCAGCCCCGCGCCGGTGAGCTTGTCGATCAGCTTGGTGAGGAAGCCGACGTCGTCCACGTCGCCGAGCTTCGCCGCGCCGCAGCAGTCGCCGGCGTTCCACGTCGTCATGAAGCCGTTGGGGTAGGCGACGAGGAAGCCGCTCTCGTCCGACTGCCGGTTGAAGCCGGACAGCTCCGCCATCTTCTCCATCGTGGCGAGCCCGCCGTGCAGGGCGACGACCAGCGCGGGCGGGTCGGCGGGCTTGCCGTCCCGCCACTCGCCGTCGGCCACCTTCGCCGGGACGTGCAGCAGGAACTCGCGGTGCCCGACCGTCCCCACGTCCAGCTTCTGCTTGTGCGTGCCCTGCGCGGTGGGGATGCCGTCCACCTTCGCGGGCCGTCCGCCCTCGCCGCCGTCGCCGGTCTCCGCCGTGCAGCCCGCGAGAGCGAGGGCCACCGCCAGTACCACGAACCCGATTCGCCGCATGGAGGCAAAACTAACCTCAAAGCGAGCCCTTAAACTACTCATCAGTAGGGCGGTGGGTGCACGGTCCCGGTGACGCCTCGCCGTCCCGGCCGGTAAGGCGGCGGGAGCGGCGGACGCCGCGTAAGCTCGAAGAGACCCGTCCTGAGCTGCCCCGTCGCGACAAGAGTGAGACCGTTGAGCGAATATGTGCTGACCCTGTCATGCCCCGACCGGCCCGGCATCGTCGCCGCCGTCTCGGGGCTGCTGGCCGAGCGCGGCTGCAACATCCTGGAGAGCCAGCAGTTCGGCGACGGCGACTCCGGCACCTTCTTCATGCGGGTGCAGTTCGCGGCCCTGGACGACACCGACCCGGACGAGCTGCGCGGCGCGTTCGCGTCCCTGGCGCCGGAGCTGGGCCTGCAGTGGCGGCTGCACGCGCTCGCCGAGCGGCCGCGCGTGCTGATCATGGTGTCGAAGGGCGGGCACTGCCTCAACGACCTGCTGTACCGGACGCGCTCCGGGCTGCTCGACATCGACATCGTCGCGGTCGCGTCCAACCACCCCGACCTGCGCCCCCTCACCCAGTCGTACGGGATCGACTACCACCACCTGCCGGTCGGGCCGGGCGGCAAGGCCGCGCAGGAGGCCGAGATCCTGACGCTGGTCGACCACTACGGCGCCGACCTGGTCGTCCTCGCCCGGTACATGCAGATCCTCTCCGACGACTTCTGCGCCAAGCTGCCCGGCGCGATCATCAACATCCACCACTCGTTCCTGCCGAGCTTCAAGGGCGCCCGCCCCTACCACCAGGCGCACGCGCGCGGCGTGAAGCTGATCGGCGCCACCGCGCACTACGTCACCGCCGACCTGGACGAGGGGCCGATCATCGAGCAGGAGGTCGCCCGCGTCGACCACGGCCACAGCCCCGAGGAACTGGTGGCGGTCGGCCGCGACGTCGAGTGCCTCGCCCTCGCCCGCGCGGTCCGCTGGCACTGCGAGCACCGCATCCTCCTCAACGGGGACCGCACGGTCGTCTTCCGCTGACCCGCGGCCGCGCCACCCGGCGAACGCGCGAGATGTCGGCATGGCGTGTTTCACTCCGCGTGACATTGCCGCACCATGAGTGATGATGTCGGACGTGCCGATGGCTCACGGGGGTGGCTATGGCCGAGGCGCTGGTCAGGGACCTGATCGAGGAGGAGCACAACAGGCGGCGGGCGCGGCGGCTCGCCGTCCGCGAGTTCCGGCCGCGCCGCGCGTTCGCGGGCTTCGCCGCCGCGCTGCTGGTGACCACGGCCGGCGGGGTCGCCGCCATCGAACTGCTGGCCGCCGCGCTCGGTTCCGCCGTCCACCCCGTGCCGGGCGTGGCCGCGGTGGCGGACGCGCTCCGGCGGCACAGCTGGCACGACCTCCTGGCGGTCACGGGCGCGATCACCCTCGCCGGTGCCGCGTTCCTGCTGGCGGCGCTGCCGGGCCGGCTCCGCGGCGTCCCGCTGGCGGGGTCCGACCCGCGGCAGGCGGGCGCCGTCGGACGCACCGCCCTGCGCCGGACGCTCGCGGACGCGGCGCTCGGCGTCCCCGGCATCGAACGCGCCCGCGTGCGCGGGCCGGGGCCGTTCCGCGGCGTCCTCGTCGTCCGCGTCACCACCGGCTACCGCAACCCGGCGAACCTCGCGGACCTCGTCCGGCTGGCGATCGACGCCCGGCTGGACCGCATCGAGCCGATGAACCGGCCGCGGATCGACGTCCGGCTCGGCTGGCGGAGGGACTGACATGCGCGTCGCGATCGCGGCCACCGGGGCCGTCCTGTTCGCCTGCGGCGCCGCGGCGCTGGCCGCGGGCCTCGGCGCCTTCGGCGGCGCCGTCGTGGACCGCCCGCCGCTCGACCCCGCGCTCGCCCGGTTCACCGGCGGCCACGGCTGGTTCCTGCCGGTCGCCGCGGGCGCCGCGGAGATTCTGGCGCTCGCCGGGCAGCTGTGGCTGGTCGTCCAGGTCCGCCGCGTCGTGCACCGGTGGTGGCCGGACGTCGACCCGGAGACCCGCATCCGCGCCCGTGCGGCCGCGGACGACCTGAACCGGGACGCGCGCGCCATGCCCGGCGTCCGGGACTCCCGCGTCCGCCTCACGGGCACGGCCGACCGGCCCCGCCTGCTGGTGCGGCTCGCCTGCGCGGGCGACACACTGATCAGCGAGGTCTACGGCGAACTGGGCGCGGGCCCGGTGGAGCGCTACCGCGACGCCGTCGGCATGCCCGACCTGCCGGTGGTGATCCGCTTCCACCCGGACCTCCCGCGCCCGCCCCGCCGCCACCGCGCCCAACCGGAACCCGCCTGACCCGACCACCTCAGCCGTCACCGCAACCCCGCAACGACCCGAACCATTGCGATCGCGTCCGAAGGCAGGTTTCGAGCGAAGCGAGAAACCTGATCGCGCAGCGAGCCCCTGGGCGAGCCGGAGCGATGCAGCGATCGCGCGCATTGCCCGCCGAAGGGAGGGCGCTCCAGCGCCTGACCGCCAAGGGCAATGCAATAGGTAGGGGCGGCGCCCGTCCGGATCAGGCCCGCACAGTCTCCTGATTCCGGACGGGCGCCCGCGCCCTGGGACAGACGCCCATGTGCCGGCGGAGCGGGCACATGCACACGGTGGGCGCCTGCGTGGGGGGAGGGGCCGCGCAGGTCGACGCTTTGCTCGGCGAGGGACTCGGTTCCGTACCGGACTATGCGCGTTCCGGAGCCGGCGGTCACCCTTGTGTACATTTCGTTCACGGTGTGGCCGAGACGAAAGGTGCGCGCGTGCGGCGTCCCGCATGGACGATCCCCGGCCGCTGGAGTGTGGCGCGGCAGCTGCTGGTGCTGCAGGCGGCGATCGTCGGGCTGCTGGTGGCGGCGGGCGCGAGCATCGCCTACCTGGACGCCGGGCGGTCCGCCGACGACGCCGCGGCGCAGACGGTGACGGCGGTCGCGAAGAGCATCGCCGACGCCGACAACGTCCGCGTCGCGGTCGCGACCTCCGATCCCAGCCGGCTCCTGCAGCCGTACGCCGAACGCGTCCGCCGCGACACCGGCGTCGACTTCATCACGATCATGAGCCCGGCCGGGATCCGGTACACCCACCCGAACCCGGCCCGGATCGGCGGACGGTTCGTCGGCAACACCGGGCCCGCCCTCGCGGGGCTGACGTTCACCGAGACCTACACGGGGACGCTCGGCCCGTCCGTCCGCACCGTCGCCCCGGTCTTCGACGGCGGACGCATCGTGGCCCTGGTCGCGGTCGGCATCACGATCCGCGTCATCACCGCCGAGCTGCGGCAGCGGCTCATCGCCCTGGCCGTCGTCGCCGCCGCGGTGCTGGCCGTCGGCGTGGGCGGCAGCTACCTGGTCGCCGCCCGGCTGCGCCGCCAGACCCGCGGCGTCGCGCCCGGCGAGCTGCGCGAGATGTTCGAGTACTACGAGGCGATCCTGCACACCGTCCGGGAGGGCCTGCTGCTCCTCGACCACTCGGGCCGCGTCGTCCTGTGCAACGACGCCGCGCGCGACCTGCTCGACCTGGACCCGGATCCGCGGGGGCGGCACGTCACGGAGCTGGGGCTGTCGGACGAGCTGGCCACCACCTGCGTCTCGGCGGAGCCGCGGTCGGACGAGGTCCACGTCGCCGACACCCGGGTGCTCGTCGTGAACACCCAGCCCGTCCGGTCGCGGGACACCGCGATGGGCAACGTCGTCACGTTGCGGGACCACACCGAGCTGCAGGTGCTGACCGGCGAGCTGGACACCGTGCGCGGGTTCGCCGAGTCGCTGCGCTCGCAGGCGCACGAGGCGGCGAACCGGCTGCACACCGTGGTGTCGCTGGTGGAGCTGGGCCGTCCCGACCAGGCCGTCGAGTTCGCCACCGCCGAGCTGCGGACCGCGCAGCGGCTCACCGACCGGGTCGTCGGGTCGGTGTCGGAACCGGTGCTGGCCGCCCTGCTGCTCGGCAAGTCCGCGGAGGCGGGGGAGCGCGGCGTCGAGCTCGCCGTCACCGAGGACACCGCCATCGAGGGCGTGCCCGAGCCCCGCGACCTCGTCACCATCCTCGGCAACCTCATCGACAACGCGGTGGACGCCGCGCTCGCGGGCGCGGACGTCCGCCCGCCCCGCGTGGTCGTCAGCGCGCGGAAGGAGGGCGGCGCCCTCGTGCTGGAGGTGTCCGACAGCGGGCCGGGCGTGGACCCGGCCGCGGTGCCCGAGATGTTCCGGCGCGGCTGGACGACCAAGACGTCCGGCGGGCCCGTCGGCCACGGCATCGGCCTCGCGCTGGTCGGGCAGGCCGTCCGCCGCCACGGCGGCGACGTCCGGGTGAGCCACGACGAGGGCGCCGTGTTCACCGTCCGGCTGCCCCTGGACGCGTCATGATCAGGGTGCTCGTGGTCGAGGACGACCCCGTCGCCGCCGAGGCGCACCGCTCCTACGTCGAGCGCGTCGCCGGCTTCACCGTCGCCGGCGTCGTCCACTCCGGGGCGGACGCGCTGCGGTTCTGCGAGCGCTCCGCCGTGGACGTCGTCCTGCTGGACTTCTACCTCCCCGACACCCACGGCCTCACGGTGTGCCGTGCGCTCCGCGCCGCGGGCAGCGACGTGGACGTCATCGCCGTCACCTCCGCCCGGGACCTGGCCGTGATCCGGTCCGCGGTGGCGGTCGGCGTCGTCCAGTACCTGCTCAAGCCGTTCACGTTCGCGTCCCTGCGCGACAAGCTCGAACGCTACGCGCGGTTCCGGGAGCAGGCGGTCGGCGCCGGGGAGGTCAGCGGCCAGGCCGACGTGGACGGCATGCTCGCCACGCTCCGCACCCCCGGCCACCGCACGCTGCCCAAGGGCATGAGCGACGAGACGCTCCAGGCCGTCACCGAGGTGCTGGCCGGCGCCGCCGACGGGCTGTCGGCCGCCGCGGCGGCCGACCTCACCGGCGTCTCCCGCGTCACGGCCCGCCGCTACCTCGAATACCTCGCGGAGAACGGCCTCGCGCACCGCCGCCCGCACTACGGTCAGGTCGGGCGCCCGGAAGTGCGCTTCTACCCCGGGTAGACGGGGTACTCATGTGACGAGTGTGATCGACATCGGGGGAGTGTTGTCGTGAACGACAAGCAGGGCAAGGACAGGGCGGCCGGGAACACCGGGCGGGAGGGCGGTACGGGCGAGGGCCCGAAGAAGCCCGGGGACGCGGCACGCAAGATGCGCGCGATGTTCCACGCGACGAAGTCGGCCGGCGAGGCCCGGCCCACATCCCGCGGCGGCGGCACCCGCTCCGCACCCGCCGAGTAAATCGACGTTGGCCTGCTCTTTCTCCAAAGTGGCGGTTCATGTGCGGCGCGGCGAGCATGAATCGGACATCAGTGACTTTGGGGGGACGGCATGAGTCAGGACGACGCACGGGCCGCCGGTCAGGGCGCCACGGGGACGTTGCGCAAGCGGGGCCCTGACGGCGGTTCCAGCGAACTCGTCACGTCGGACGGCACGACCCGGATCGCCGACACCGTCGTCGCCAAGATCGCGACGATGGCGGCGCGGCAGGTCGGCGGCGTGTACGCGATGGGCAGGGGGATGTCGCGGACGCTGGGGTCGGTCAGGGAGCGGGTGCCCGGCGTGGCTTCCGACGACACCCAGGGCGTGGACGTCCAGGTCGGCGAACGGCAGGCCGCCGTGGACATCGACCTGGTCGTCGAATACGGGCTCTCGATCCCGGACCTCGCGGGCGCGGTGCGCGCCAACGTCGTCAACGAGGTCGAGCACATGTGCGGCCTGGAGGTCGTCGAGGTGAACATCACCGTGGACGACGTCCACCTGGACGGCGACGACGAGGGCGGGCGGTCCGAAGAGCCCCGGGTTCGATGATCGCCTGGACGGACGAGGCGCCCGGCGGGTCCGGTCCGGGGGTCTTGGAGGAGGCGTCCGTGGTGGAACGCGGGGAGCGGGCCTCGGTCGTCGACCTGGCGCTGCGGGTCGGCGAGGCGGCGCTGGGGTGCCCGGACGTGCTGGAACTGACCTCCGGGCCGCGCGGCTGGATCGCGACGCATCGTCCGGGACCGCCGCTCGCGGGGGTGGCGGTGCGTTCCGGGGAGGTCGAGGTCGGGGTCGTCGTCAGGTACGGACGGCCGTGTGCGGAGATCGCCGATGACGTCCGGCGGCTGGTGCGCCCGCTCGCCGGTGGGCGGCGGGTGAACGTCCTGATCGGGGACTTCGCCGACGAACGGCAGGTGCGGTGAGGGGGATTCGGTCATGGACATGAGACTGCTGTGGCCCCTGGTCGGAATGGCTTTCGGGGTGGCGCTCGGGTTCGCCGGCGCGTTCGGGGGGTTCGGGCCGTTCTTCATCGTCCTGTTCCTCGGCGGGCTCGGCTTCCTGGTCGGGCGCGCCATCGAGGGAGACCTCGACGTCGGGCGGCTGATCGGTACCGGCCGGCGGTCGCGATGAACGACGGGGAACGGGGCACCACGACGATCCGCGAGCAGGCCGTGGCGCGCATCGTCGCCAGGGCCGCGGCGGAGGTGGACGAGTCCGGAGGGGTCGGCCGGACGGTGCTCGGCGTGCCGGTCCCGGGGCGCCGCCCGGCTCGCGCCGAGGTCCGGGTGAACGGGGACGTCGTCACCGCCAAGGTGGCGATGTCGGTGACCTACCCGATGCCGGTGCGCGCCGTGGCGGGGCGGGTGCGCGAGCGCGTGCGCGACAGGGTGGCGGAGCTGACCGGCCTCACCGTCCGGCAGGTGGACATCGACGTCTCCGAGCTGGGCCTTCCGGGCGCCGGTGAAAGGACCGTGCGGTGACCGCGCAGGCCGGTCTTCGGCCCGCGGTCGAGCGGGAAGGGCCGGGGCCCAGTTCGCGCAAGGCCGACCGCGCGGCGAAGCACGTGTTCCGCTCCCGGCGGGTGCCGTCCGCCATGGTCGCTGCGCTGCTGCTGACGGCGGCGGGCGTGCTCACCGCGATCGAGGTCATCTCGGCGCTGCTCGACCGCCCCGCGGGCATCTTCCCCTACGGGTGGGTCGACGACGCGGAGTGGGACGACTGGTACGCGCTGGCGATCTTCGCCGCGCTGGCGCTGCTCGGGCTGCTCTTCCTGCTGGCGGCCCTGCTGCCGGGCCGGTCCCGGATGGTTCCGCTGCACGGCGACGACCCGGGCCTGGTGATGGGGGTGAGCAGGCGCGGGCTCAAACGCGCCGTGGCCGCGGCGGCCGAGGAGGCGCCGGGCGTGTCGGGTGTGACACGGGTCCGGCTGGGGCGCCGCCGGGTGAGGGTGGTGGCCAAGACGCCCGTGCACGAGCCCGCGGGGCTGGACGAGGGCGTAGCCGAGGCGGTGCACGACCGTCTCGACCGGCTTGAGCCGCTGCCCGACCGGTCCGTGCGGGTGCAGCTGCGGCACCGGGGGGCGTGATGGACCGCCGACCCGCGCACCTCAACCGCACCGGGCTGATCCTGTCGGGCGTCGTCCTCACGGCCGCGGGGGGTGCGGGCCTCGCCCGGGGGCTGGGCGCCTTCGGTGACGGGCGGGCGTCCGCGCCGGTCCTCACCGCCGGGGCGCGCCGCTTCGCCGAGGACAACGACTGGTTCTGGCCGGCCGTCGCCGCCGCGGCGGTGGTCCTGGCGCTGCTCGGGCTCGCCTGGCTGCTCGCCCAGGGACGCACCGGGAGGCTCCCCGGCCTGGCGCTGGAGCCGGACGCCGGGGCGGGGACGACGCGGCTGTCGGCCAAGGCCATCGCCGGCGCGCTCGAAGCCGAGATCGGCGAGTATCCGGGCGTCCAGAACGTGCGGGCCCGGCTGCTCGGCTCGTCCCGGGCGCCCGAGTTGTGGCTGAACATCGCGTACGGGCGGGACGCGGACCCCGCCGAACTGCGCGGGCGCGTCCAGGACGAGGCCGTGCCGCGCCTGCGCGCCGCTCTCGAGCGTGACTCGGTGCCCACGGTGGTGCGGCTGCGCCTCGTGTCGGGGGAGCGGGCACCGACCGTCAGCTGATGCTTGCTGGCCCTTGAATCCCCATTGGGGGCTTTTCGGGGTATTTGGGGCTAGTGTCCGAGGTGAACGTGACGTCAAGGGCATGAAGGAGGTGCGCTTGTCCGACCTCGCACTGTCGGGCGGCTCCACCACGGGGCCCTTCGGCGTATGGAGGAAAGAGACGGACCACAGTATGGGCCCCTCCCGCTGAGCGGTCCGACGGCCCGGGAGTCGCGGCGGTATACGCCGGGCTCCCGGGTTTCTCTCGTGTGAGGCAGCCCACGCACCTAGTGGGTTGTGTTTTCCAACTTACTGACCGGATACTCCGGTGGTGAGTTGGAAAACACAACGGAGGTGGGAGTCATGCGCGACGCGGTGATCGTGGAGGCCGTGCGCACCCCGGTGGGCAAGGGCAAACCGAACGGGACGCTGCACGACGACCACCCGGCCGACCTGCTGGCCCGGACGCTGCAGACGCTCGTCGAACGCGCGGGCGTCGACCCGGCCCAGGTGGACGACGTCGTCGGCGGCGTCGTCACCCAGGTCGGCGACCAGGCGCTCAACATCACCCGCACGGCCGTCCTCGCCGCGGGGTTCCCGGAGAGCGTCCCCGCCATGACCGTCGACCGGCAGTGCGGCTCGTCGCAGCAGGCCCTGCACATCGCGGCGCAGGGCGTGCAGAGCGGCGCCTACGACATCGCGATCGCGTGCGGCGTCGAGTCGATGTCCCGCGTGCCGATGGGGTCGAGCGTGCTGCCCGGCACCGACCCGTTCGGGACGCTGCTCGGCGAGCGGTACCCGGACGGCCTCGTCGGCCAGGGCATCAGCGCCGAACTGATCGCCGCCCGCTGGGACCTGCCCCGCGAGGAACTCGACGCCTTCGCCTACGAGTCGCACCGCCGCGCCGCCGAAGCGTGGAAGAACGGCGAGTTCGACCGCGAGGTCGCCTGGGCGGGCCAGTGGGACGAGACCGTCCGTCCCGGGACGTCCCCGGAGATCCTCGCCGGGCTCGGACCCGCCTACTACGACGAGCGCACGGCCGAGCGGTTCCCCGAGATCGCCTGGAAGATCACCGCGGGCAACGCGTCCCCGATCAACGACGGCGCCGCCGCCGTGCTCGTCATGGGCGCCGATGTGGCCGAACGCCTCGGCCTGCGTCCCCGCGCCCGCTTCCACGCGTTCGCCGTGACCGGCGACGACCCGCTGCTGATGCTCACCGCGATCATCCCGGCGACCGGGAAGGTCCTGGAGCGGGCCGGCCTGTCCCTCGGCGACATCGACCTGTTCGAGGTGAACGAGGCGTTCGCCCCGGTCGTCCTGGCCTGGCAGCGCGAGACCGGCGCCGACCCGGCCCGGGTCAACGTCCGCGGCGGCGCGATCGCGATCGGCCACCCGCTCGGCGCCAGCGGTACCCGCATCATGACGACGCTCCTGCACGCCCTCGAAGACCGCGGCGGACGCTACGGCCTCCAGACCATGTGCGAAGCGGGCGGCCTGGCCAACGCCACCGTCATCGAGCGACTCTGACGCATGGGCCGGACGGGCACGGCGGCCGGTGCGGCGTCCACGGACGCCCACCGGCCCGCACCGGACCGTGGCGCACCGCCCGCGGACCCGGACGGGACGCCGCCGCCGGCCCGGTCACGACCGGTGCGGGCCGTCGGCCCGACGGAACAACGGGAGCGGCGCATTAGGCTGCGTGGTATGCCGAAGGACGCCCATCCGCGCGAGTGCTCGGTCGCCGACACGCTGGATCTGGTCGGCGAGCGCTGGAGCCTGCTCGTGATCCGCGAACTCGTGTACGGGGTGCGGCGCTTCGACCGGATCGCCCGGAACACCGGGGCGTCGCGCGACATCCTCACCTCCCGCCTCCGCAAACTGGAGGCGAACGGCATCATCCGCCGCGAGCGCTACAGCGACCGGCCCGCCCGCTACGAGTACCACCTGACCGCCGCGGGCGTCGAGTTGAGCGACGTCCTGCTCATGCTGATGAAGTGGGGCGACCGCCACCTGCACGCGGACGACCCGCCCGTCCGCTGGCAGCATTCCTGCGGCAACCCGGTCAGCCCGATGGTGATCTGCCGCCACTGCGGCAACGAGGCCCGCCAGGGCGCCCACTCGCCCACCGGACGCGGCGTCCTGACGCCCTGAAACGCCCTGAGCCGCCTGGGTCGACGGGGTCGGGATCTCCTGGGCTCAGCCCGGCCCGCCGCCGAGGCTGATCTCGTTGCCGTCGGGGTCCCGGTAGATCACCTTCGTCACGCCGTTCCCGTACGTTTCGCGATCCGCGGGTTCGGTTCCGCGTGCGGTGATCGCCCCGACCCGCTCGTCGAGGTCGTCGACGTACGAGAACACCAGGGCGTGCCCCGCGCGGTCCGGGTCCTGGACGATGTAGACGTACCGGTGCTCGGCCACCTCCCACACGGCCTCGACGTCGTTCGGCAGGAACGACGGCTCCCTGCCGAAGAACCGCTCGTACCACGGCAGCGCCGCGTTGTAGTCGGTGACGGGAATGCCGGCGAAGAGGTCCAGCGCCATGTTCCCTCCCTCCACGAGGAGCCTGTGTGCAGCCTGTACCGACCTCGGCGGCGGAGGAAAGTCATCGGCTGCCCCGGATCGGGCAAGCTTCGCCCGCACGTCCGGGTCGGCCCCTCGCGGACGAATCCCTCAGTGGCGGTGATGGTCGCTTTCGGTGTGTGGTGGGTGCGTCCTCTCTACGCGGCCCTGCGGCGCCGCGTGCCGCTGGTCGCCCGTGACCGCGGGGCGGAAGGGGAGCGCCAGGAGCAGGGCGACGGCGACGAGGAGTCCGCTCGTCCACAGGGGCCCGAGTTCGCCGGCCGCGGTGCCGAGGGTGGTCGCGGCGATGAGGGGGCCGGCGGCGGCGCCGACGTTGAGCGCCGCGATCGAGTAGGAGCCGGCCATGGTGGGGGCTCCCGCCGCCTCGTAGAGGACGCGCGTGATCAGCGTGCCGCCCAGCGCGAACGAGAGGGTGCCCTGGACGAACACGAGGGTCAGCAGTGCGACCGGCTCGCCGGCGAGCACCGCCAGGGCCGGCCAGCCCGCGAGCAGCAGCGGTCCGCCGACCGCGATGACCAGGCCGGGACGGCGGTCGGACAGCCGTCCCGCGATGGTCACCCCGGCGAAGGACCCGGCGCCGAAGAGCACCAGGGCGACCGGCACCCACCATTCGTCCAGCCCGCCGGTGCCGGTCACGACCGGGGCGAGGAACGTGAAGCTCGCGAAGGTCGCCGCGTTGACCAGCGCGCCGAGCAGCATGACGAGCAGCAGCCGCGGCCTCGCGAGCCGGGCGAGCTCCGCGCGCAGCGGCGACGCGGCGGTGTCCGGCTCCGCGCGGCGGCCCGGGATCGCCTTGAGGACGCCGGCGGCCGCGGGCAGGCAGAGCGCGGCGACGGCCCAGAACGTGGCCCGCCACCCGAGCAGCGTGCCGAGCACCGATCCCCCGGGGACCCCGGCGATCGTGGCGATCGTCGTGCCCGACAGCAGTACGGCGAGCGCGCGTCCCTTCCGGCCGGGCGGGACGAGCGCGGCGGCGGTCGTCAGGGCCACGGCGAGGAATCCCGCGTTCGCGAGCGCCGCGAGCACGCGGGTCGTGAGCAGCACCGGGAGGCTCGTGGTGACGGCGCCCACGGCGTGGGCCGCCGAGAACAGCAGGAGGAAGCCGAGCAGGGCGGCCCGTCCGGGCCGGTTGCGGGCGAGCGCGGCCATGAGCGGGGCACCGGCGACCATCCCGATCGCGAAGGCCGAGGTGAGGGTGCCCGCCGCCCCGACCGTGACGCCGAGGTCCGCGGCGATGTCCGGGAGGAGCCCGGCCAGCATGAACTCCGAGGTGCCCATGGCGAAGACCGCCAGGGCGAGCAGGTACAGCGAGAGAGGCATCGAGTCGATCCCGAGGTGAGGAGGAGTACGAGAGGGGACGTCTCGTCACCGCGGTCAGCGCCCGATGGCGCACCGGTCCGGCCGCGGGCGCGGCGGGACGGGGAGCTCAGTGGTTCAGGGAGCTGACGGCGTGACCGAAAGCCCCCACCCTGGACGCCTCGGGGCTCGACATGGCCCGCACGCTACCCGACCGCCGGCCACCGGAGCAGCCCGTTTTCCAGCGCCAAGGCCCCACGGGGTCCGTTGGGCGGGGCCGAGTATGGCTAGGAGGTCCCGTCCAGCAGGGCGCGGGCGCCGGTTCGGGCGCCGGTGGCCGCCGCGGGGTCGCCGTGGACGCCGGCCACCACGATGGCCCCCTCCGCGAGCAGGTGGATCGGTTCGGCGGCGGACGGGGCCACGGCGGAGACCAGCTCGACGACCTGGTCGTGGAACGCCCGCTTGTGCGCACGCACCGCCGCGGCGATGGCCGGGGACGACGCGCCGAGCTCGCCGTGGACGTTGGCCCACGCGCAGCCGCGGAAGCCGGGCTCCGCGAACCACCCGCCGAGCCAGTCGAACATCGCGAGCACGCGTTCCCGGGGGTCCGGCACCTTCGCCACGTAGGCCGCCAGGCTCCCCCGCCAGCGCCGGTCGCGGCGCTCCAGCATCGCGACGACGAGGGACTCCTTCGTCGGGAAGAGGCGATAGATGCGCTTCAGGGGCAGCCCTGAGACGGCCCGCAGCTCGTCCATGCCGACCGCTTGGACGCCCCGCGAGTAGAAGAGGTCCTCGGCGACGTCCAGCAGTGCCCCGCGGTCCCGGGCCTGCTGCTCCTGCGTGATCGCGGCCGGCATCACATCGCTCCTGCCTTGACGTCGAGAACGACCGTTCCCTAGGTTAGCGGCAGATGTCGAGAACGTACGTTCTCAACCAGAGGAGGCCGTCATGTCCGAAGCTCGCCCGCCCTTCC